>QWPB01000039.1 GCA_003671275.1 Planctomycetota bacterium | reverse complement strand
TGGGGGCTTATTGCGACAGGGGAAAAGCCTCGCTTCACAGCGGAATCCTTCGGAAGTGCGATGTCTGTGATTCCAAGGAAATGAGAGACACTACACTAGGCAGGCACTAAAACCCGCGAGCGGTCTTGATGTCATCAAAGTTCCGCAGCTCGTAGTCGATCCCGGTGTAATCCAGCACCGAACAGAGGGCCCGAACCGCGACGCCGAGTCCATCCGGACCGCTAAACCCACCGAACTGGCCGCCGCCCTTGAGGTGCGGCTCCAGTTCCAGGAACACGCCGGGCAGGCCCAGCCGCTGCATCCGCGAGGTCAGACTCGGCAGGTGATTTCGCAGGTCGCGGAAGATCGCCTCGTGGCCCGAATCGCCGACATTCGCCGGGACAAAGTTCTTGAGCCTTTCCTCATCGACGACGCCGGTCCACTGGAGGGAGGTGTCGACCTTGTAGTCCTTGATGTGAATCCAGCCGATATGCTCGCGCATCGCGACGAACTCAGCCAGCACATCCATCGGGGTCATGTTCTGGCAGGTCAGGTTTCCGCCATCGAAGATGCAGACCATGTTGTCCCGCTGGACCTTCTCGGACAGAGCTGCCAGCAGCCGACCATTCTGCCCGATCAGGTTGGCTTCCACTTCCAGACCATAGACCAGCCCGTGCTTGGCGCACTCATCGACGATCGGTCGCAGTCGCTCGACCGCCTGATCCACATACTTCCAGGGATCATCCCCCGCCGGTTGATAGAACGAGAAGCCACGAATCAGTTTGGCTCCCAGCCCCTTCGCCGCCCGGATCGTGCGGGCCACTTCCCCCGCCAGATAGTCAGCGGGAGCGACGTACTTGTTATGCGAGCTGTCGGCCACATCCAGCAGCTTCACCTTGCCGATGCGTGAGCCAATGCTGGTGACCGAGATGCCGTAATCGACGTGCATCTGGGCCAGCTTGGCGAGGTTCTCGTCCGACAGTTCGGTGACGTGTTCGACCTTGCCAGTTCCGGGCACGTCGATGAACCGGGGGCTGTAGTATTTGAGCCCCAGTGCGGCCAGCGCGGTCATCTGCTCCAGGGCGGTCTTGTGGCGCGCAGCCTCGTCGGCGAAGGCGCTGAGTAGGATTGAAGGGTTGTTCGACATGAAAGGCACAAGCCACGGGTCCACGGAATGAGTTCACCGGGCTGCGATTCTGGGGCGTTGAGTCGTCTGTTGCAAGTATCTCCCGCAGGCGGTTATTGCGGAGATATCCTCAATGCATGATTCGTCACGGTTTCGGATCCGGGTCGTGAAATCTGCCGAGGGACGACTGTCGTCGATGGAAGCCGGTTGCGAGCGAGCTTCCAGGCATCCGTTGTACTCGACAGCCAGTGGCAGACTGGATGGTCAGTACCGCTGATCAGTGGAGCAGACATTCCTGTCTGCCTTTTCGGGAGACCGATTCGGAATTGGCCCTACGGAGACCGCCCAGAAATCAAGTATCGGATTTCACTACGGAGACACGGATAAAACCACCGCCATCGAGCCCGCATTCGTGGAACACAACACGCGGCGGGACGATCACCGAATCACGGAGCCTTGGTCATTCCAGGACACAATCATCAACAGTCCTCCCGTTTAATATGGGAGTCGAGCGAGTGCTGCCAGTGACTCCTCGAACTGGCTTGCTCCGTATATCCGTGGTTAACTCTGTAGTCCTGACACCAGATGCTGACACTTCCAGTTCCTGCTTCCTGGGTAGTCGACTAAGAATTGGGTGATGAGGGGCTTCCTTCCGCAGGCAACATCAGTTGTCCTTCGGTCGGCAGCACGACTCCCGGCAGATCCACGGCAAAGGTGCATCCCGACTGGCCGTCGTCCCGGTCAACGACATTGATTCGTCCTTTGAGCTTCTTGACCAGTGTCGACACGATATACAGCCCGAGCCCGGTCCCCTTGGTCCGGCGTTGCAGTTCGCTGCCGCCCCGATAAAAGATCTGGAACACCTTGTTCCGGTCTTCATAGGGGACGCCCGATCCGTTGTTGGAGACTCGGACGTGAGCCCGGCCACCAGCACTCAGCAGGGCTGTGACATCGACACGCGAGGGCTCGCCTCCGTACTTCACGGCATTATCCAGCAGATTGGCAAAGATCATCCGCAACACGATCCGCCGGGCTCGAATGCGAATCGGAGGCACGCGGAGCGTGAACACCTCGGACAGCCGCGACTTGTGATGCGTACAGGCCGCCGCTGCGCATTCCCGCAACAATGGCTCCAACTCGATCTCTTCGACAATCTCGTTCTCACCAATCGCATCCAGACGCCCCACTTCCAGCAGCTGGTTAATCAACTGGTCCAGCCGGTGCAGCTCGCGCTCCATCGTGTCATAAAACTGATTCCGCTGTTCGTTGGTCAGTTGCCGCATGCGAACGGTTTCCAGCGACAACTGAAGCGCGGCAATCGGAGACTTCAGCTCATGGGTGACACTATCGACAAAGTTGGCCTGTCGATTGTTGAGGGCGATCTCCTTGAGCGTCAGCAC
The DNA here is from genome assembly GCA_003671275.1 of Planctomycetota bacterium. Taxonomy (GTDB): domain Bacteria; phylum Planctomycetota; class Planctomycetia; order Planctomycetales; family Planctomycetaceae; genus TH-plancto1. Next base: position 18,419 of record QWPB01000039.1, on the reverse strand, counting down.
CAGCCACAACGACATTCCCACCAGAATCAACGTGAACAGCACCACACCCAGCGCCAGCGCAGTCCAGCTGGAACCACGGGCCAATACGACAATCCAACAGATCATCAGCGTGACGTTCAGCGTCATCAAACTGGCGCTGAGCGTAATCGGAAAATGAAACGTACTGCGTTTGCGAAAGAATCCCGCCATTCTGATCGCTCTGTCGTCGAGAACTGATTTCATACTTGTACCACCGTACGACGCCGTTCGCCAGAACGGTCTCGTGATTCAGACGCACGCACGTGGATGGCCGCTTCACAGATTTTTGACGGTATTTCGTTTCCGGGCCGGTTATAATCGGGGCAGTTGGCGCAGCCGGGTGTTGGCTGCGCGGTCCGTGAGGCTCTCGTTCACTTCACTTTTCAGGGCAGGTTCTCATGCGCTGCATACTCCTCTTGGCTGTAGTCTGGACCACTTGGATGGTGGAGCTTCACGATTCTTGGGCGGCGGATACCGTTCCGCTCAAGGTCGCCACTGTGGCGGAGGCGGTCAAAGCATTGGATCTGATGAAGCTGCCTGTAATCAAAGGGGCCGCGGAACCCGTCAATCGGACTGTTGGTCAAATGTCCTACGGTGTCGCCAGCGACTGCAAGGCGGCCTTCGAGTTTCACAAACAGGGTTTACTGAAGTTGAAATGGGCCGAACTGCCGGGGACCAGCGTGACGGATCAATATGCCTCGGGGGCCTTTTCCCGGGAAGGATTTGTGTGTTCGCTGACATCGATTCCGGTCGGTGAACCCGGCATGGTCAATGTCTCAATTGTCCTGCATGGGAATGTCGATCTGAAGAAGCTTCCCATCCCCAAGGATCTCGCCCCGGTCTATCTCGGGCCGCAATCAGCCATGTATTCCACGACCGCATCTGTCGAGGCAACCACGACCGCCTGTCACAAACTGCTCCTGGCGCAGGGTTGGGTGCCCTATGGGCGGGCCGGCGAGACGCAGTTCTTTCGGCTCAATGCAATCCGCCTGACCGCCTATATCTCCGCGACCCCTCCTCCCATGAGCAAGACGATGGTCAGCTTCAGTGCGGAGCAGCTGTCTGCCGAGATCCCAGCCCCCGTTGAGAATGTCCAGTTGCAGTATTCAGACTCCACGAAGCAGGTTCTGTTTGATACCAAGAGCAGCGAGGCCGACATCGAGAAATTCTACCGCGAAACACTGGCCAAGACCGGCTGGAAGGCCACCACCGAAAAACCGTTCCCGATTGACTGGAAGCAAGGGCTGATCTTTCGCAACACCGCCAAGGATCTGCTCGAACTGGAGATGTATCCCGTCGAGGATGAGAAAGTCCTGCGAGTCACCGTGAAGCATCGCACCGGGGCCGAGGTGGCTGCCGAAGAGAAGGCCCAGCTTGAGAAGCTGGCTGCATCGAAAAAGTCACCCATGCCCCCGCCGGGAAAGGTGCAGATCCCCGTTCCGACGGGGGCGGGAATGATTGAAAGCACTCCTCTGACTCTGGAATTCACCGTGGCTTCGGGCGAGGGGAAGACTGCAGCTGCGGCCATCCGCAAGGCGTTGACGGATGTGGGGTGGAAAGAAAAGGTGACCACTGCCGATGGCGCGATCGGAGTCATCGAATTTCAGAAGGGCGAATCATCGATCTCGCTCAATTATGTCGACCCCGGCTTCATTCCCGCGGAGATCGCGGTCAGGGGCACGGGTGTTGAACTGGAAAAATCGGCTGGCAAAAAGTAGCCCTTCGGCGACGGCCAGTGGGTGAAGAGCCGTGTGGTGCGACTGGGCCTGGAAAACACCTTGCGCTGGGTGGCACCGGTTGGCTGGTTTTGCAGCCTACCGGTGTGCCTTGGTACAAGAGGTTTTTCGAGGTGAAATGTTACTGAAACAGCCTCTTTCGGCTCCGCCGCCCCGGTAGCCCCAAGCGGCAACCGGGGCCACCCCGCGACAAGTCAACTGAAAGAGATTCAAATGTCAGTAAAGCGGTCGCTCGTTCTCACTACTGTCGCTTTGCTGGTGGTGTTATTCGCTTATGGATTCAACATATCGAAGCGGCGTGACGGATATCTGTCTCGTCTTAGTCGCCCTGCCAGCAGCATTGGGGGGGTTGCTTTTTATGACTATGCAGTGTGTTTTGACGGAAACGAGGAAGGTGAAACAGGCGTAAAATGGGAGCAAGTCGTTGAAGACTTGAATGGCCTGGCTGAAGTCTCGATTGATGTGACTGTGCACATCAGCAACTTCCACCTAGACGATCAGAGTTGCAGTCATATCGCCAAGCTGTCAGGCGTGCGATACGTGGCTCTACACGGGTGTGTTATGTCCGCACAGGGACGTCTCATACTAGAGTCCATTTTTAGTGAGAATCAGATTATAATAACTAACTGCACTGTAACATAGGATGCGAATACTCTGGGTAGTGTCCTGGCGGGGTGGCCCAGACATCGCTTGGGATGTCTGGGTTGCAGAGCAACAAGAGGCACGAGAGGGATGGCGTTGACCTGAAGTTAGCTGGTATTATAGGTTTCATTCCGAATCCACTGGGTGGCGCGTGCAATGCAATTCGTTTGCACCTCTTGTTCCTTCGTCACCCAGACGCTCAAAGCAGCGTCTGGGCCACCCCGCCAAAACATCACTTCGTTGTTTCTTGGTAGTACCACTGGCCATCGAGCAGTCCCCAGACCTCAACGCCGGGCGGCTGCGGTTTGCCATTCAGTTTGAGCTCGATCGTCACGCGGGCCGACTTGCCGTCGTCACTAACGGTGATTGATTTGATGGTCCGATCTTCGGCCTTCACCTTCGCGAACTTGATCAGTCCGCTGACCGACTTGAAAAACTTCTCGGCGACATCTTTGCCCTTGGCTGACACAACGGCGGGATCGGAAAGCTCGATGCACTTTGCGATGTCACCAGTTCGCAAGGCTTCGAACAGCGCGCTGACTCGTTCTCGCAGGGCTTTCTCAGACTCGGCGGACAGCTTTGGATCGGAACCGGTCGGCGTTGGCTTTGATGAATCACTTGCAGTCATGGCGCTGGAACCATTCGACCAAGTCGCGTTCATCGCTTCGAAAAGCAGGTCGAAACTCGCCTTGTGAAGGTCGCGAGTTGCCGTGATGCCGTTCTGGCCATAGACCAGCGTCATCGGTTCTTTGGACGAATAGCCGGGCCACGGCGGTAGGCCGGAGCCGTTGGGATCGCCGGTTTTGGCGAACTGAATCCAGTGGCCTTGCATTGCGTGACTTATGTCGCGGTCAGCCGCTCCGGGAAGAATCAGGTTGTCAAATACAAACCCCACTTCGCTGCCGTGCCCCGCGCCCCGCGAGTTCTTACCACGACCACGCACATAGTCGAAGTAGTAGGTCCAAGCGGGTGTGCTGACCGGCTCCATCGACCGCACCAGATGCAGCGTACTCGCACGGAAGAACACATCTCCATAAAGATCTGCCCACAACCCGGAGTCGTTCGGTTTGCGACCATACAGCGGAGCGAGTTTGTCGAGACGCTTTTCGACTTCCGCTTTGGGTGGCTGGTCTGTCCAGGGTAATACCAGTGACAAATTGCCTTCAAAGCTATTGCAGCCCCCGATAAACGGAACTCGATTCTGGAGTCCTTGTTCAAAGATCAGCTGTGGGTCATCCCGCAGACTAACGCCATCGACGACGACCTCAAAGCCGCCGCCGTCCTGATCAGTGCCCGCCTTCGCAATGGTACTCCACGGCAATGCTCGCAGTGCCGCCGCGACATCAGCCTTGCCCGCCAGTCCCTGCGACATTGCGTAACGTTCACCCAGTGCCGTGAGTGGCTCGCGCCCGCGATGCTCTTCCTGCAAGCGTCGATAGGGTCCGTACCCGCCGATACCGCTTTGAGCGATCGCACGGTGAAACAGACCTTTTGCGAGTGGTGAGGCCATCAGCAGATTCACGGATGTTCCGCCCGCTGAAACACCAAAGATCGTGACACGATTCGGATCGCCGCCGAACCCCTCGATGTTCCGCTGCACCCATTGGAGCGCGGCAACTTGATCCTGCAACCAGAAGTTCGCGGGCGGCTCACCGTTGGGAAGATTCTTCAAGAGCGATGGATGAGCGAACGCTCCGAAACGTCCCAGCCGATAGTTAATCGACACCAGTACGACGCCGCGTTTGGCGAACGATTCGCCGTTGATCTTCCCACTGCCCTGAATAAACCCGCCGCCGTGAATCCACACCATGACGGGACGAGGGCTTGCTACCGCATCTGCCGGAGCCCACACATTCAGAAAGAGACAATCCTCGTCCTGATTGGCAGAGAGTTTCTGCGGGGCATCGGAGCCATATTCCTTCGCCTTGCGGACACCACTCCACTTCTTCACGGGTTGAGGAGCCCGCCAGCGGAGTTCCGCCACCGGCGGCGCCGCGTACGGGATGCCCTTGAAAACATGCAGTCCGTCAGTGATCACCCCTTCGAGTTCACCACTATCAATCACCACTCGCGGAGCGGTCTGCGCCCAACTACATGTTGCACTCAGGAGAACCCAAAGGGCCATGGCTATCGGCAGAGAGCCAGTATGTCCTCGTTGCATTGAATCACACACCTTGTTTGGTTGGGGTCAAAACGCCAAATACCATTGGCCGTCGGACAGTACCCATCGAGACGGCTTTTGGGATTTCCACTCCCCTTTGCTTTGCAGACTGAACTGAATCTCGGCGGACTGCTGATTCTCTGCGACGACGATTTGATCGATCCGCACATCCGCTTCCGTCACCTTGCCGAGTTTGAACAGGCCAGTCAGCAATTTAAGTTGGAACTTCACTTTTTCTGCCCCCTGCGCTCGCACATAGACCGGGTCGGCAAACTTTAGACACGACTCCGCATCATCCTGGCAAACCAATCGAGAGAACTCCTGAAAGCGAGTCCGAATGGTGGGCGAGGGGTCCGAGGCACTACCACAACCGCAGAAGAAGAGTGGCAATAGCCAAGCAACAGCCAAGGCGACCAATTGACGTTTCATCGAACAGGTGACTCCGTGATTTTGGCAGGACGCAAGAGATACCTCGTGGAGGGTATTCGGGTTTCAAGAATCATTCAATCGCCGGGTGGTTATGTGAGGAAGCGGTCTGCGTGGGGTGGCCCCGCGGGGTGGCCCCGGTTGATTCGCTTTGGAATCTACCGGGGCGGCGATAGCCGGAAGAGGTTGCCGGACACCGGGTAGCATCTTGTGCCAAGGCACACAGGTAGCCCCAAGCAGCAACCTGTGCCACCCCGCGGCGAAGCGGAGCTTCGAGGATATGCGATCCCAAGCTGGAGCTTGGGACCGAGATCGAATTCTTACGAATTCTGCTACTTCCGCTTGGGCCGGAACATGTGTGTCGCCTGGGTAAACGATGACTCGGCGGCTTCCATCATGGTTTCTGACAAGGTCGGGTGAGCGTGGATGCTCTCGGCCAAGTCGCGGGCCACAGCTGCGGTTTCGACGGCCAGGACCCCTTCGGCGATCAGTTCCCCAGCTCCCGGGCCGACGATGCCGACGCCCAGGATGCGTTCGGTCTTGGGCTCCAGGATCATCTTGGTCAGGCCCTCGGTGCGGCCGATCGTCTGGGCCCGTCCGCTGGCGGCCCACGGGAACTTGGTCACGATCACTTCGCGGCCAGCGGCTTTGGCCTCGGCTTCGGTGATTCCACACCAGGCCAGTTCCGGGTCGGTGAAGACTACCGCAGGGATCGCGATGTTGTCGAACTGGGCCGGCTCGCCCAGCAGTGTTTCCACAGCCACCTTGGCTTCGCGTGTCGCCTTGTGAGCGAGCATTGGTTCGCCGGCCACGTCGCCGATCGCCATGATCTTGGGATCGGCAGTCCGCATGTTGCGGTCGACTTCGAGATAGCCGCGATCAGTGACGACTGCCTTGGTGTTCTCGAGTCCCACGCCCTTGCCGTTTGGTGTCCGACCGACCGAGACCAGAACGCGGTCGAATACCTGCGGAGTGGCGACCCCCTCGCCCTGCAGCTCAGCCACGATCCCCTCGGGAGTGGCCTTCAGGCTCATGACCTTGGTATTCACGTGAATGGCTGCAAACAGCCCGGCCAGCCGCTTCTGGAGCGGGGCCACCAGATCGCGATCCGCAGCTGCCAGCAGCACCGGCAGGGCTTCGACGACGGTGACCTTCGAGCCCAAGGCTGCGTAAACCGAGCCCATTTCCAGGCCGATATAGCCGCCGCCGATCACCAGCAGCCGCCCGGGGATGTCAGCGAGGGCCAGGGCTCCGGTTGAGTCCATCACGCGCGGGTCGCCGATGTTGAAGACCGGCGGCATCGCGGGGCGGGACCCGACGGCCACGATGCAGTGATCGAACGTCAGCTGGCTCTGTGTCCCATCGGGGGCGGTCAGCTGGAGGGTGTTGGAGCTCAGGAACGAGCCGCGGGCCTGGACCAGATCGACGCCGCGGGCCTTGCACAGCTGGCGAATCCCGCCCGTCAGCTGGGTCACGACGCCGTTCTTGAACGAGCGCAGCTTGTCGAGGTCGATCGTCGGCTCGGCGTAGGTCACTCCCCAGTGAGACGATTCGCGGGCCTCTTGAATCAGCTTGGCGACATGCAAAAGGGCCTTCGACGGGATGCAGCCGCGATTCAGGCAGACTCCGCCCGGCTGCGGGTCCTGGTCGACCAGGACGACCTTCATGCCGTGGTCCGCCGCTTCGAAAGCAGCGGGGTATCCGCCGGGTCCACCGCCGAGAACAACCAGTTGAGCATGAGTCGGGGCAGCGGCCATGGCGGGTCAAATCCAGGAAGGGGATGCGACGGAGTCACAAGGTGTTGTCGAATGATAGGGAATCAGACGCTCGACTCAAAACAGGAATCATCGATGGGTGGAGGGGACGGAACTTCCAAGGGAGATACCGTGCCGCGATTTCAGCGGATTGCTATGCTACGAAGGTCGTCCGAAATCTTGAACGTCGGTGGAACCGTCATGTCAGCTGCTGAACCGAATCACGCACCCGCCCCCGCAGAACGTCCGCTCGACTTCATTCGCCAGATCGTGGCCGATGCGGTGGCTGCGGGCCAACACGGTGGACGGGTCCAGACGCGGTTCCCACCGGAGCCGAACGGGTATCTGCACATTGGCCACGCCAAGTCGATCTGCCTGAACTTTGGCATCGCCAAGGAGTTCGGCGGCAAGTGCAACCTGCGGTTCGACGATACGAACCCCACCACCGAAGAGACCGAATACGTCGAGTCGATTCAGGACGATGTCCGCTGGCTCGGCTTCCAGTGGGACGGGCTGTTCTACGCCAGCGACTACTTCGAACAGCTCTATCTGTGGGCCGAGAAGCTGATCGAGCTGGGTCTCGCCTACGTCGACAGCCAGACCAGCGAAGAGATCAGCCAGCAGCGCGGCACTCCACAGATTCCGGGAACGCACAGCCCGTTCCGCGATCGCTCCGTGGCGGAGAATCTCGATCTGTTCCGCCGGATGCGGAAGGGGGAATTCCCGGATGGTGCCCACGTGCTGCGGGCCAAGATCGACATGGCCTCGCCGAACTTTCTGCTCCGCGACCCGCTGCTGTACCGCATCAAGAAGGCCCACCACCACCGCACCGGCGACACGTGGTGCATCTACCCGATGTACGACTACGCGCACGGCCAGAGCGACTCGATCGAGCAGGTCACGCACTCCGTGTGCACGCTGGAGTTCGATGCCCATCGCCCGTTGTATGACTGGTGCATTGAGAAGCTCGGGATCTTCCCGTCGCGGCAGCACGAGTTCGCGCGGCTGAACCTGACCTACACGGTCATGAGCAAACGCAAGCTGCTCGAACTGGTGCAGGCCAAGCTGGTCAGCGGCTGGGACGATCCGCGCATGCCGACTATCTGCGGGCTGCGCCGCCGCGGGTACACCCCCGAAGCGATCCGCGCCTTCTGCGGCGAGATCGGCATTACGAAGTACAACGGCCTGACCGATATGGTCGTGCTGGAGAACGCCCTCCGCAGCGACCTGAACAAGAAGGCCGAGCGGCGGATGGCTGTCCTCAAGCCGATCAAGGTCGTTATCGAGAACTACGACGCCGACCTGACCGAACAGCTCGACGCCGTGAACAACCCCGAGGACGCCGAAGCCGGCACGCGGCAGGTCCCGTTCTCGCGCGAGATCTACATTGAGCAGGACGACTTCATGGAAGAGCCTCCCAAGGGGTACTTCCGCCTGTCGCCCGGCAAGGAGGTCCGCCTGCGGTGGGCCTACTTCATCAAGTGTACCAGCGTGGTCAAGGACGAAGCGGGGCAGATCACCGAAATTCGCGCGACCTACGACCCCGCCACGCGCGGTGGCGACTCCCCCGATGGCCGCAAGGTGAAAGCCACGATCCACTGGGTCTCTGCCAATCATTCGATCCCGGCGGAGGTGCGGCTGTATGACCACCTGTGCAAGATCGAGGACCTGAGCCAGGTCCCCGACGGCGAGGATTGGAAGAACCAGCTCAACCCTGCCTCGCTGACGGTCCTTAGCGAAGCCCAGCTGGAGCCGTCACTGTCCACATTCGCCGATGGCCGCCCCGTGCAGTTCGAACGCCTAGGCTACTTCGTCGCCGACAAAGACGCAGAGCCCGGCAAGCTGGTCTTTAACCGCAGCGTGACGCTGAAGGATGCTTGGGCGAAGGCGAAGAAGTAGCGGGATGGTGGGCTGGAGTTGGGAAGAATTCCGGCCGTTCAGGTGGCCGGGCTCTTCCCGGATTGTTGTGATCAGGGACGGGGATCACGCTCAGCCTGCGCATCGCACGGGCCGAAGATTTCCCACGGAGTCACCCAGCGTTCGCGTCGTCGGAGACAAGTCATCCGTTCGCATGGCGAGTGAAAATTATGCAGTGTGGACGTTGTACCACCGGTGGCAGTGATCGCATTTGACATCTCCGTGGGGCGAGACCTCGGCTTCTCCAGGGGACGAACCGCAGTTCGGGCATTTGAGCTTCCCGAGGGGCGTGGGACCAGCACTTGCGGGAGGGGTGGACGGTGATTCAACTCCCGCTTCCCGAAGTTCGTCCTGCAGGGCCTTCAATCTCGCGACAGGAGATAGCGATTTGCTAAACAGGATTCCTGCACCCATCAGCACAAAAGGCACGGCAACGAAGCTGCCGAAGATGCGAAAGAACAGCGGGGGCGAGTGAAAGCCATTCCAGGACGAGCCCCACAGGAATCCCAGCACGGTCAGACCGATCCCGAGGGGGGCGATGCCGATCAGACGAAGCATGTCATTTCTCTCGGGGGGCGGAATGGACCACGGGGACGAATCGTAATGCAGTCACGGTAATGCGGTGATGGATCGTAACGCAGAATGGCACCCACTGGATCACCAGAAAAGCCCCGATGGGCTCTGGAACCCCGGGCCAGGGATTGAAGCGGTTGGTTCTCCGTCCGTCGAGTGCCTATGATCGGTCAAGGTATCGGACGATTCAGTGCGGATCGTCCGTCGGAGGGGATCGCGAGATGGGCAGCTGAGCATGAGTTCTGGACATCGGGTAGTGATCGTCGGGGGCGGGGTGGTGGGGGCCGCGAGTGCCTATTACCTGCGATTGGCGGGGAAAGAGGTCACGATTCTCGACAAGGGAGCCTTCGGCAAGGGGTGTTCGCATGGTAATTGTGGGTACATCAGTCCCAGTCATGTGCTGCCACTGTGTAAACCGGGAGCTGTGACTAAGACGCTGAAGTCGATGTTCAACAACAACTCGGCGTTTTATTTGCGTCCGCGAATCGATTTTCGCTTGTGGGGATGGCTGTTGAAGTTTGCCCGCTACTGCAATCAGAGAGAGATGCTGTCGACGGGGCACGCGTTGCACGCATTGCTGCAATCGTCGGATCAGGAGTATCGACGGTTGTTTCAGTCAGAACTGACCGAGACCGAATTCGACACCACGGGGATGTTGTTTGTCTTTGCCACACAGAAGATGTTTGATGAGTACGCCGAAACGAATGAACTGGTGGCACGCGAGTACGGTGTCCGTGCGGAGCCGCTGACAGGACAACAGCTTGTCGAGCAGGAGCCCGCTCTCAAGTCGGGACTGGCGGGGGCGTTCAAATACGCTGGCGACAGTCATTTGCGGCCCAATTGTCTGATGGAGTCGTGGAAACGTCGACTAGAGGCGATGGGGGTCACGATTCGGGAACAAGTCGAGGTGACGGGGTTCCGGACGGAACATAGCGAAGTCCGAGCTGCCCGAACGAATGCGGGCGAAGTGGAGGCGGATCAGTTCGTGTTAGCGGCCGGTTCATGGACACCACTTCTGGGCCAGACGTTGCGGTATGTGCCACCCATCCAGCCGGGGAAAGGCTATTCCATCACCATGGGGCGTCCTCCGGTGTGCCCGCGACACTCGATGATTCTGGAGGAGTACCACGTTGCCATTACACCGTTTCAGACAGGGTATCGCATTGGTTCCACGATGGAGTTCGCGGGCTATGATGATTCTCTGAATCAGCAACGGCTGGGTTTGCTGCGGCGGGGGGCCAGTGAGTACCTGCATCACCCGTACGGCGAGCCGGTCGAAGAAGAGTGGTGCGGCTGGCGTCCCATGAGTTGTGATGGCAAGCCCATTATCGATCGTGTCCCGCATTATTCGAACACCTACGTCTCGGCAGGGCACAGCATGCTGGGGATTTCGCTGGCCACCGGCAGTGGCAAACTGCTGGCGGAGATGATGACCGGAGCCCGGCCGCATATCGCCGCCGCCCCGTTTCGGGCGTCCCGGTTTTAGGCCAGCGGCGGGAATTAACGTACCCAGTAGAACGGCCTTTCCAGGCCGTTTGAGATCAACAGTTCCTGGATGAGTCGGCGTTGACCGGCTGATCGCAGTCGATCGGAATAGATCGCTTCAGCGGTTCCAGGCCGCCCGCGTCAGGCGGTCGTTGATGGCTCGTCCCAGGCCGTAATCGGGGACTCGTTCGGCAATGATGGCATCAAGCCCTGCGCAGTCCAGTCGACGCATGGCTGCGAATAGCTGTGCCGCTGCCTCGGCCAGATCGCCCAAGGGAGAGAGGATCTCCACCACCGCGAACCGTTCGGGCCGGGGACAGGATTGAAACGCCAGGGCCCCGATTTTGCCCGGAGGTATCGTCTGTGAGAGATCACCCAGCGAGATCGTTGTCAGCGGGGCGTAATGCTGGGGCAGGGTGCCTGGGGCGAGTTGTGCTACCGCCGGGTGTTCCGACGTAATCGGCTGGGGCCAATTCACGGGGCCGATGACAGCTTCCAGGGCCTCCAGGGAGATTCCGCCGGGGCGGAGCAGACAGGGCACACCGGCCTCGGCGAATGAGACGACCGTCGATTCCACCCCGACCGAGCAGGGGCCCCCGTCAAGAATCCAATCCAGCTGATCGCCCAATTGATCGGCCACATGGGCTGCGGTCGTCGGGCTCACGCGGCCAAACAAATTGGCACTGGGGGCCGCCACCGGCAGGGCCAGCCGTTCGAGCAACTCGCGGGCGAAGGGATGCGCGGGAATTCGCACCGCCACGGAAGGGAGTCCCGCCGTGACGAGGTCCGGGATCTGTGCCGCCTTGGGCAGTACCAGTGTTAACGGGCCGGGCCAGAAGTGTGTGGCGAGTGACCGGGCTGCGGGAGGGAAGCTGGAGACGATTTCATCGACGGCGTCCAAGGTGGGGACATGGACAATCAGCGGGTCGAACGTGGGGCGGCCTTTGACTTCGAAGATCCGGGCGACCGTTCCCGGCCAGAGAGCCACGCCACCCAGCCCGTAGACGGTCTCGGTGGGAATCGCGACCAGTTCACCGCGTTTCAGGGCGGCAACTGCTTGCGGCAGTGAGCAGAATTCACGCATTACGAACTTCCATCCCTCGCAAATGGATACAGGACGCGGTTGCCGTAGCAACGTGCGTCCTGCATCACGGAGGGTACCTGATCGAGCGATCGATTTCTCGGGTTCGCGATCGATTTAGTTGATCGGTTGCAGATCGGGCCGTTCGGCCTTTTCCAGCGGAGGCTGAGGAGCCATGGGCATCGGAGCTTCTTCCGCGGGAGTCGGCTCCATCGGAGTCGGGGCCGCCTGCTGCTCGTTCTGCGGGGCTGGCTGGCCTTGCTCGATGACTTGTCCCTGCTGGCGGCACTGCTGACAGCCTGGTCCATTACACAGTGGACGATGCCACTGCGAGGGCACCGGCGTCGGCGGGACCATTCCGCGATAGGCGTGCCATTGTGGTACGGTCTGGTAGTAGTAACCCAGCTGGGTGGTGTCCGTCGGCATGTAAACCGACACGGCCCGCGGTCCACCGGCCGCAGCTCCCGCCTGCCCCGTCCAAGCATCCGGGAATGATTTCTGATAGGCCACCGTGCGGGCGTGCGGAGTCCGCATCTTGCCCGGAGGAGCCCAGCCATGGTCCGGGGAGTGAGTGCAGATACCGTTGGGGTTGAACCAACTCAGGAACTGGTGGACGTGACCCGTTCCACCGGCCCCGGGGCAGCCCATGCCACCCATGTAGATCCCACCCAGCCCGTCGTACTGGGCATACTGACCGCAGGTGCGACAACCCGTCGCACCCTGGGACACCTGCGGGCAATGACCATTCGGACAGTGTCCCGTGCCCATCCCACCGGAATGCATGGCACCCTGACCCCGTGCCTGATCGCAGATGCGAATGATGCCTTCCGCGTCGTCAGCTTGGGCAGTGCCACTCCAGATCGCGACGCTATTCAGCGCGGCCAGTGTGAGTGACCAAAAGGCCTTCCGTACCATGGTGATGACTTCCTGTCTGGGTGGTCTGACATGGCCTCGTCGGCCAGCCGATCGATGAGACGACCTGGCAGCCTTTCACACATCGGATCGGCTGGGGTCGACCACGGGTCGCAGTCGGCATTTTCCCTTGAATCAAGGGAATACTTGGCACAATTACGGTTGAACCGGTACAGCCTGCATAGCTTGCCCCTGATAGGCTTGAGCCTGCTGCGGGCTGACGGGGTGGCTGATCGGCGTCAGGCGGCTCGACGGGATGCCCCATCCGTAGTTGTACGTGTGGCCTACAGTCGGCGCCAGGGGCATCGCGACGGGACCGCCATAGCCCTGAGCGGCGTAGACTTGGCCATCGCGTCCGTCGGCATGGGCCGGATTGACGGGATAGACCATCGAGTAGTGACCAATCGGCGGGCACCCCTTGCCGCAGCATCCGCTGGGCAGGAAGTAACCGAACTTGCAGCGGGCCCACAGGGCTTTCTCGCGGCAGTCAGCTTCGAATTCGGAACGCATTTGCATGGACGCATACTGTGTCCGAGCCCGGTGCATGGTCGCCTGACCCGCCAGCCAGCCATCGAAGGCCTGCTTCGTGGGGCAGTCGTGGATGGCCTGCAGCGGGTGGTTGAAGTAATAGTCGCTCGGGCGGCAGGTGCGGCAGTTCTGAGGCGGGCAGTTCTGAGCCCGGATGACGGCTTCGTCATCGTGCCGGACCGCTTGTACGGCAGTATCCGTCCCGCGTTGAATTCGGACGACCCCTTCCGAGTCGTCCGCCTGAACAGCGGCCGTGAGAGCTGAGACGGCCAGCAGACCCGCAATGGTCCGACTGGTCAGCTGCATGAACTTCCAAGACTTCATGATTGTGGTTCCTGCATCATCCCTGTTCCGAACAGATCGCATCGGGGAATCCTTTCCACGATGGCCGCTTCAGCTTCAGGTACAAATTAGTGGGACAGGGGCGGGTGGAATCCAGAGAACGGCTTATAGTCCGAGTGGTACTTGACCTTGACCTCGGTGCCTTGCAGTTTCCAGCGTTCATGTTGCCGCATACCAAACGGGGTCCAGACCCAGCAGCCCTTCACCTGGTAGTAGAACGGGCCATACATCGCGTGGTATTCGTGCGGGTAGAGCATCTCGTGAGGCGCGAATGCCTGGTTCGTGATGACCGTGCCGCCCGTCCACGAGGGAACGTTCTGAACCGGGGCCGGGTACAGCGGAGCATTCAGCTGTGGGTACTGTCCGACGTTGATTCCCGGGGGATTCGCGGTCTGGGGGCTTTGGCCACGGACAATGATCTCTTCGTGCTGGACTGCCCGCACGGAGTTGACGGCCTTGCCGGGACGGTAAGCCGACATCGAAATGCGGCCTTCCTCTTCGGCGACCGCTGTCTGAATCCAACCGGTGGCACACAAAATGGCCGCACTGGTCAGCAATACGTGAAACTTGGACATCGCCCCCCCTCCCTGGGTCTTGTCTGATGAACTGGCTCCCTCGGCAGCCAGTTGAAGACGCTCAACTCCCGGTATCGTTTCCGGGTGGGTCTGCTGGTCACGGATGTTGCATCCTTGTAAGGAGGCGTTGCCGTGAGAAGAGACCGCGATACCCATGAAATTCGGCTGGTGACGGTGGTAACGATCACTCATTCAAACACAATGTTTCGGGAATGCTCTATTTTTCATAACTTGATTGCTGGCAAAAGGATATGGTGTGTGATTACTCTTCGAAATCGACACAATCGTTACAGGCGGAAAAGTCTTCCAACAGGCGCTGGACGGGGTGTGGATGCGAATCTCGCTGGGAGGCAGTAATCTGGCGTGGATGTTCGGGTTTTGGCCCGGACGGTGGTTCCAGAACCCACGATAGGGAGGTCTCGCCATGCGTCTTCTACTCGGTCTGTTGTTGGTCCTTCTGTGTCGAGCCAGCTGTCTGGCCGCGGAGATTCGCCACTCGTTTTTTATCGCCGGGCCTTCGTTTACAGGCATCATTGCTGAGAACGGGGAAGAACAATGGAACGCGGGTCGGGCGGCGGCTCGCGATGGGTATGTCCTCCCCGGTGGGAACATCCTGATTGCCTGGGCCGATGAGGTGAAAGAGTTCACTCCCACGCATGAGGTGGTGTTTGCCTATCAGCTTTCGCCCGAGAACAAGGAGGTTGGTACAGCCGTGCGTTTGTCAACAGGCCGGACGCTGATCACGGAGCTGGGGCCGAAGCCGCGGCTCCTGGAGATTAATGCCGATGGTTCGGTGGCGGTCAATTGCCCACTCCAGCCAGAGACCGACAACGCACATATGCAGACCCGGATGGCCCGCAAACTGGCCAACGGAAACTACCTGGTGCCGCATCTGCTGGCGTTTCAGGTGAAAGAATACACCCCCCAGGGGGAAGTGGTCCGCAAGATTGCCACCGACTTGCCGGAGTTGGGAGGGCGCCCTGCGGAGAACTGGCCGTTCACCGCGATCCAGCTGGCCGGGGGGAACGTTGTGGTGAACCTGACCCACGGGAACAAGACCGTGGAGTTCGACGGGCAGGGGAAGGTGGCCTGGCAAGTCAGTAATGCCGATTTTCCGAGCGAAAAGCCGTTCGCCGACCCCTGCGGAGGTCAACGGCTTCCAAATGGCAATACGGTGATTGCCAGTTATGCCTCACAAGGTCCGATCAAGGTGTTCGAGGTGACCCGCGACAAGAAGATCGTCTGGACCTACACCGGCCCGCATCGGGCCCACGAGATCCAGATACTGACCACCAACGGTCAGCCGGTGCAGGAAATCTGGAAGTGATCCCACGCTCATGGGGTGGGGGCTAGCTATTCGGATTCCAGTTGTCGTCGGGCAGCCTCCAGCTCCGCCCGATCACTTTCGGGAACTGTCGGCCACTTCAGATTCAGGGAGCGAATGGTCTGAACGATGATGCGGGATACCATGGCCCGCATTACCCATTTATTGTCAGCGGGGATGACATACCACGGAGCCTGCTCCGTGGAGGTGGCCTCCAGGCAGTCCTGATACGCCTCCATGTAATCATCCCAGCGAGCCCGTTCTTTCAGGTCACCCAGGGAAAATTTCCACAGTTTGTCAGGCTCATTCAACCGGGCCAGAAAGCGGGTCCGTTGTTCTTCCTTGGAAACGTTCAGGAAGAACTTGACGATCGCTGTTCCGTTGCGGGTGAGGTGTTCTTCGAAGTGATTGATCTGGGCATAGCGATCCTGCCAGAACGTTTTTTTGATCTTGTCGGATGTTGAAAAGGTGGGAAGCTGTTGGAATTTCAGGTACTCCGGGTGGACGCGGACGACGAGAACCTCCTCGTAATAGGAACGGTTGAAGATGCCGATCCGCCCGCGTTCTGGAAGGGCTTTGGAGCAGCGCCATAGATAGTCGTGGTCCAATTCCTCTACGGACGGCTGTTTGAAGCTGGTGACGTGGCAGCCCTGCGGGTTCACGCCGCTGAGCACATGCTTGATGGTGCTGTCTTTCCCAGCGGCATCCATCGCCTGGAACACCAGCAGCAGCGACCACGTGTCCGATGCGTACAACTGTTCCTGGGCCTCGGCCAGTTCCGCAACGTTGTCCGCGAGCAGTTGTTCGGCAAACTCGCGACGTCGTTCTTCGGCGATGGAACGATCTCCTTCCCAGCCGGGGTCGTGGTCTTTCAGACGAAATTTTTTACCCGGACGGACGCGGCAGTAGTCCAGGATGTCTTCCAGTTTGGGATTCTTCATCGAACGGTTCCCGAATGAGATGCCGGATAGGCTTCGGCGGTCGTCGGAGGGGTAAGAACATTGGCTGAGCCCGTGTTCTGGATCGTATCACAACGGGATTCCGAGAATCGAGGTGCGGAGCGCGGGGGGCGTTGCGACTGTTACCTTCCGAATAATCATTCATTCGGGGCGTGGGGTTCCGGGCCTCGGCGAGCGAAATGACTCTGCGGATTTCATGTAATATTCCGTCGTCGGGGGATGGTTCTTGACCCCCTCGATGGCGGTCGGTAGCGTGTGGAAGAGTTCCGACGCTGGACGGTCGAATCAATTCATGACATCCAGGTGCGTCTGGCATTGCGCACCAGCGGATCGGTCCGTGGATCGGCAGGAGAGAATCATGGTTCGTTCGCGTATGACACTGGGGCTGACGCTGGCCGCTTGCGGAACGATGGTCCTGTGTGCGATCGCTGCGGAACCAGCCCGCAAGCCGGGGAAGCCCGGAGACAAGCCCGTTGTGGGCATCCCGGAGCGGCCTGTTACGAATCGAACCGAAGGGATCGAACCGGCCATCGCGGAAGTGGCGGATGAAGATCTCGGTCCGTGGGAAGTGACCGAGCAGGTTGAACTGGTGTTCCGCGAGCCATTGGCCATCAGCGGTGACCAGACACTGGCTGCAAAGATCCTCTTGAAGAATAAGTCGGAGCAGCCACTGCCGGGTAAGCTGGTCGTGGTGATCGATGGCACTTCGGTGTCTGCGGGAGAGATTGTCGATCCGTCCGGTCGGTTCACGGAAGAAACCTCCTACATCCAACTGCTGCCGGCTAAGCGTGAGTTGGATCCCGGAGACGAAACCGCAGTCCGGAATCTGCTAATCAAAACACAAACTTCCACGAAAGAGATGAACCTGGAAGGGGCGGAGTTGCGATGGCGGGCCTTTACGACCACCAAACCTGCCGGATTGGAAGACGAAGTCGCCAGTGATGAAAAGCAGGTGCCCGGCAAGCAGTATACGTGGGGCGATATGCGTCAGGTGATGACCGCCCAGTCGGCAGCCACGATGGACTTGGTGACGAAGCACGACGGGGGAGTTGTGGGAACCGCCACGGCGGAAGACGAAAATGGCAATCTGGTTGTGCGAGTGTTCACCTCCCGAGGGGGGATGGCCCGCAAGCTGCCTGGACAGATCGGTGGCATTCCGGTGGAGGTGGCTGTGGTGGGTTCGTTCCGTGCGGGGCCCGCTTATTCCTCAGTGACCTACGAGAACGGGGTTCCGCGGGCGGCTGAACCGCTGGTTCCCATGCCTGATGCTGAGGCAGGGGCCGCTGCTGGTGGTCGTGTGGTGGCTCAAGCTCAAGCGGCCCAGACCGGGTTGCCGACATCCCGTTTTGCCCGCCCCGTGCCCATTGGAGTGTCGGTGGCGAATCAGACCGATTCCTGCAGCTCCGGCACGCTCGGTTGCCGGGTCATGGGGCGAGATGGAAAAGTCTATGCCTTGAGTAATAACCATGTGTTTGCCGGCCTGAATTCTCTGGCCTTGCTGACGCCCATCGCTCAGCCGGGTCTGGCCGATAACAACTGCCGCGTGGTCTCCGCAGATCAGATCGGGACGCTTTACAAGTTTGAACCGATGCAGTTCTTTGCACGGGCTGCGGATGCCAACATTGCTCCCGTGAACATTATCGACGCGGCGATCGCGGAAGTGACGACGGCGACCGTTGATGTTTCTACGCCGACAGCAGGGTACGGAACCCCGGCGCGGAATCCGTTGGAGAACTTGCCCTTGGGATTGCAGGTGCAGAAGTACGGGCGGACGACAGGTTTGACCCGGGGAAGAGTGGCTGCGGTGAACGTGGAATCCGTGATTACGCTGGGGAATCCCAATGGTTTTGCTCGGTTCAAGTATTCGATCAGTGTTCAGGGAATGACACGGGGAATGGTCTTCAGCCGGGCTGGGGATTCCGGCTCGCTGGTGGTGACGGTGGCTGATCGTCGTCCTGTGGGATTGCTGTATGCGGGATCGTCCGC
>QWPB01000026.1 GCA_003671275.1 Planctomycetota bacterium | reverse complement strand
GGCGCGGCTGAGTCCGTCGGTCCGTTCGTACTTCGTGGAAGAGGGCGGGTTTGCTTCCCAGCTGGCATCTCTGTATGGCACGGCGGATCTGATTACACTCGATCGCGTCCGGAAGTACTTTCGGAATTCCGGGGAGGGAATTCGTCCCCTGGATCTGCGTCCCTCGGTTCTGTTGACCTTTGATGACGGCTGGTCGGGTACGCTGGATTGAGCGGTGCCCATCCTTCGGCAGTATGCGGCGGAGGCCACCGTGTTTGTCACAACTGGCTTTCTGGATCGCCCCGGCTTTCTGCGGTCATCCGATCTTCAGCGACTGCCCGCGGAGTTGCAGTTGGGGTCCCATGGACTGACCCATCGATTCCTGAATGAATTGACCGACCTGGAAATTCGCGACGAACTCCGAACGTCCCGTCGAATTCTTGAAGATCTGAGCGGTCGACAGGTCGATACAGTCGGGATTCCCAATGGGGCCATCGACGATCGAGTGACGCGGATCGCGGAAGAGGAAGGGTACAGCCTGCTGTTCCACTCGGAAGTCCACATCAACAGTCAATGGACAGGACCACTTTCCATTGGGAGAGTCGCGATCCGGAGTGGGACACCGGATGGTCGCGTGCAGGAGTTTGCCCAGGGAGAGTTTGGACTCGATCCGGTCCGCCGGTTGATGCTGGGGATTCCCAAACGGATTCTAGGGCCAGAGCGATATCGTCGCTGGCGGTCCTGGTGGCTCGGGGAACAGTCCGGGCAAAAAGAGATGCAAGATCTGATTTCATCAGAGGCAACAACCCCCGGTGAATCAGTGTCGACCTGTGGTGAGGTCTGTGAGTCACGATAGCCAGTCACAGTGGCTGGCGATCAAGTTCGATCTGTTTTGACAAACGCGGGAGAGATTCATGAGATGGTGGGTACATTGGAGTTCGCAGCTGCTGCTGGCCACATTGCCGGGCGGAGCGGTACTGAACCGATTCATGCAGGAGCGAGTGGGGCTGCTGCGACATCTGGAGCAGGGGACTCAGTTCCAGAATTCCCAGGACATCATTTCGCTGTCGCTGCAATCGATCAAAGACATCGATGGCTGTCGCGTGGCGGAGTTCGGGACGGGATGGGTTCCTGCGGTCCCCGTGGCATTGGGGTTGTGCGGTGCGGAAGTGCATACGTTCGATGTCGCGGCGCTCACGCATCGGAATTACTTCCAGCGAACGATGAACACTTGGCGGCATCGGCTGCATGAGCTTGCCGAGTCCTCTGGTCAATCACACGCAGCCGTGCGAACTCGATTTAACAAGTTGGCATCGGCTGTCGACCTTCACGAGTTCTGCCGGATGACCGGTGGTTGCTGTGTGGCGCCCTGTGATACCGCATTTCTTCCGGATGCGACGGGGAGTTTTGATCTGGTGATCAGCAATCTGGTTCTGCAGTGCATTCCGGATGAATTGGTTGTCCCGGTCCTTCGCGAGTCCGCGAGACTCCTCCGCCCCTCGGGAACGGCAGTGCATCGCATCCGGTTGACGGATGAGTATGCCCGAGGTGACTCCCAACGGCATCAACTCCATTTTCTGACGTACACACGTCAAACCTGGAATCGGTGGTTCAATCATCGATTGAAGTGGCAGAACCGCTGGCGGGCATCTCAATTCCTCGCGGCGTTTCATGATGTAGGATTGGAACCACGAGTGGTGCATCGGCATCGCGATCCTGACTGTGTGAACTACTTCCGCGACATCGCGGTTGCGGACGATGTTCCCGTGAGAGATGAGGATGATCTCGCGACCATTGGGATGGACGTCGTGCTGTGCAAACCTTCCACGCAGGTCGCACGAACTCACGATGCCGGAAAGACAACCACCTGGAGCGGAAAAGCGGCGTTATGACCACTTGGCAATGGATGATTCTCGGTTTGTTCTCCGCAATCGCGCTGTTGGCCGCCGCGGTGCTCATGGCATTGCGCCAGCGGAACATGCAGAACTGGGTCAGAGGTTATTACTTTCCCAGCGAACAGCCCGCCCCGGTGGATGACGAGCAGCCGATCGATCTGTTCCTGTCGATCTGTGACCACTACGAGCCTGAATGTTACGGGGCGACCCATGAGCAGGCACTGGCTCGCGTTCAACGGTGGGTCGTGGAATACCCCCGGCTCTTCGACGGGTATCGCGACTTCAATGGTCGTCCTCCCCAGCACACGTTCTTCTATCCTCAGGATGAATATCGTCCAGAGTATCTGGATCTGCTGGCCCCGTTGTGTGCATCCGGCTATGGCGATGTGGACATCCATCTGCATCACGATCATGACACCGCCGAGCGTTTTCGTGAGAAGCTGATTCAGTTTCGCGATGTACTGTTCCATCGACATGGGTTGTTGCGGCGTGATCCCCTGACCGATGAGATCGTCTACGGGTTTATTCACGGAAACTGGGCACTCTGCAACTCGCGTCCGGATGGCCGATGGTGTGGTGTGGATCAAGAACTGACGATTCTCAAAGAGACCGGTTGTTACGCCGATTTCACCCTTCCCTCGGCTCCCAGTCAGTGCCAGACCAGCACGATCAACTCCATCTATTACGCGAAGGATATTCCCGGGCAACGGAAGTCGCATGATCAGGGAATCCGTTCACGCGCGGGGCAGACCGCTCCCGCAGACCACTTGTTGATGATTCAGGGACCACTGTCCCTGGATTGGCAGTCTCGGAAGTTTGGAGTGATCCCACGGATCGAGAATGCGGACATTCATGAAGGTCGTCCGCCTGCCTGGCGGCGATTTCAGCAGTGGATGAACGTGGGCGTTCACGTGGCCGACCGCCCGAATTGGAAGTTCATCAAGCTACATACCCATGGTTGCAAGGATGGAAATATCGACACGCTGCTCGGTCCGGAGATGCAGGCGTTTCATGCCAGCCTGGCGGCTCAGATGCAGGCGGACCCGCGATATCGATTGCATTATGTGACCGCATGGGAGATGGCCCTGCTGGTGCGGCAGGCGGAATCCGGAGCGCAGAACCCGAGTCTGACTTCTTCGACGCGTTTCCGTCTGGAACCCGGCGGGATAACTCCGCATCGAGATCGTCCAGATGGTCGTCGGAAGTCCGATGGTTCCCCCCGTGTGGTCACCCGCTAGTGGAGACTGCGGTGATTGACTTTCCGAGTTTCGATGTCAGTCTGTTGGCTCCGGCGAACCGGGAAGTGGCTGCCTGCCGGTGTGTGTTGTTTCATCGTCATTCGACAGCTCAGCGGGGGTACTGAGATTCAGGCCCGCCCACAAAAGCCGGTGTGCCCCAAGGGGAACACCGGCTGAAGTCGATTAAGGTTCACTCCGAAGTGTTCGTACCGTGAAATGCCTTCTTGCGATGGGGGTTTGCGGGGATCGCGTGGACGCATGACGTTATTATTCGTATTCCTCTTGCCAAAAACAGCCGATCTTCTATCATGCATCTACTTTTGCTGATCGGTGTTCGCCCTACAATGACCTCGATTGAATGAGTGCGTCATGATCGATTTTTTGCTTGGCAGTGGTAGCAAGAACTGTGACGGGGTTTCCCGTCGCAACTTCATGCGGGTGGGAGGGCTTGGGCTGGGAGCTGGAGCGGCTGGCCTGACACTCTCAGATCTGATGCGGCAGCGAGGCTTGGCTGCAGAGGGAACCGGGACGCGACAGAAGTCGGTGATCTGGCTGTGGCTAGGTGGCGGTCCAACGCAGGTCGAAACGTTCGACCCCAAGATGACCGCTCCCTCCGAATACCGCAGCGTCACTGGGGAAGTGAAGACGGTTCTGCCGGGCGTGACTCTGGGCGGTAACTTTGAGCAGATGGCCCAGGTCGCTGATCGGATGGCCTTCGTGCGATCATTCGCGCACACCAATAGCGGGCACAGCGGTGGCACGCACTATGTGATGACGGGTTACGACAACCGGCTGGCGGATAACGGAGCCGTGGCTGACCGCCCCTTTATGGGATCGATCGTCTCCCGCGTGCGAGGGACAAACCATCCCGTGACTGGGTTGCCAACCTACGTTCGGCTCGGCGGGGTCTATGCCGATGGACCGGCTTTTCTGGGGACGGCCTATGGTCCCTTTGACCCGGGCGGCGAAGCCCGCCGGAACATGTCCCTGACCGTGGAGCGAACGCGGCTCGACAATCGGCGGGAGATGCTGCAGGGGATCGACAATGTGCGCCGTGAGGTGGATCGCAGTGGGCTGATGCAGGGACTGGATTCGTTTGACCAGCAAGCCTTCAATCTGATACTCAGCCGGGCGCAGCAGTCGTTCGATCTGAAGCACGAGGATCCTCGCGTCGTCAACCGCTACGGCACCGGGCTGGGAGAACGGCTCCTGCAAGCCCGCCGACTGTGCGAATCCGGCGTCGGCTTTGTCTCTCTCAACTACGGCAGCTGGGACATGCACAGCACGATCAAGACCGAGATGGACCGACAGGCTCCGGAACTGGATCGCGCGGTGGCGGCCTTCGTCGAAGATCTGGATCAGCGTGGCCAATTGGATGATATTCTGCTGGTAATCAGCGGAGAATTTGGACGCACTCCGAAGATCAACGGCAGTGCAGGGCGTGACCATTGGGCTCCGCTCAGCACCCTGGCTCTGGCGGGAGGGGGGCTGAAGATGGGACAGGTGGTGGGTGAGTCTGCGGAAAAGGTCGATGTCCCCAAGACAACACCGATTACCCCACAGGATCTGATGGCGACGGTATTCCATGTGATGGATATCGATCGCCGAGTCCAGTTCACCAATCAGGCCGGTCGACCGACGTATATGATTGAAACCGGCAAACCGATTGCGGAACTCGTGTGATCCGCAGCGTGAAATCCAAATGCAACTCAATAGCCGCAGCCTCCGCTCCGAAGCGAACTCCGGCTGTGCCTGTGTCCGCTTCAGAGCTCCCAGCCCCACAACGGGCCTTCGGGCTCCGCTCAACCCCCACAATCCCGACTCTCATAACCTCTGGTACAGAAAAGGGGGGCAGGCCACCCCCACCGGAAGTCGGTCGGACCAGTCTGCGAACAATCCCAACAATTGGCCCTTGTTTATTCTTTCCCTCGTATCGATCAATATGAGCCGACCGTTTACGCCAGCCATGGCACGGCTCGAACACGGGAGTCGTGGAATGGTATTTCGCAACGTCTTTTTTGAGTCTGCCCATGAGCGAAGCATTCACCGCCCCTGTAAACGAACCATTGCGTAGTCTTCACACGAACACCTTTCCTCAGATCCTGAACGAACTCGGAATCTCACTGCTGGTAACCACTTATCAGGCCGGGAAACTGGTCGCCTTGCGGTCGGACGGTGATGTGCTCAACACGCACTTCCGCAGCTTTGCCAAGCCGATGGGGCTGGCCCTGCGCGGTCCGCAGTTGGCGATCGGGACTCAGCACGAGGTGTGGGAGTACCATGCCAACACCGCCGTCGCCCCCAAGATGGAGCCGATCGGCAAGTGCGACATGTGCTTCATGCCGCGAGTCGGGCATGTCACCGGCAACATGCAGATCCACGAGATGGAGTGGGTTGGCGATGAGCTGTGGTTTGTGAATACGATGTTCTCCTGCTTGGCGGTGCGAAGTGTTCAGTACAGCTTCCTTCCGAAGTGGCAGCCGCCGTTTATCACTGCCCTAGCTCCCGAGGATCGCTGTCACTTGAACGGGCTTGGTCTGCGAGATGGTCAGATCCGTTATGTCACCGCCCTTGGGCACAGCGATAAGCCCAACGGCTGGCGCGAACGTAAAAAAGACGGCGGAATTCTAATGGATGTCACGACGAATGAGATCCTGGCCGAGGGGCTCTCAATGCCGCACTCGCCGCGCTGGTACAACGATCAGCTGTGGGTGCTGGAGTCGGGTGCTGGAACGATCGGCCAAGTGGATGTCGCAACGAAAAAATACAGCCCCATCGGCGAGGTGCCGGGGTTCACACGCGGTCTCGACTTCTGCGGCCCGGTGGCGTTCATCGGCCTTTCTCAGGTTCGCGAGTCGGCCATCTTCAGCGGCATCCCGATCACCGAGCGGGTTCAAGAACGCATCTGCGGCGTCTGGGCGGTTGATATTCGCAATGGCCAGACGCTCGGCTGGGTCCAATTCGAGGACGCCGTGCAGGAGATATTCGCCGTTCGTGTTGTTCCTGGAGTACGCTATCCAGACTTAGTGAACCATGACGCGGACCTGCTCGATGGATCGTTCGTTCTGCCGGATGCCGACCTGATCCGTGTTCCCACTGGATACCGCCGCCAATAGCAGGAATCGGCGGGGCAGCGGGCGTCGACCAGTGAGATCCCCACCCCGGACGAAGCCTCCCGTTGCGAGTGATTACTGAGGTTGAATCAAAAGGGAGACTCGAGTGTTCACTCCACATGCTTTGCGAATGGGCATGTGTGTCTTTCCGGAACACCAAAACTGAATTCGCCCTAACAGCCGGCGGAAGCCTTTCCCACGTTTTTCAACGGACTGTTAATGCCTCGTTTTCTCTGAGATCGAGATGCAGGCAAGATTGCCTACCCGACTTTCCAAATGCACACCGTACGGGCTTCCCGGCGGCGGTATCCGTGCGAAGAAGAGGAGGACGGGATAAGATCAAGGCTGGTTCCATCAGGAGGATCTGAATGCGTTATCGAGCTGTTATGTTCTGGATGTTGTGCCTTTTGTCCGAGTGGCTGGGAGGGACTTCATCCACAGAAGCGGCATCGCCGAACGTGGTAGTGATCCTGACGGACGACCAGGGATGGGGCGATCTGAGTATTCACGGGAACACCAATTTACGAACGCCCCGGATTGACTCTCTGGGGCGGGAGGGGGCCCTGTTCAAGCGGTTTTATGTGTGTCCGGTCTGCTCGCCGACACGGGCGGAGTTTCTCACCGGGCGGTACCACCTGCGTGGCGGAGTGGTCAATGTCTCGACCGGAGGCGAGCGTCTGGACCTCGATGAACGCACGATCGCGGACGCCTTTCGAGGGGCTGGCTACGCCACCGGAATGTTTGGCAAGTGGCACAACGGTATCCAGTATCCGTACCACCCAGTGGGACGCGGGTTCGAGGAGTTCTACGGTTTTTGTTCCGGGCACTGGGGCGATTACTTCAGCCCGCCACTGGACCACAACGGACAGATCGTCCAAGGTGAGGGGTTCATGGCTGACGATCTGACCTCGCATGCCATTGATTTTGTGAAGCAAAAAAAAGAACAGCCGTTCTTCTGTTACCTCGCGCTGAATACACCGCATTCTCCGATGCAGGTTCCAGACTCGTATTGGGAACGATTCCAGACACTGGATCCGCCACTGAAAGCGACGAACCCCAGGCAGGAGAACCTGGCCATGACTCGGGCCGCTCTGGCCATGGTCGAAAACATCGACCACAACGTCGGACGGTTGCTCGATACGCTCGACGAACATCAATTACGAGACCAGACAATCGTGCTGTTCTTCTGTGATAACGGTCCCAACAGCTTCCGCTGGAATGGTGGCATGAAGGGGCGTAAGGGGTCCACTGATGAAGGCGGCGTGCGTTCGCCCCTGTTGGTTCGCTGGCCCGGCAAGATCCCTGCGGGGAAGCACGTCGAATCGATTGCGGGGGCCATCGACCTGTTGCCGACGCTGGCGGATCTGGCAGGGGTCGCACTGCCGGATAATCGCTCACTGGACGGAGTGAGCCTGCGGCCGCTGCTGGTTGATAAACCCCCAACCAACTGGCCGGACCGCCAGATATTTACCCACTGGGCCAACAAGGTCAGCGTACGTACGCAGCAGTATCGCCTGGATGCAGAGGGGAAGCTGTTTGACATGAATGTCGATCCGGGGCAGACCCGGGATGTCAGTGCGGACCGTCCCGAGATTCAGCAGGAACTGGCGGCAGCGGTGCAGGCGTGGCGTGTGGAGTGCCCGCGTCCGCTGCTCGACGACCGCCCGTTTCCGGTGGGATATCGCGAGTTGCCACTGACGCAGTTACCCGCGCGGGATGGTGTTCCGCGCGGGGGCGTACAGCGGAGCGCCAAGGCCCCGAACTGCTCCTATTTTACGCATTGGACTGACACCGAAGATGCGATCACCTGGGACATCGATGTCCACACAGCGGGGAGCTACATCGTCGAGATTCAGTACACCTGTCCGGCCAAGGACGTGGGCTCAGAAATCGAGCTTTCCTTTGGGGATCACCGTCTGTCAGGTTCCGTGCGAGAGGCGCATGATCCACCGACTTGGGGGGCGGAGCATGATCGCGTGCCGCGTGAGGGGGAATCGCTGGTCAAGGACTTCCGCCGAATGCAGTTGGGCGTGATCAGCCTTCCCGCGCGGCGCGGCACGCTTCAGCTGAAGGCATTGAAGATTCCCGGATCGCAGGTCATGGAAGTCCGGGGGCTGTTGCTGACGCTGATGTGAAACAGCGAGTTACGGAGGGGTGCGCATCCCTTGAAAGATGGGTACGTATCCAAAAAAACGCCGGCAGGAGTGCCGTAGCACTCCCACCGACGTTGGCGATGTCACATGGTATTCGCGATCAAGGGCCCGTCACACGGCTGACATGGGGGTCCGCTCCGAGCGAGAAGTGACCGAATAGCGTGTCTCCGTCACGGAGAATGTAGAACTTCAACGGGTTGACGGCCTTACCGTCCGGGCTGGTCAGGACGTAGTCCACATCTTCCTGTTTGACCGTTTCCCAGACGTGCAAGCCGACGAGGACATCGCCCTTCTTGATGCCGGTCGTTTCGGCGGGGCTGCCGCCGCGAACTTCGGTGACGACCAGTCCGCCATGATAGGGCTGGTTCGCCAGTAGACTGGCTCCGCTGGGCACTCCCGATAATCGCAGCCCCAGGACTTCCCACGACTTGTCTTTATTGATGTCCACGGCGGGTGGAACGGTTTCGGCGCTCGCTGTCGAGGCGGTGGCCGGCAGCGCGGGCTTGGCAGCAATCACCTGCTGGGAACGGACTCCGCGAGGATTCATCATCAAGGCGAGAGCCGAGGTTTTAGTCTCATTGGCCTGACGGAAGATCAGGTCGAGCTTCTCACCCACGGAACGTCCCAGCATCGTACGTTCAAGGTCGGCGGAGTCCACAACGCTGGTGTGTCCCACCTTGACGATTACATCACCGGGCTTGACGCCTGCCTGCTCAGCCGGGGAGTTTGGAGCTACAGCTCGCACGACGAGCTTGCGATCCGTACCACGCTTGTGATCCGTGGTCGTCAGGCCGTGAAAGACATCCGTGTTCTTCTGGCTCATCAGCCGGGCAATCTGTTCGCGGGCATCGTCGATCGGAATCGCGAACCCGATCTTCTGGGCTCCGGCCCGAATCGCGACATTGATGGCAATCACATCGCCATCCGCGTTGACCAGGGGACCACCGCTGTTGCCGGGGTTGATGGCCGCATCCGTCTGGATCAAGTTCTGGTAGGTATGCTCTTCATTCAGTTCGACGTTGCGGCCAATGGAGCTGATGATGCCTTTGGTGACAGTGTGTTTCCAGCCATACGCATTGCCGATAGCCCAGACTTCTTCGAACACCATGAGATCAGAGGATGTCCCGACTGGCATGACGGGCAGCCCCACCGGGGCAGCGATCTTGATGATGGCCAGGTCTGTATTCTTGTCCGAATTGAAGACACTGGCCTGGTAGACCGTACCGTCGTTCAGGGTCACCTGAATCGCTTGAACGCCATCGATGACGTGGTGATTTGTGACGATATAGCCGCGCTCATCCACGATCACGCCGGTTCCCATCCCATTGATTTTGGGACGTCCAGCGGCCTGAAACAGCACGGACGCAGGTCCAGGCGGTTTTTCGGTGTGAATGTCGACGGTGGCCTTCAAAATCCGTTCGAACGCAGCAGCTTGCGCCACACGACGATTGGAGGCCGGTTGTGTGATCGCGTCATCCGCAGGGACGTAGGCCCCCACGGCGAAAGCGACGCACAACCCGACGCGAAACAGAAACTTTGTCATGCGGACCAGTCCTGGACGTTGCTCGGGGCTCGTCGAGAGTTGGCAGAATCCTTCGGCCGTTGGAGATCAGTCCGTTCCACTCCGAGAGGGTTGATCGTCGCCCTTGCTCAGGGTGCTTGAAGCCCTGCTGACGCCTGTGCAAAGCTTGCCTAACCGGACTATTTGAGACTGGTGAATCTGTGCGTGAGACACCGTGAGAAATCCGCCGTTCTGTCGGGAACACCCCAATTGGGGTACAGTCGGGGGAACGAGCCTTCACGGAATCATGATTTCCATGCCCTCGGAGGAACGTTTCTGCCGGCAACGTGGCCTCGCCGTGAGCCGAATGCGGTTAGAGGGAATGGTTTTGAACAAGACGGTGCTCCGCTGGTTGCCCGGCTTCAGGCCGAAGCCGTCATCGCACATGTTGAGCGTCAGCGTTGGGATTCATACAGTGTCGGCGGAATCCGCCGATCAGCCCGAAGGCGACTTCGGTGGACGGCAGAAAATGTCACAAGCCCAGAAATGTCATTCCGATGCCTCCGCGTGGACTGGATGTCGAATGCTCCCCGACCTCGATCGTCAAGCTGGGGGGGAGCCTGTTGGAATTGCCGGACCTGCCGTTGCGATTGTCGCATCACCTTCCGCTATGGGGGGAGCGTCCCCTGATCGTCGTCGGCGGTGGACCGGCGGCGAATGTCGTCCGGGACTGGGACCGAATTCACCGGCTGGGTGAATTCGCATCGCATGATCTGGCCGTGACCTCTCTGAGATTGACGGCACATCTGATCGAACAGATCTGGCCGGCCGCTCGTCGCGTCAGTTGGCCGGCCCTGGCTAGTGCCTGGCATGCGAATCAAGTCCCCGTGGCCGACGTGTCTACGGCCTTTCAATGGGGCCACCAGCATTTCGTACCGCTGCCTCCGGAGGATTGGACGACCACCACGGACACCATCGCGGCATGGATTGCTTGGCAGTGTGGTACCGAGGCTTTGCATCTGCTCAAATCAATTCCAGCTCCGAAGTCGCTGGAACTGGCTGCCCAGGGGGGAGCGGTGGATCTGGAATTGCCAAGCCGTTGTCGTGATTGGAATCTTTCTATCCGGTGGAGCAATCTACGCGCGGGGGCGCCGGATGATCCGCCGATAGCGGAATCAATCAGCCTGACGGATACGAATTGAGCGCGGCACAGTTTGAACGCGGCACGGCGTTCCCAGAGCGGCAGGCCGCCGGTGATTGGTGTATAACCGCCAGCAGTTCGACGACGGGAAAGCTCGTCAGGGACAGAAAACAGGTTGTTTCATGCGTTTGTTGTCACTGGCTTTGGAGAATTTTGGCGTTCATGCCTCGCGGCGGATCGATTTCGGTCCGGGGCTTCAGATCGTGTATGGTCCGAATGAGTCTGGTAAGACGACGTTGCTGGCCGCACTGCGTCAGTCTCTCTTTGGGATACCTGCCAATTCCGATTTCGGCGGAGAGACCATCGGAACCCGTACGCAGGCTCGTGTCGAACTGGCCAGTGGAAACCACATCACAGTCATCCGGCAACGGTCGCGCGGGGATGGTCTGAGCGGCGAAATTGAAGAGACTCACGAGCCGCTCACGAAAGATCGATGGGAGCGTGCCCTCGGGGGAGCTTCACAATCGTTGTTTGAAAACCTCTTTGCATTCTCGTTGCGAGAGCTCACCTCGGGCGAGCAGAGTTTCGTTGAGGCAGGCCTGACGGAAGCGCTGTACGGAATGGCTGTCGGAGGACTCAAGCGATTTCGCCAGCTAGCCCAGAGTCTTGATGAGCGGGCCGATGATCTGTTTACCAAACGAGGTCGGACAAAACGGACCAATCAACTGCTGACCACACTGCAAACCCTCCGCAAGGACTATGAGCAGGCCCGCTTCTCCGGAACGGACTTCACTCACCTGGAAGAAGAAATCCAGGAACGTGACGCGGAGGCCCAGCGTAATCGCAACCTGGAAGATGGCGTACGCCGCAGCTTGCGAGAACTGGAACGGATGGAAGCCGCGTTACCTGCATGGCGGGAGGCCGCTGACACCCAGGTCGAACTGGCCCAGGCCGGGCCCGGAGCCAGCCTGCCCGTTGATGTGACGGACAAGCTGCGCAGCCTGATCAATCGACAGCGTGAGCTGCAGAACGAAATCCAGCGTCAGGCATCGCGTCTACTCCCCAATGCGCCCCTGCTTGAATTACCCGGCAGTACGCTGGTCCCCTGGACAGCCGTGATTCGTGAACTGGCCGATCGCGTCGGGCAGATTCGCGATGCGCTGACTGAACAGCACAATCTTGAGCGACAGCGCGACCAGCTGGATCAGCGGATTACTCAATCGGTCAACGAGATCCATGAAAATTGGTCCGCCACCGATCTGCCGCGTGTGACCGCCAGTCTGGCTCACGGAGAGGTGGTCCGTGAACTGGAACTACTCACCACCCAGCTGGCCCAGACCCAAACCGAATTGCAGGTCCGACGGACCGACTTGGACGAGCATCGCAGTCGGGTGGAATTACACCTGCGAGAGCTTCCGGATGTGGACAGTCTTCCCTTGATGCGCGATCAGCTCGATCGAGCGGAAGAGTATCGTGGTGATGCCCGGCGACTGGCCGACGCATGGCCCGCGATCGAGTCCCTGAAACGTCAGTACGACCTGCTGGGATCGCAACTGGCGGGACAGATCGGAGTGGAGCCCGAAGCCCTGCCGGAAGTGGTGGCTCCACTGTCGACGACAATCGATGGTTATCTCACGGAATGGGAAGTCGCAACCCGTGAACTGACGCAGGCCAAGCAGGCCCAGAAGTCCACGGAAAAGCAGTTTCTATTAGCCGGCGAAGAACTGGCAACCTTTGATCGCGATCATCCCGGTGAGGCACGCGACGGCCTGCTCGCCCTCCGTCGGGACCGCGAGGACGGCTGGGAACTGATTGTGGCCAGCCGACTGAAGTCGCAGATCGCCACGGATGACCCCGCCATTGTGACGTGGACGAATGGCCAGCCAGACCGATTGATCGACCGATATCGGGATCTGGTGCTGCAGGCCGATCTGCTGTCGGACCGGTTACTGGCCAATGCCGAAAGCACGGCCCGGCGACAGCAGCTGGTACTGCGACTGGAGCAGGTCGAATCGCAGGTCGCGGAAGCCTGCGAGGCAACCGCTGCGGCCCAGCACGGCAAGGCAGCGCTAACGGATCGCTGGCATGGCGAATGGAAAAGTCCAGTCACTCCCCGGACACCCCGAGAAATGGGAGAGTGGATCAAGGAGTTCACACGCTGGAGGCAGCTCCATGAACAGTATGAGCAGCAATTCCAAGACTGGCACCAGGAACGGGAAGCCCTGACAGCCTTTGAATCGGAACTGTTGCGAGCCTTTCCTCAGGAAAGCCTTTCCGGGCCGCCAAAACATGGTATGCCCCCGGCTGTTCGCGCTGCGCTGGTCTCGCTTCAAGCCCGGACAGCGCAACTGCAACAGGCCGCGCAAAACCGCGAACGCTTGCTGGCAGAGCAACGAGAGCTCAACGTCAAGTCGGAGACTCTGACGCGAGCGGAATTTGCGGTTTCTCTCGAACAGGGATCGCTCGATCAGCGCAGAATCGAACTGCTGGTCGAGATGGGACTACCAGGCGATTGGTCAGTCGAGGTCATCGCTCGCGTGATCGCCTTTGGCAAGGAAACGTTGTCACTGGATCGAACGCGGCAAGAGATCGCCCTGCGGTTCCACCGGCTACAAGAGTCCATCGACTCTTTTCGGCAGCAGGCAGAATCGCTCTACCATGGGTTGGAGCAACAACCAGAGCCCGTGCGGCTCACCTGTGATCGGGTTCTTCAGTGGAGAAGCGACCTGGAAAAGCGGCTGCAGTTGGAACTAGAACAGCAGGCACAACTGGCTGAACAGGCCAGTGCCGAACAAGTGGCCAGCCGTTTCCGCGATCAGGTGGCGACCGTGACGCAGGAGATCGAGCAGATCCAAATGCAGCAGGGGTTTGATCCCGCCATCGACATGGCTCCGCTCCTGCGTGAGGCCGATCGAGCTGAACAACTGCGGATCAAACTGCGAGAATTGATCCCGCGCTGGCAGGCACATGCCGATGGCGATGCGGCGTTTGAAGAAAAGCTGCGAGGAATGTCGCTCGATCAGATCCACATGGATCGCGAACAACTGACCCTCCGAATGCGGGAGTTGGGCAGCGCGCGGGACCGCGAACTGATTCTAGCGGAAACTTCGCGAGATCGATTGAAAGCTCGCAGTGAAGACACTCGGGCTCTCGCACTGGGGCAGCAGCTGGAGTTTGCACGCAGCCAGCTGGTGGAGGTTGTCGATCAGTGGGCCCCCTTGACTCTGGCTCGCCATCTGATGGATGTCGCCCTGAAGCGGTTTGAGAAGACTCAGCAGCCGCAATTATTACAGATGGCGGGACAGCTGTTCGAGCAGTTGACCTTGGGGGAATACGTTCAGCTGATCCGCGAGGTCGGGGACACGAACACCCTGCAGGTCATTCCTCGACGAGGGGGGCAGAAATCGCCTGCCGAATTGAGTACGGGGACGCGCGAACAGTTGTACCTCGCAATTCGGCTGGCTTACCTCCGACAATATGCGGCCAAAGCGGAACCGTTGCCATTGGTAATGGATGATGTTCTGGTGAATTTTGATGAGGATCGCGCCAAGCAGACGCTGGCGGTACTGAGTGATTTTTCCCGCGAGCATCAGATTATATTCCTGACCTGCCACCGGCACATGGTGGATTTGGCAAGGCAGGTCGATGGAAACCTGCAACCGATCGAACTGCGGGAGGGGGCGCTGTCTCTCGGCGAATCAGTCGGTGACGCCGGTAAGTCAGAGACGCTATCCCGCAAATCGCGGACCCGTTCTCGCAAAAATGAAGAATCCGGTTCCCCACTTTTGTTCCGCGAGGCATCCTCTCCCGAACCGTGAAGAAATCCGTGGGCGTTGATCGGCGGTGGCTCCCGGTTTGGTTAAACTGGCGGGATCGACTGGAATTCTCAGGGGACGTCAATGCGATCGCTCGGCTGGTGCGGTGTGTGGCTGCTGGTCTGTCTGGGTTGTGGAGAGAGTCCGGCTCCCGTTGTTGATCCGCGACTGGGGAAAATGGTCTATATTGACCAGGAAACCCACGTGGCGGTGGTCGACAACATCTCGACGCAGACTCCCGTGATTCATCCCGGGACCGGACGAGCCACGCTGGTCCCCGCCAGTTACTGCAAGACCTGCAAAAAATGGCTTCCGGCCCCCTCGATCGAGGTCCGCGAACGGAATCCGGCTGCGGGAAAGTGTCCTAAATGCGGCGATGTGCTGACGCTGGATGGCCCCTGGCCAGAAACCTTTCTGTAGCGAAGCGGGTATTTGGCAGAGGGTGCGCCGAACGACGCGTGGTTTCCCGCCTGAGGGGGGCGGTCGTCTTTTTTCCTGTAACCCGCTGAGAGTCCAGAGTCAAGACCGCCGCGCAGAGCGCCAGGAATCGCTCTATCGGCTTTTTAATGATCGGGATAGACTCCCCACTCCATGGTCAGGTAGTGCCACGGGGTACACTCCACGGGCCTGGAAAGGAGTTCCCGCATGTCGCTGTATCTGCTGCAACTCTTTCTTCGAAATCACCGATGGGCGGTCTGCGTCATCGGTCTATGCAGCTGGGATTGGAGCACTGAAGGAAGGGCTCAGGACTTCCAGCCTTCTCTCGAGGGGACTCCGGCTGTGGCCCCTTCGACGCTGCGTCCGCTCTTGACAACGCCTGCAGCGTCCACGATGCAGCCGGCGACTCCATTACCCGCTGACCAACCGCTGGTCGCTTCAAAAGATTCGGGAACGATTGGGTGTCTGGTCGCTCGTGATGGCCGCGTCTTTCATGGAAAAGTGCAGGAGCAAGGCGATGCCTATCGGGTGGATACGACGAGTGGCTCGATCGTCGTCCCCTACGATGAGGTGCTGGTCATGGCGAACACCTTGAATCTGGCATACAGTCAAATCCGTGACAGCCGACGACAACCCGGTGCTGCGGAACATGTGGACCTGGGACGCTGGTGCCTGCAAAATCGACTTTACGAAGAAGCCAGTGACGAGGCCCGCGCCGCGCTGCAGTTGGAACCTCGTCGCCAGGCCGCGTTGGACTTGCTTCAGCAGTCCGAGAAGGCACTCAGCGACAATCCTCTGGCCCACGTAGCAACTGCCCCTGTTGTTGCCGCAACGGATCTTCCACCGCAGGCCGAGTTTGTCCGACGTATTCAACCGTTGTTGCTGAACAAGTGCAGCAATGCCAACTGCCATGGCGCCTCGTCCGAGAACCAGTTCAAGCTACAGCCAGTCGCGACGGGAGCCCGTCCACAGAATTTGCGAACCTCGCAGAATCTGGAATCGGTGTTGAAGCAGATCAATCGAGATCATCCAGACCAGAGCCCGCTGATCCTGAAGTCACACGAAGTCGTGGGCCCCCATGCCAACGTTTTCACGGGCTCCCGTTCCCGCGAACACAGCGAACGGCTGATGACCTGGGTGCAGCAAATAACGCGGGAAGGCCCCGGCGGAACTCGCAAGGCTCCGTTGCTCGAGAATCAGCCGCGCCCGCTGTTGACCTTTCGGCCTCGCACGGAGGCGGAAATCGCAGCTGCCCCCGCTGCCCCGCCAGGAATTCAACCCGCGAATGTGGAGATGGCGGCGGATGAATTACCGAAACCTGCGACTATCGAACGACGCCCAAAGTCAGCCCCGCTACGCTCCCCAGAGGTGATGCGGTTGCTGGAGAATCAACGGACGGATCTCTTCGACCCGGATGAATTCAACCGGATGGTTCACGGAGTCGATCCGCCAAGCAGAAGCCGATAGTGAATTGCATGGAGGAATGCAGGATTCACGGCTCTCAATGGCTTCGTTATTCCAGGGGGAACGCGGCCACTTCGCGCAGGCGGGACACTCCTCGCGAACTGATCGAGCGCATTCTGGCTACTTTGTCGTACCCAGAATCTCCGAGGCGACAGACGGCTACCGCAAGTCTGATGAATTCGAAGAACGTCGTTCTCGATTCATCACGGCTTCCACCCGCCGACGCTGGCGTTGCAACCGCGTAAACAGCTGGGCATAGCGTCGCTCCGGAGTTTCATTCTCCGGGGTGACTTGCTCCTCTGATCCCGCCATGGGCACCGACAGGGATTCTTCTTGATCCGTGCCGGACATCTGGATTGCATCTTGGGACTCGGATGTTACTTCCGGTTCTACGACATCGAACTGCCAGGACAAGGCTTGCCGCAACGATCGACCACGGGGGCTCTCGGCTGGGCCGGTTTCCTTACCATAATCAGAAGGAGCATGCAGCTCGACATGAGCCCGTTGCACATCTCCTCGAATTTCTTCGACCAGATCCAGAAGATGCTCTTCAATCGGCTCACAGACGGAGATCGAATCTCGGATATCCGGTGCCGACGTGCCGTCCAGTGAATGATTCACCGGGGATGGGGGCGATGGAGCCTGTTCCGCAGGTGACGCAACACCCTCAAAAAATTCACGCAGCAAACTGGGAGCCGCAGGAGTGGCCGACTCGGATCCACGATCAATTCGAGCGTAAGGATCGTCGATGGTCAGCTCTTCAAAGACTGACAAGGGAGTCCCGGACGCGGACACGACCGCTGGAGGCAAGGACACGGAACGATCGGTATCCGTGGACGGATTGTTCCGGGGTTCACTGGATTTCGCCATGCGCTGAATTTCTTCGGGGATGACGAACTCTGGCGAATGAAACAACCATTCCGCTGGATGAATCTCTGCGGGGGAGGACTCGGTGGCCGGTGTCGACATTCCGGGAAGCGGTGCCCCAAACTCGAATACGCCGACTTCCGCATCGTCCATCGCGGAGTCTACCGGGGAAGCCAGAGGCTCATCCTGGAGGGATGAGGGGCTGCGTGAGGGGCACCACCGCGCTGAGGGCTCATCGATATCAGCAGCCCGTTCATACTCGTCCTCGCTGTCCGCCGCGTGCAATTCCGCATAGGCATCCAGTGGGTTTTGTGTCTCTTGGGGACGTGAGGCACCTTCGAGGTTTACCGGAGTATTCCAGTGGAGCGGCAGTTCACGTAGATCGAGGAGTGCCGACTTAACCAGGTCCTGCGTGACGCGAGTTTCTTCTTCCGCGTAGGCTAGCAACAGACTGTGATCGCACAGCTGGTTAATGCGGCGGGGGTTTCCTTCGCTGGCGCGGCAGATCCCATCAATCGCTTCGGAGGTAAAGATCGACAGCCCGTCGTTTCCCGCATACCGCAGGCGTTCACGGATGTACTGCGCCGACTCTTCGTGAGTCAACGGCTCGATGCAGACGTGGCACCCCACCCGCTGATTGAGAGCGTTCATGGCGGGTTCAGTCAGCATCTCTTCGAGTTCCAGCTGTCCACTGAGAAGCAGGGAGACGCGAGACTGTCCGTGACACTCATAGTCCGTCAGCGTTCGCAGCTCTTCCAAACCTCGGGTATTCAGCAGGTGGGCTTCATCCACAATCAGCAGCAGGCGATCCATCGGTGCGGAAGACGATTGCAGCAAGTCGAGCAGACTCAGGCGAGTTTCCTGTTCCGAGAGCCCCACATAGGGCAGTTTCATCTCGAACAGGATGGCCTGCAGGAGGGCCCGTCGGGTTGGAAAACGGCCAGTCGCCAGGTAAACGGTGCGACGTGAATCGTGAAAATGCCGCTGTAGCATGCGGCAGACAAGCGACTTTCCCGAACCAGGAGCGGCTGTCAGAACACTAATCCCTTGATTCTGTTCGACACAGCGGATTAAGGCTTCGATCGGTTCGCGTACGGGAGCCAGCGGGACGTAGGCGTCGACCCGAGGCAAAGGCTGAAATGGACGTTGGCGCAAACCGAAAAACGCTTCGTACACGAAGGATCCCTCCCGACACCGCGACCTTGGGATGATCGCCCTGATCGGTTCGACCGCTTCAGGTGATTCGGAGCGAACGCGGTAGACGGAGCGTCTGCTCGCCGGTCCGCGCGACCCCGTGAATCGTTCGGAGGATAAGCGTTATCCGGTTCAGGTAAGCTGTATCGGAGACGGGCTGTCGGGGAATGCGATCGTACGAAAAATAGCGATTCTGAGGCTTGACTGGACAACAAGCCCAGCTCTATCACCGGAGGCGACAGAGCTGGCTCCACCTCGAATCCATCCAGTTCCATCGATTACTGGAGGACTACTCGTTCGGCTTCCGAACCCCAATGGTCAGCAATAAATTGGCCCACAGGGCCTGATCGCCCGTCTGAATGGTCAGCACATGGTCACGACTGGCAACGGCGTTGTAGAAGTCCCATTTCTGGATCGGTTCCAGGACCACGTCAGACGCATGCTCGCTAAAGATTCGTCGGTACTCTCCCCAAATTGGCGGATCTCCCTGCAAGGCATACGGGTCATCCGATGGAATTCCCATGGTATGGGCGGCTTCGATGGGGATCGCCGAGAGCAAGGCTTCCAACACTTGGCAACAGTTAACGAGTCCTGGGGCCAGGTTCAGGCAGATCAGTTCCGCGTTGGGGCCCAACGTGTTATAGGCCGGGTAATTTCCATCTGCGATCAAAATCTTGGAGTGATGGCCCGCACGGCCAATAATCTGGTTGATCTGCGGATGGATCAGACGGTGCTTCAGCATGGAGGAAACTCATGGGAAATCTGGGGGGGCGACAGCGGACTACTCCGCCTCCTTCTGGCTTTCGACAAAACGCTGGATGATATCTTGAGCTTCCTCAGCCACCGACTTGAACTCTTTCCGGGGTGGTTTGGGAGGCGTACTCGGTGCTGCCGCGGATGTCACTGGGCGTCCCGACAGAATCGTGGTATCGGATGTGGGCAGTTCGCCCGAATCGCCGGTCAACCAACCCGCGATGTCGTCATCGCTGAGCTTGGGATCATTTTTCGGCTTACGGGCGCGGGCCGGGGCTGACTCTTTGGACGATGACTCGCCCCCCTCCAGTTCGAACGTCATGGGGCCCACCGACAAGTGGTCCCCGGGCTTGAGCAAGGTCTCTTCGGCAATCGGATGGCCGTTAATGAAAGTGCCGTTGCGGCTTCCCAGATCCCGAACTAAGACACCGTCCGCAGTCGGCATCAGCAGGCAATGCTGGCGGCTGATCTCGCTGGTGGCCAGACGGATTTGGGCTGACTCATCGCGTCCGATAATCGACTCTCCCTCATTCAGCTTGACGCGTTTTCCCTTGGACTTCCCTGTTAAAACGTGCAGGATGCGAGCGGTCATGGGTTCTCCTGTGCGGTCGGCCTGGGGCGTTTACCCATGGAAGGGGATCATGACGGGCTGTCCGCAACGGGGGCAGTTTAACGTGCGTCCCCGGTGGCTGGCTTTGACACGCAGTTTCTTGTTGCATTCGGTGCAGATGAAGCTGATCTTCTCTTCTTCGACAGCCGATTCCCCAAATTTTCGGCGCCAGCACTTTTCCGCGATTTCGAACATCTGGCGAAGGAGTTCCTCGGGATCGTAGGGCTTTGTCATGTACCCATCCGCCCCGACCCGCGTCGCGAGATCACGGGCATCGTCCATGTCAATCGCCGTCAACATCAACATCGGAATGTTGATGTTCTCCTGCTTGAGTCGTTCGCAGAGTTCAAACCCGGTCACCTCATTCGGCAGCATGACATCCATGATGACAAAGTCGGGCTGGTGCATTTTAAACGCAGCTCGGGCCTGCCCCGCATCCCGAGCAATGTCCACGAACATTTTTTTGTGTTCGAGGAATGTCTTGATAAAGTCGATCTCGTCCTGGTCGTTTTCGACCACCAGAACCCGGCTGACCACCGCATCAATCGAAGATAGGTCTGCCATCGAATCTCCATCCTTCTAACACATCAGCCGCAAGGAGCGTAGGCATCGCCAGTCCCTGGCTTCCTGACATGTTATGATGGATTGGCCAGCCCGCCAAGAACAAACCGATACTCTCCTGGCTGAGCCCTCCTGAATCTGCGGAAAGTGCCCGCTCCGCTTGGGCAGCTCCATGCCAAAAGCGAAAGGCGGTCCTGCCGCCTTTCGCTCATAAACCGTGGTT
>QWPB01000149.1 GCA_003671275.1 Planctomycetota bacterium | reverse complement strand
ATCATGGATGGGGAAAATCCCGACGATTGCAGAGCCTGCAGCGTGGTGGTCTCCGGGCTGAGAAACCGATCTTCGAGCGTCCCCTTGAGCACGCGGGAACGCATTAACCCGACGCGCGCTTTATCCATGAATGAACCGATGGGGGAGAAGACCGAACGAAGCCCCTGCACCGGACGACGCCAAGGGTCGGTCAAACGATGAAATGCCCCCCCATAACGCACGAGCGCGCCTGGCTCGAAGCTTCGCAGGTCGAGGGCGTTGTAGTCCAGCAGTTTCTTCGCCTCGGGGTACGCGGTCAGGAACACCTGAAAACCGCGATCAAGCTGGAAACCGTCAACCATGTCTGTCTGGATTCGGCCGCCGATTCCATCGGCAGCTTCTACGATTCGAAAAGGCACATTCGCCTGTTGAAGACGCAGCCCACAGCACAGCCCGGAAAGTCCCGCGCCCACGATCACGACCTCGTCACCCATGCTCATGCACTTGCCCCATCATCCTTAAAGTGGGAGAGTCGATTTCCACTCCCCCGACTCAATCATTTGGCGAGTTTTATCATGCCGGTAGGCAAACATTCCATCGAGCTTTCGACGGATCAACCATCCCCCCAAGAACTGGCCAACGATTCCCAGCGGGGCTTGGTACTCCACTTCATCTCGCAGAAGTGTCCCCCCTTGCCCATCATCCACACAGCGATGTCGGTGATACCAGAACGCGAACGGACCCGACTGTTGTCGATCAGCGAACACGTGAGGCGGGTCATACTCGGTGTGCAGTGCGACCCAGCGGACCGGTATCACCCCCAGGACTTTTCCTTGCAGTACGACCCGACTGCCGATTTGTAGTGAGCCATCGGTTTCCGCCACTTTCATCTTTTCCCAAGGCGGAATCAAGTGCCGGATCGCTCCGGGACTTTCGTGAAAAGCAAAGACCACGGCGGGAGGCGCTGCGATCCGGGTCTCCTTGAGGAAGTGCTGGCTGGCCGCTGAGCCGGGCTGTTCCGTGAGGGTGTGGTTCCTAGCCGCATCAAGCAGAAGCAGCCCAAACGGAATCCACCAGACCAGATCGTTCGTCAGAATTGTCAGCCCAAAACTCGGAGGAAACGTGCCCTTCGCCAAGGCAACGGCAAATCCGATGGGGCCAAAGATCTTGCCCAACAGGCCAACCAGCACAATCGGCCAATGTGTTCGCGAATCGCCTGCAGCGATGAGGTAACCAATGCCGTACACGCCAACGACCATCCCCACGCACTGCCAGATCTCGGGATAGTTCAGACGCGAAATCCCGCACAGGTTGAACAGCAGATGCGGAAAACCGATCGTGATCGCCCCCCACACCAGATTGTAAATCCCAGCTGCCATCAGCCAGCGGCTCGTCCGCAGTGGGAATGGATTGGGATTCGAACTGTTGCTCATCAACGACTCCAGAACTTGGTGAGCTAGAGTCGCCAGCCAATGACTCTCACGCTCCCTGAACAACTCGAACATGACTCCACGTTGCGTGGAACTCAGTCATGAGTTTAGCGCTGCGGATGTAAACGCCAAGTCGGAGAAACCAAACCCGAGTCTCGACGAACCGAGTTACCGCATGTTTAGCGGTGTTATCGAGCAAGGTGGGGAAGTCCAGGCTTCGACCTAGTGCCAGAACATCCCCTCAAGCAAACCGTCCTCGGACTTGCCGACGGAATCCAGTCCTGACATGCTGAGCGAGAGTCCAGCGTGGCTCGGCGAAGCAGAGCTTCGTGGATAGGCGTTCCCAAGCCGGAGCTTGGGAACGAGGTGGCAACGAGGTGAGTAGACTACAATCACCGATTATCCCGCCCTAGGACGACAGCAATGCCTCCTTCTCAAAATGTGTTCCGCAGGCATTGGATCACCGTTACGCTGCTCTGCTTGTTTCTACTCTCGGGGGCTTGTGTCGCCTTCGTTGTCAACCGTCAATCCGGCTCGGACACTCAACCCGCAGTACAGACGACGACCGTGCAGCCTCTGGGTGTCGGTGCCGTCGAGAATGCCGAATCTGAGTATCAACGAGCACTCAAGCTCAGTGCGTCGAATGCCACCACCGACGAGGAGGTTGACCGGCGGAAGTCTCTGTTCAACCGCGCCCAACACTTCTTGGAACAAACCAGATCACAATTGGCAGCTCTCACAACAATTCGTCCAGAAGACGTGCAGGTGGCATCTGCCGAACTGGCGAAGGCCGAGGCTGGTGTCATCCGGGCGCAGGCCGAATGGGAGGACACCCAGGTACGGGCTCCGATCGCTGGTCGAGTCCTGAAGATATTTGCTCGACCGGGGGAACGAATTGGCACAGACGGTCTGGCGGAGATTGGTGACACCGCGAATATGCAGGCGGTCGCCGAGGTCCATGAGCGCGACGCCCCACTTGTGAAAATCGGCCAACCAGCCATCGTCAAGGTCCAAAGCCTGACGGGAGAGATCACCGGTCAGGTCGTGCATGTCGGCTGGAAGGTCGGACGCCGAGTGGTGCTCGACAACGACCCGGTGAAGGATACCGACGCCCGCGTGGTCGAGGTCCGCATCCAACTGGACACGGCGGCCAACCAGCGCGTGGCGGGTCTCTCGTATGCCCGCGTTGAAGTGCGGATCGACATCCGCGGGGGCCAGTGACATGCCCCAGAAGATTTCACTGGCGTTTCGACAGCTCGCCCATGACCGCATGAAGTTTGCCACGGCGATCGCGGGCGTGATGGTCGCCGTTATGCTGATGTGGATTCAACTCGGAATCCTGGCGGCGGTCTACGAAAGTACGACGGTTATTCACCGTCACATCACATCGGATCTAGTGGTCTTTCATCCGCTGTCCGAGAACATGAACGGGCTCAAGCCGTTCTCTGTACGCACGCTGTATCGCGTTCGCGGATACCCCGATGTCACGGGCATCGGAGAACTCCTGATTGGTGTTGTCGAATGGCGACGACCCGACAACGGGACGATCTGGAAGATGCAGACTTACGGGATCGAAGTCGAGGAAGGCTGGGTCGATTTGCCAGGTCTGATGACCGATGGGCAGTCGCTTAAGGAAGCTGACACGTTTCTCTTCGATCGCAACTCCCGAGCAGTCTTCGGTCCGGTGGTGCAGACCTTTCTCGGGGGAAAGGCGTTCGAGGTCGAACTCAACCACCGCCGCGCGCGAGTTGTGGGGTTGACCTCAATGGCGGCGTCCTTCGGTCAGCAAGGCAACATCGTGACCAGCCGAGCAAACTATCTCCGGCTGCTGAAACAGTTCTCTCCGGATGAGGTTCACCTCGGGTTTGTCCGCTTGCGACCGGGTGCCGATATTCCCAAGGCTCAGGCGTACCTGCGACAGATTCTCGCTCCCGAGGCCCTGGTGATGACGCCGCAGGAGTTCACGGACTTTGAGCTGCTCTACCTGAAACAGAATGCACCCGTCGGTTTCGTCTTCACCATGGGGGCGGTCGCGGGCTTCTTCATCGGGTTCATCGTGGTCTACCAAATCCTCTACACCGATGTGACGAACAACCTTCCGAACTTCGCCACCATGAAGGCGATTGGATTCACCGACTGGGCATTGTTCCGAATCGTCATTCGCCAGGGAGTCATTCTCTCGGTGCTGGGCTACATTCCCGGCTCGATTCTGGCCATCGGCTTCTACCATATCATTCAAGTCGGGACGTCCATCCCCGTGAGGCCGACCTGGGACCGGGCCTGGTTGCTACTTGGCCTGACCTGTTTGATGTGTTTGCTGTCTGGGGCGATGGCCACTCGAAAGTTGAGAGCCGCCGATCCCGCCGACGTGTTTTAAGTATTGTTTGATCCATTCCACCACGAGACCTCGCAATGCCAGAACCGATTCAGGACGCTGATCGTCAGGCCGTCGTGCAGGCACGCGGCATCAACTTCTGGTTCGGCGAGGGAGAGCTACAACGGCAGATCCTGTTTGATGTCGAATTCGCAATTCAACCCGGTGAGATTGTACTGCTGACCGGGGAATCCGGGTCGGGGAAAACAACCCTGCTCACCCTGATCGGAGCGCTGCGAACTCTCACCGACGGCAGCTTGACTGTCCTGGGGCAAGAGCTGCTGCATGCGAACGCGGCGACTCAAGTGGCGATCCGCCGACGGATTGGATTCATCTTCCAGGCCCACAATCTCCTGCCACATCTCTCGGCACTCGACAATGCTCGCCTCCCTTTGGAATTGTCTCCGGAGATCAGCCGAGAGGAGGGGATCGAGCGCGCATCCGCTCTGCTAACCAGCGTGGGCGTCGGACATCGCATGCACGCGTTTCCATCCCGACTGTCAGGCGGCGAGAAGCAGCGAGTCGCTGTCGCTCGCTCTCTGATGGGACATCCCGACTTGATCCTGGCCGACGAGCCGACGAGCGCCCTCGATAGCCGGACGGGCCGCGAGGTCATTGAACTCCTCGTCCATCTCTCACGAGGCCGAGGTGTTCCGATCCTGATCGTCAGCCACGATGCCCGTATCTTCGATCTGACGGACAGAGCGATTCACATGGAGGATGGACGGATTCAATCGATGGCCAGTGCGAGAAACGCCTGACCGTTGCCGAGTGGCACTGTCCACTTGACCTCTGACCCAAGTGGGGGGGCATGGTTAGGTGGCGGGGACAGGAGGCTATGCGATTGGCCCGACTAAATAGCCCCCCCACTCCCGTATAAGTGGGGGGCCGGGCAAAGAGGGGTTGATTGAAAGGCTGGCCTAGTGGTCCACCAACTTCAACTTGACGGGTTCAGTCACGGGGGAGAGTCTTTTGAGCTTGACGCGGGCATCGGCGGTGGTGAATTGCCAATTGATGCGGACTTGTTCGGCGTTGCGGGCGTCTTCCTAGGCGGCCACTTCTTGGGTCAGGGTGGACAGATCGGGGATGCGGCGATCAAGGCATTGGCGGCTTAAGACGCCCAGCTCGATCTCGGCACTGTATTCACCTAACAGCCCGAGCCAACTGCCGTGTTTGGGAGTGTAGTGTATCTCGAGTTTGTCGAGCAGGCGGCGGGCTTCCTCCGGGGGAAAGGCGGCGTAGAGGGACGCGGGTTTGTGGGTGTTGAGGTTGTCGTGGACGAGCACAATCTGGTCGGCCTCGGGATACATTTCATCGACTAGATATTTAATAGCGTGTGCGTAATCGATGGCGGTGCGGCGTTCTGTGACCAGGACTTTACGGTGCAGATCACGGTCATGTTC
The DNA here is from genome assembly GCA_003671275.1 of Planctomycetota bacterium. Taxonomy (GTDB): domain Bacteria; phylum Planctomycetota; class Planctomycetia; order Planctomycetales; family Planctomycetaceae; genus TH-plancto1. The sequence goes on along the minus strand of QWPB01000149.1, from coordinate 15,765 downwards.
TTGTGGGCGGAGGCAGTCTTCGGTGTTCCGCTCCGTCAACACTTGGCCGGTTTCGCAGTGATGACACTCTGTACTTCTGCCGCCACCGCCAGCTTCGCGATGTTTATGGCGACGATCTGTAAATCTCGGGCCCAGTTGAATGCCGTCTCTGTGGTGCTGATCCTGAGTATGTCCACTGTCGGTGGGAGTATGATTCCTCGGTTTGCGATGAGTGACCGGATGAAAGAGATCGGCCAATGGACGTTCAATGCCTGGGCGCTCGATGGCTATCAGAAGGTCTTCTGGTATCAGTCTCCGATTGCCAGCCTGAAGAGTGAAGCGACCGTGTTACTGGCGAGCGCCGCGATTTTGGGCGCGTTGACTCTGCTGCTTTCTGGACGGTGGAAACGCGGATCTTGAGCCGCTCCGCCGAATCGTTCACCACACTCGGGATTGCCGCCATGGCACGACTGAACCGGACATGGAGGTTGGTGGTCTTGGCCAGCTGTGTTCTGGGAATCTTCGTCATACGACGAGTGATCACTCATCAGACATCCAAAGCATTGCCCGCGACATCCGCCAAATCGGTCGCGACGATCGCTCTGCCATCAAAGACTCCGACGCCGATGGCAGACCCCGCACCACAGACACCTCCGCAGCAGCCTCGCCAATCGCATTCTCCGGTCGTCGACCAAGACATCGCTGTTCACATTACCGGACTCAAGCTCCAAGAATCGAAGGTATATGTCGCGATGTTTGAGTCCGAGAAAGGATTTCCCAACGGACTCGACAGTGCGCAAACAACCATCTTGCAATCAGCTGGGACGCATCTGGAGCTCGCAATGCCTCGACTCGCTGGTCAGCCCAGAGCGATTGCGGTCTTTCAGGACCTGGACGGGAATGGCCAGCTTTCCAAGAACGCGATCGGGATACCGACTGAGCCATATGGCTTTTCGAACAACGTTCGAGGTCTCTGGGGGCCGCCTCAATTCAAAGAGGCCGTGATTCGACTCGACGATGTGACAGGCCCCGTGGAAAGTCGTATCCAGTAAATGCCGTCGAGAACATCGTGATCGCTGATTCCTGACGCCTCATCAAACTGGCGATAACCCCAAGACTGTCGTTCCGGTTGCTTCAAGAGTCCCTGTCGCTCGTCGAAGCGGATAGCGGAGACCGTCAGGGCGGCGGCAGCCGACTACGTCCCGAGTCGTGGATTCGAGTGGCGAGTCCCGGTTCAGTGGCCGGGACTCTGGCGGGGTGCCTGCATGCGTGCCTTGGCGCAAGTGGCCACCCAGAAAACGCCGGTTCGCAAAATGCGTCTAGAGTTTCTGTGCGCCCACTGAGCGCCGGTGGAATCGTCAGTTCGAAGCCACGGGGCGCGGACCTGCGGGGAGGTTTTGCAGCAAGTATCTCAAGATGTGCATTCTCACATGCACCAGCGTGCCCGGGCCTTCGCGGAGTCCGTGATCGCGATGGGGATAGACCATGTAGTCGAACGGCTTCCCCAACTCGATGAGCTTGTCCACCAGCCCTTCGATGATTTGAATGTGGGTGTTCGTCTCACCCGATCCGGTCATGATGAGCAGTTTTCCTTGGAGACCAGCGGCGTAGTTGATCGCGGCAGCCGTCTCATAGCCATCCGGATTGACCTCGCGCGTGTGCATGAAGATCTCCTGAAACCAGGCGTTGTAAAGGTGCGGTTGCGGCTTCGGGACAACCGCTATTCCGACGTGGTAAGACTCCGGTTTGCGGAACAGGGCGTTGAGCGTGTTCGATCCGCCGCCGCTCCAGCCCCAGATTCCGACACGGGAAGAGTCGACAAACGGGCATTGCTTCGCGAGTGCCTTCAGCCCAGCCTCTTGCTCTTCGGTCGAGAGCGGACCGAGGCTGCCGAAGATTGCTCGTCGCCACGCCGCTCCCTTGGGGGCGGGGGTGCCGCGATTGTCGATCGAGACCACGATGTATCCCTGTTCGGCCACCAGTCGATGAAAGTCAATCTGCGCTGCTCCCCACTCGTTCAGGACAGTCTGCGCGTGCGGTTCGCCATAGACGTAAATGAAAAGCGGGTACTTCTTCGACGCATCGAAGTCCCGCGGTTTGAGCATCCAGGCATCGAATTCGAGGCCCTTGCCGATATCCAGTTTCAGAAACTCGGTTGGGTGGGAAATGATCGACTTCATCCGCTCGCGGATCTCGTCATTACGTTCGAGGGTACTCACGACTCGGTGACCCTCGACTTCGATCAGTTCATGCAGGGGAGGCGAGTCCAGTGTGGAGTACGAATGAATGGCCCAGCGGGCGTCCGGCGAGAAGGTGTACCCATGTGTGCCGATTTGATTCTCCGGTGTGATCCGCTGCATCTTCCCGGACCCGTCCAGCGCGACGCGAAACAGATACTTCTGTGTCCCATCATCCGGTGAAGCGTAGAAGTAATACCAGCCCCGTTCCTCGTCGATAACCGCCCGGTCGATGATGTCGTAGTCTCCGGGCGTCAGCAGCGCGACTTCTTTTCCCTCTCGCGAATAGCGAAAGGCGTGCCTCCAGCCGTCTTTCTCGCTGATCACGACGAATGCCTGACCTCCTTGAATCCAGACCAGTCCGGAGTTCTTCCCCTGGCTGGACTCGACCCAGGCTGTGTTGGTTTCTGAGAAAACTGTCTGACTCTGGCCACCTGTCTTGACCAGCAGGAATTCCCGCTTGTTGCGGAACCGGCTGAACTTCTCCACGAGCACTTCGTCGGAGTTGCCGGCCCATTCGACTTGCCCCAGATAGATCCCCTCCTCGGGGCAATCGATCGGCAGCCACGACAGCTGCTGGCCATCGGCATTGACGACGCCGACTCTTAGCTTCTCGATCTTCCCGCCCACTCGGGCAAAGCGATGTCTCTCGACCCCAGGATAGGATGGGTCGCCGGGCACCAGGACCGACCGCTCCTGCACGTCAGTCGAGTCGGCCTCGATGAATGCCACGCGGGAGCCGTCCGGGCTCCAGACCGGAGCTCGGTATTCGACATCGCGATCGGCAGGCCTCTCAGCCAATACGGTTTCTTCTTGATTCTCCAGCTTGATCGACAGCAGCTTCCCGTCGCGAGTCACGAGTTGATGCGTTCCCTGAGGCGAGAGCCTCGGGTCGCGGGTCGGCAGCTTCACATCGGAGTTCCACGCCCACCGTTCACTCGATTGGGTGTCATGAAACCACAGAGTCGCCTGCTTGGAATCGGGTTTGAGTTCCTCGATGACAAACCCGGAACTGTCGGTCAGCCACGTCGGCCGGAAGCTCTTGGCGCGAAACTCGCCACGGTCGTAGATGGCTTTCAAGCGAGCCTCGGCGCGGCCCTGCCAGTGGGAATCGAGAGGCATCTGAGCCTTCAATTCGTGAGCCTGCAGAAAGATGCAGAGAGGGACGGCGCAGAGCAACCTCCCCAAAAGAGGTCGAAAGAAGCGATACGGGCAGAACATCGCGTGAGCGCCTTGAGTACGGGTCGCAGGGAAGTCAGACAGAGGCATCATAGGGATTGTTCAAGCCGTTCAACCATCGCTCGAACGGAACCTTCAGCATCGGTCGCCTACAGCCGAAACAGGCTCTCTGCCATCGTCCGCACGAGGTCGATACGCGGGCGAAACTCCATCTGATCCAGCACATCTCCCTGCAGATCGATCCCCGGTGCGATCTCGATCAGTTCCAGCCCCTCAGTCCCCAGGCGGAACACAGCCCGTTCGGTGACATACAAGACATCCTGGTGCTTGCCAGCTGTGATTTGCTCACTGAACGAGCCCTGTTCGACCTGTTGGACGAATTGGTGGATGCGGCCTTCGTGGCAGATTGTGAGCTGTCCGGCGACGACTTCGACCTCCAGTCCGTCAGATGACATCTTGAATGTCACTCCGAGTTCCAAGGACTCGTCGCCCCGCGAAGTCCATATCCCCTCGCTCGATTCAGACCTCATGGCAGATCGCCAGAATGACGATTTCCCAAGCCATTTCGTGAAACCCAAAGCGAACCAATAGCACGTCACGTTCCGAATCCCGTTCGCCATCCATCAGGCCGAAGGCAACTCGAACCACCAATCCTTGAGGAAACACTGGGGCCACGCATCCTCTGAATCAGAGACATTTTCGGAAGAGGGTTGGCCCCGGTTCACTGTTTTCATTTTTCGAACTCCCAGTGACCCACGGGTTCACTCAGCGGGGCGTTTTGGCGTCGGCACAAGGTGGCGTTGTATCCGCCATTCCCGCCAGATGTTGCGATGATGGGCTCCCCGACCGAGACCTCTCGGTCGTCCCACAAGTCGCCACGATTTCGATATTTCAAACCGCTCGTGCGAGTTTCGGACCTCGAACTCTCTCTGTCTCTCCAAAAACGCCCCCAAGATTTAAAATACCGTTTGGGACCGCGAACCGGAACCAACCCTGATTTCGAACTCTTGGTTGCGACCATGAGTCCAGGATTTCGTGTTGTGTAAGAGGAGCATTTCTCTCGATCGCCATCAGCACAGATTCACAATCTTCGGCGACCGGACAGAAGCTGTCCTACCTCTTGGGTTGGTGCTTGTATAGACTGGCCTCACTGGATGGTTGACGGAACGCGGTTCAGGCGGGGCCGATTGATGAATGACACGGAACAATTTCAACGGCGTTGGCGTTTGTACCAACGCTTATCACGACTACCCGAGGGGGAGTCGTTGATTGAGTTAGCGGATCGGTTTGAAGTTTCATCAAAGACAATTCAACGGGACATTGCCACGCTGCGAGCCGTTGGGTTGGAAGTGGTTGAGGTCACAGAAAAGTTCGGCCTCAAGCGGTGGCGAGTCCAGCCGGACATGACGCGGGTGCCGAACTTCTTATGGGACGAGGCGGTCGCGATTTACCTGGGGCGTAAGTTTCTGGAGCCGCTCGCGGGCACGATCTTCTGGGAGGCCGCCCAGCGTGCGTTTGCCAAGCTCAAAGCGACCTTCAAGCCAGAGGCACTCTCGATCATCGAGTCACTCGGTCCGCTGATCCATCAGACTTCGATCGGCTCCAGTGACTACTCGGCTCGAGCCCAAGTGATCGATGACCTGATGACGGCCATTGAAGATCACAAGGTCACCACGATCGAGTACCACTCACTGAAGACCGACGCTCCACGCCCCATCTCGGTCCAGCCGCTGGGCATGGTCTACCACGAAGGCTCACTGTTCCTGATGGCCATCGCTGAGGAACATGGCCAAGTCCGCCACTACAAGATCGACCGCCTCTCCGGCGTCGACATCACCGAGAACCACTTCACGCCGCCCGAGGGGTTCGACCTGAAACAACACCTCTCCGGCACCCTCGGCGTTTACGGCGTCGATCAGGACCAACCTCTCCGCACGGTCCGCATTCAATTCGCCGTCGCAGCTGCGCGCTATATCCAAGAGCACACTTGGCATAAGTCCCAGACTTTGGAACCGCAACCAGACGGGACGGTGATCTGCATCTTGCAGCTTGCGAGTCTGGTGGAGGTGGAGTCGTGGATACTTGGTTTCGGGCCGAGAGCAGAAGCTCTGGAACCGCCGGAACTGCGGCAGTCGGTTGCGGATTCACTGCAAGAGGCACTCGGGAGCTATAGCAACCCATGAAATTCCAAGCGTTTTTCAAACAAGCAACCGGAAGGTCGCCATATCCTTACCAGGAACGGTTTGCGACCTCGACCGTACATCCACACCTATTGCGTGCCCCAACGGGGGCTGGAAAGACGGCGACCGCTGTTCTGGGCTGGCTTTGGAGATTGCATCACAGCGGTGTCCCGACACCGCGTCGACTGGTGTACTGTCTGCCCATGCGAGTACTCGTTGAACAGTCGTTTGGCGAGAGCCAGCGATGGCTCATGAGCCTGAAGCTCTCCGAACAAGTCGGGCTGCATCTCCTGATGGGAGGGGCAGAACTTAAACCCTGGCACCTGCACCCGGAGCGTCCAACGATCTTAATCGGGACTCAGGACATGCTGCTCTCGCGTGCCTTGAATCGAGGGTATGCCGCCAGTCGCTTTCATTGGCCGATCGACTTTGGGCTCCTCAACAACGATTGCCTGTGGGTCTTCGACGAGCCGCAGCTGATGGCCGGAGGAGTGAGCACATCGGCCCAACTGGCTGGCTTACGCCATTCGCTTCAGACATCCGGCACTTGTTCGTCCGTGTGGATGTCGGCCACGCTGGAACCCAGTTGGTTGGACACGGTCGATTTTCGCGGGAAGTTTGATGTTCCGCCGCTGGAGTTGACCGAAGAGGACTATTCACCCGGCTTGCCACTGCATAAGCGCATGACCGCTCAAAAGGCCCTGGCGGAACTCGACGCCTCATCGGCTAAGGACATGAAGGCAGTTGCCAAGGCCGTCAACGGGAAACATGAGATCGGCACTACGACACTGGTCATTCTGAACACCGTGGACCGCGCGAAGGCGACATACGAAGAACTACTCAAACTGCGGAAGAAATCGGCAACACCGGAACTGCTGCTCATCCATTCGCGGTTCCGACCAATTGATCGTCAAGCTCTAAATGAATCACTAATGAATCCCGGTGCCTCGACGGACAGGATCATCGTGGCCACACAAGTTGTCGAGGCCGGGGTGGATCTCTCTGCTCGGACCCTAGTCACAGAGTTGTGTCCTTGGTCGAGCGTGGTCCAGCGAATCGGCCGTTGCAATCGCACGGGAGATGATGGGCCAGGCCAAGTGTATTGGATCGACTTGGATGAGAAGCTGGCACTCCCCTATGACTGGCAGGACTTAGCCGCTGCTCGTGAGTGGCTGCGGAAGTTGGGCGGAGCGGATGTGTCGCCGAAGTCTCTGGATGACTTCAAGACCAGGGAACAGATCCAACTCCCGTTCCAACATAAGCATGTCCTGCGTCGGCGCGATCTCCTCGACTTGTTCGACACTGCTCCCGACCTCTCGGGGAGCGATATCGACATTTCTCGGTTCGTGCGGAGCGACGATCCTGATACGGATGTGATGGTCTTCTGGCGGAAGGACAGTCCTTCCAAGGAATTGGAAACGCCCGGTCCACGCCGGGAGGAACTCTGCCGCGTTCCAGTACAAAAGGCCAATGACTTTGTTGATGCTCTCGCTGGGAAGAAGCGGGGTCTGGCTTACACCTGGGATCACCTGGATGAGGAGTGGAAGCGACTTGAGCCGAAGCAGATTCGCCCCGGCATGACGATCCTGCTCCCCTGCGAGGTTGGCGGCTACTCCGAGTTGGGCTGGGATGAGGTGTCGACGACCGAGGTGCCGGAGGTTCCTTTGAACAAAGCGGATTCACTCAGCCCCGAAGAGGGCATGTCCTCAGATCCCAATTCGATTTTGCCTCTGCCGGAGCCGCTCACTGTCACTCAACACACTCAGAACGTGTGTGATGAGCTTCAATGGTTGCTCGGCGAAAACGAGATATCACATCAGCGATTGCCCGTGGATTCACATGCTGGGGCCTTGAAGACGGCTGCCCGCTGGCATGATTTGGGGAAAGCACATGATGCGTTTCAAGCCGGGATGCGGAAGTCCAATCCTGACCTGCCCAAGAACCATCTGTGGGCCAAGTCGGGGAAGAGCGGCAAGCTGGTGCATGGACGACCGTTCTTTCGCCACGAATTGGCCTCAGCGCTGGCGATTGTCAAAGCACATCCGGAGTGGCCCTTTGAAGTCGCGTATCTGGTCGCAACTCACCACGGTCGAGTTCGACTGAGTATCCGCAGTGCTCCGGGTGAGGATCTCCCGAAAGATGTTGTTTCGAAAAAAGACGAGATAACTCGATTTGCGTTGGGGAACTGCGACCGTGATCCGATCCCAGCGGTTGATCTCGGTGACGGGGTCAACAGCCCACCAACAACTCTTGATCTCTCACCGATGGTGATGGGCAGCGAGACCAGTTGGACCGAGCGGGCGTTAAAGCTGCTTCAGGATCTGGGGCCCTTCCGCTTAGCGTACTTGGAGGCAATCCTCCGAGCAGCGGACGTTCGTGCGAGCAAGAAGGAGGCGGGAAAAGATGTTTGAGATTGAACTGACCGGATGCACCCCGGAACCACTGATGAGCTATCTGAAGGCACTGGGAATATTCCGCCTCGTCGCTGAACAGGCTGATCCGACGGTTCGGCTCTCCTGGCGGGGTGGAGTTGCCGTCCTGCATTCCATGTTGGACCGGGAATCGCTGAAGCGGTTCTTTCTGGAGGAATATCGACCAACCCCCATCGTCGCACCGTGGGGAGGACGGTCTGGCTTTTACCTCGGCTCATCTGAGAAGTCTGCCCGAGACGCATTAGATGCAATCGTCTCGGCTTCAGAGAAATACGAGAGGCTAGCCTCATTCAGCAAGGCGATTCATTCGGTTCGATCAATCCTAACACGTCACGGATTTGATGAGAAAGTTCGTGATGATGACAAGCTTGCCTTGATGCGTATCTGCCGAAATGAATTGGATGACGAAGTATTGTGTTGGTTGGATGCGGTGTTCATCCTGACAGATGACTCACGTCGTTTCCCACCACTCTTGGGTACCGGAGGCAACGAGGGCAGCGGAAGTTACGTTTCCACATTCGCCCAAGTTGTGGAGTCCCTTCTTGTTCGCCGCGAATATGACCCTGGGCTGAGTTCTGTATTGTTTTGCGAATTCAGTGCTTCATCGAGTGACGTAGCAGTGGGACACTTCAATCCGGGTGCGATTGGCGGACCGAACTCGTCTCAGGGCTTTTCCGGTGGAGGTGGCGTCAACCCTTGGGGCTACCTTTTTGCTCTTGAAGGAACATTGGTCTTCGCGGGAGCAGTGGCTCGGAGGTACGGAACAGATGGAAACGGACGCGCCGCCTTCCCATTCTGCGTCGAAGCGATCGCGGTGGGCTATGGCACAGATTCAGACGTAGAAGCAGCGGAGACTCGGGCTGAGCTGTGGCTTCCAATCTGGTCTGCCGATGTGAGTGTTCATGAGGTCAAGCAGCTTTTTTCAGAGGGGCGAAACCAACTAGGCCGTCGCCAAGCCAAAAATGCAGTGGAGTTTGCTCTGGCACTTGCGGCATATGGAGTGAGCCGAGGAGTCGATGCATTTGTTCGATATGCATTCACAAAAAGAAACGGGTTGAATTTCTTCGCAGCTCCGCTCGGACGAATTCCCGTCGTCAGTCGCCCCCAAGCCCGTTTACTCGAAGACCCGATTTTGTTGGAATGGCTCGACCGTCTTCGCCGAGCGTGCAACGACAGAGGCAAGACTCCGTCGCGGTATCAGACTGCCTTGCGTGGGATCGATCGGGCGATGTTCGACTTCGCCAATCGGAGTGAGCAAGGGAACGATGCTGTCTACCTGACGGAAGTGCTGCGAGCCATTGGCCGGGCAGAACGTACATTGGCACTGGCCGGACTCAGTTGGCTCAAAGACAAACAGTATGGGTGGAAGATCCGACCTCTTTTCAGGATGTCACCCAAGTGGTTGAAGCAGGCAGACGATGGCAGCGCGGAATTCGGGCTGGCGGCGAGCTTGGCGAGTATTCAGGCAACGGACGACTGGGGATCTCTCCGGGAATTTCTTGAGCCCGTGAAAGTCTCAATGCGGGCCAAGAAGACGAAGGCTGTCGATTGGAATCCGGACAGCGTTTCCTCAGTCTGGGGGCGTGGATCGCTCGTCGCGAATCTGTCAGCAGTTTTTCGTCGACGCCAGATGGAAGCGTTTCGAGCTGGTGAAGAGGGTGTTCCGATCTCGTCAAATCATCCAGCGCGACTCGATCACGTCATGCAATTTCTCAATGACAGGATCGACGAAGACAAGCTGGCGGATCTCATATGGGGAATGCTCGGCATCAACTGGGATCAAGTTGTGGCTCCACCTGACGAGAAACCTCAAATGCCTGTGCCGATGGAGTATGGCATCCCGAAGCTGCTCGTTATGAAGCGATCGTTCGGCTCCAAGCGAATCATTCGCAAGGTTCCGAAACCTAACCACCCCAACAGCAAGTTGATCTGGAATATCACGAAAGATCCGAACTTAAACGCCAATGCCAAGCCCGATCCAAACGTCTTCCACCCCCTGTCCTCGGGACGCTCCAATTCAGAGGCCGTTCGGGAATGTGTTGATCGTGCCGCCCTACGGTTGAAGGCGGGCGGACTGCTCGTCCACGGCTATCAAAACCGCCGACAGTCAGGGCGAACACTCGCCATCACTTCCTCAATCCCGCCCGAGCGACTGCTCGCGGCCATGCTCTTTCCTCTCTCGAATAACGATCTGTGTCGGATCGCGAACTCAGTTCTCTCTCCCCCGGTCAGCCAGGAGTAACCCATGTCGTTGAACTTTGAAGACCTCAAGCAGGCACCTCGCATTCTCATTGAGGCCCCGCTGAAGCCACTTGCGGGAACCCGCATCCAGCCCACGGGGTTCCCCGATCTGGGCGCAGCTGAGTACATCGCTCCGCCGACGACTGAAGAGGAGAAGAAAGCGTTCCCCAATGGGGTTCCGACACTCCTCGTCGAATCGGCCCAATCGATGGCCAACCGTCTCGAAGCCGTCTGCTGGGACGAAGCGACGGAAAATGTCGTCACTGAACTGAATGGACTGCCATACGTTCGAGTTAAATTAGCCGGACCATTGGAGGGAACTGATTCTACGACGACGAGCTTGCAGGAGTTCCATCGGCTCAACTCCCCCTACATCATGAGCGGACTGCAAGGCGATAAGCCGTTCGACATGGTCTTGAAGCAAGAACTCAAACTCTCAGGCGTGAAGTCCGAAGGCGACGACAAGGAAGCCGGAGATGTCGCGGGCGTCGTGAACCTGCGCCGCTTGGCACAGGTCTGCTTCAAATACGATCCCAACTCGCTGGTCCATGGGATTTTTCTGGAAAAGATCGCTGGGCGGCTGCGACATCCACGGGCACTGTCGTCATTCATCGAGGCGAGCGGCGTGGGTCGGGCGGACAGCGGCGGGGTCAAGTTCGACCGCGCTCTCCCCAAACCCAGCGTGGCCAATGTCGACGCAGCTGGAGGCTACGGCAACGTCCCCTTCCACCGCACCGAATTCACGGCTAAGTCAATCACCGCCTACTTCAGTCTGGATCTGGCACAGATTCGCGGATACGGACTGGGGGATGATGCCACTCAGCTGCTGATCTCGCTCTCGCTGTGGAAGGTCCGCAAGTTCCTGGAATCATCCATGCGGTTACGGTCCGCGTGTGAGCTGGAGCTGGTGGACAACGAGGGCCAGGTCACCGCGAAACGGCCGTCGACTTTCGTCCTGCCTTCCACCGACGAATTGACGAATACGGTCTCCACGCTGCTCAAGAAGTGTCGCCAGCAATTCGCCGATCCACTCGTCACGGAATTGACCTGGACTGGGGGCAAGAAGCCCAAAGCGGATAAGACTGCCGGGAAAAAGGGTGTCAAGAAAGACGAGGAGTAACGCACGATGGCCATCATCATTGAGCTGAGATTCCCGAGTGGACGTTATCACGCGACGCCTTGGGGGCGGCATGTCAACGAGGGGGGCGCCGAATGGCCGCCGTCTCCGTGGAGGTTACTGCGCGCCCTGGTCGCCGTCTGGAAACGGACGGCTCCCGGTTTCACCACCGAGCAGGTGCAGCGAGTTCTGGCGGCCATCACATCGCCGCCGGTGTATCGTTTGCCGAATCACCGAGTAGCACATACGCGGCACTACATGCCGTGGGAGAAGAAAGGGCCTGACGATCGGGCACTGGTGTTCGACACGTTTGTCTCAGTCGGCAAAGATGATCCTCTCGTCATCGCCTGGCCGGAATCCTCTCTGAGTTCAGAAGATCGGGATGTCTTGGAGACGCTTCTGAACAACCTCAGTTCACTGGGGCGGGCCGAGGGGTGGGTCGAAGCCCGGCTGAGTTCTTCGACGGATTGCGAGGCGAACTGCCAGCCATCGGACACCCATGATTCGAACCCCGTTCCGGTCCTTTGCGCGGACGCAGGCAGTGCGTTTGCCGACACGCACTATCCAACACTCGATCCGAAGAAGCTCGCCAAAGGGGCCGTGAATCCTGCCAACTTCCTTTTCGACTGCCCGCGCTGGCATCTCTGCATCGACACCCAGACACTTCACGAGAACCGCTGGTCCGCCATGCCGGGAACGAAATGGGTGAACTACCAGCGAATCTCAGAAGCTCCATTGGTTCGCACTCACCCTGCCAGCTCCCCAGAGAAACCGACCGTTCTCCGGTTTCTTCTAGACGGACCGGTTTTGCCGCTATTGACTGACACGCTGTTCCTGACTGAGGCGTTTCGCAAGGCGGCCATGTCGCGGTTCAACAGTTGGTGCGAACGTCATCGGGATCAATCCCATCAGTACCTGCGTCTCGATGACAGTGATAAGCACGCTTCTCCCGTCCTGTCTGGTAAGCGATCAGACGGAACTATGTTAAACAATCACGAGCATGCAAGATACATCGCGACTTCTGAGGGAGAAGATCGTCGCCGCATCTCCCATCTCACGGTCTGTGCTCGAACTGGATTTTCAGAAAGCGAAGTCGAATCGCTGGCTGGATTGAGCGAACTGAAATCCTTCTTTCGGTTGGATGGGATCCGAGTCCGGCTGATAGGACGCAGCGCCGTTGTTTCCAGCTTATTTGGCCCCGCCAGCGAATGGGTCTCATCCACACCCTTCCTCGGCTACGCGCCAATCGGCATCTCTGGACGCCTCAGCTATCTCCGCAAGACGATTAAGCGAGATTGGCGAAAACTGGCCGAGTCAGTTCCGGAGTATCGGGGGATCGATCTGCTCGAAGTGACCGAACTCCCCGAAGACGACGCCCTTTGGAACGGAAAGCCACGAGCCTACGACTTCCGGCGAGTCCGTCAAAAAGACTCGGAAACCGGACCAAGACCCTGCGGTCTCTTCAAACTCTGCTTTTCGGCACCCATCTCCGGACCTCTGTGCCTGGGCTATGCCAGCCACTTCGGCCTCGGACTGTTCACACCATTGACGAAGTAGTCGCTTTCTTCCACGCCGATGCCAGATCCGAAACTCCCTCAATGTTCTGAGTCGGAGTCGGTTTGGTTTTTCACCCCACACCCAGCTCCCGGAGAGCCATTCCGATGAGTTCCCGCTCAGAATCCGTAGATGACACCCTGATCCCCGTGCGGATGCTGAACGAGTTCACCTATTGCCCGCGGCTGGGGTACCTCGAATGGGTGCAGGGCGAGTGGGCAGAGAACATCGAGACGCTGGAGGGGACCTTTGGGCATCGCAATGTGGACCAGCCCGATCGCAAGCAATTCTCCGCCGGGGATGCCGATTCGGGAGTCGGTGTCTCACCGGCGCAAGTGGCCCCGGCAAATGAGAGTTCTACCGAAGCATCTTCAGAATCAATGGGAGCCAGCGTATCCAGCGAACTCCCTTCGGCGGACAATCCCACGTCCCCCGGTTACGGTTTCAAACGCCCAGAGCTTGAGCAGATTCACGCCCGCTCGCTCACCCTCTCCGCCCCAGTCGAAGGCATCCTCGCCAAGCTCGATCTCCTCGAACTCGATGGCACCAGCGCCACGCCCGTTGACTACAAACGCGGCAAGCTCCCCGATGTGCCCGAAGGAGCCTACGAACCCGAGCGTGTCCAACTCTGTGCCCAGGGGCTGATCCTCCGCGCCAACGGATACGAAGCCCGTGAGGGCATTCTGTACTTCATCGAGTCCCGCCGCCGCGTGGTGATCCCGTTTACGGATGCACTGATCGCCCGCACTCTCGAACTGGTTGTGCAGTTCCGCAACACCGCCAATGCCGGCCGTTTGCCGCCGCCACTCGACGACAGCCCGAAATGCCCACGCTGTTCGCTCGTCGGCATCTGCCTGCCGGATGAGACGAATCTAATTCTAAAGGGGTTAGAGGTCAGTGGTGAGTGGCTAGTGAAAGAGGGGAGCGACCAGCCAGAGGAGAGTCCCCCCTCCGTCGATCAACCATCAACCATAAACCACCAACCTCCTCCCTCCGTCCGCCGTCTCATCCCCGCTCGTCACGATGCCCTCCCGCTCTACTTGCAGGATTATGGGCTGTCCCTCGGTAAGAGCGGCGAACGCATGGTCGTCAAGCAAAAGGGCGAGGAGATCAAATCCGTTGCCCTCAAGGACGTGTCACAGGTCTGCCTCTTCGGCAACATCTATGTCACCGAACCGGCCATCCGCGACCTCGCCTCACGCGGCGTGCCCATCTGTCACTTCTCTTATGGCGGCTGGTTCTATGCTTTGACCAGCGGGCTGGTTCATAAGAACGTCGAGCTGCGCATTCAACAGTTCGAGTTCGCAGCCCAGCCTGCTCGGTCCCTCGAATTGGCCCGGCAGTTCATCATCGGCAAGATCAAGAACTGTCGCACGCTGCTGAGAAGGCACTTGCCCGATGATGAAGCGACAAAGACAGCTCGCGACAAACTCCTCTGGCAACTCAACGAATACATCGACAAAGCCCGCGCCACCAACTCCGTCGAATCGATCCTCGGCATCGAAGGCACAGCGGCCCGCCTCTACTTCAGCGGCCTCAAACAACTCCTGAAAGGCGACGGCAGCTTCGATATCGAAGGCCGCAACCGCCGTCCTCCCAAGGACCGCATCAATGCCCTCCTGTCGTTTCTGTACTCACTGCTGACGAAAGTTCTGACAGTCACGCTGCAAGCCGTCGGTTTCGACCCCATGCTGGGATTCATGCACCAGCCACGTTACGGCAAGCCCGCATTGGCTCTCGATCTGGCCGAGGAGTTTCGCCCCCTGATCGCGGACTCGACGGTACTGTCCCTGGTCAACAATCGCGAGGTCCAGGCCAGCGACTTTATCACCCGAGCCGGAGCTGTTGCCCTGACCGATGTGGGTCGCCGGGCGGTGATGGGGGCCTATGAAAGACGGATGAACTCCGAGATCACGCACCCGATCTTCGGCTACAAGATCAGCTACCGCCGCACCCTGGAAGTCCAGGCCCGCCTCCTCGCGAGAACGGTTCTCGGCGAACTCCCCGAGTACCCGAGTTTCCTCACAAGGTGAGAAAGCGGTTTATGGTTGATGGTTTATAGTTCATCGACTGGAAAAGGTTGAGGAAGGGAAACTCCCCTCCTTCGATCAACCATAAACCTTAAACCATAAATCCTCCTCCCCCTCTGGCTCTAGTCTCTGACCTCTCGTCTCTCGTCTTCCCATGCGCCACGTCTTCATCATCGCCTATGACATCAGCGATCCCAAACGGTATCGCCAGCTGTACAAGTCGATGAAAGGGGCGGGCGACTCACTGCAATACTCGGTGTTCCGCTGCGAGCTATCTGCGGTAGAGCTTCAAGAACTGAAAATGAAGGTCTGGCCGGTCTTGAATCTGGAGGAAGATCGCGTGATGATTGTGAACCTCGGCCTGGTCGAGGGACGCGGCGACGAGTGCATCGAGTTCTGGGGTAACCCCCGTTCCGAACCTCCCGACCGCAACGCTGTCATTCTGTAGGGAGTTTCGTGGGACGGGCCCATTGGCCCGTCCGTCCCAGCGGCAGACACCAGTCTGCCAAATCGTCTGAGTGGAGCAGACACCTGTCTGCCCCCTCTGGCCAACAGCCATCCGCCCCCCCCGCTCTTTCCCAATTCGAACTCGACGGTGCCGGAAAAACCCCCGGACCCGCTCGATTAACAGAACCTCTTACCAGAATGAGAGTTGTGACACCGCACTCCCACAGCGTAAACGCTGTTCCCCCTCGGTCCCCGGACCCGCTCGAAACGAGCCCCTTAAACCGAGTCCCCGCAAGCACTAAAAACGCGAGGAATTCTCCGGGCTGAATAAGCCCGGCCCCATTGAAGCAATCTCTTGACGGTGTTGCT
>QWPB01000196.1 GCA_003671275.1 Planctomycetota bacterium | reverse complement strand
TCCCAGAGCCCCTGGGCCCCAGCTTGGTGATGTGTCTCGGGAACTGGGGGCCGGTGAGGACTTGGGTAACTGGAAGTGTGCTGAAGAATCACGCTCGGGGTGAGTCCCATCGCATACCGCCCCAGCCACCGGACGCCCGCCACACCAGGAATTGACCAGCACCTTGAAGAATTCCCCCGCGTCCCCCCCCCGACTCACGGGGCTCGTTGATCGGCTGAGGTGCCCCGGATGCTGCGTTGAGCGTCTGGGCATCTGCCGATTCGTTTGCTGCCGGTCATTTTTAGGGGGAAGAGGAGTCAATCTTGGCCCCGGATCTGGTTTTCCTGTCTATCAAGTTGAACCAGCGGACCGGGTCTGCTAAGCTTTTCCGCTTCGATCAGTTCGGGTGTTGGAAGGGTGTTCGAGCCTGCAAGGAATGTCCGGTTCGAACTTCTAGCACACAAACAGTTTGCGTCGCAGCCGGTTGGCTCGACCTGGTGGGAGCGGTTGTCGTGAGCATCGATAAGAGCCTGCGTGGTGGCAGTCGGTTGGCCCGGACGCGGAATGTCCTGACCCGCGATGAGCGCATCGTGAAGATGAAGGAAACCGAAAAGTGGAAGGACGAAACCAGTCCTTTTGGCTTGCCGAAGCTCCGCGTCATCAAGCCGACGGTCGGTAAGAAGAAGAAAAAGACCGCCGAAGAGGATAAGGAAAAGGACAAGAAGGACAAAAAGGGCAAGAAGTAGCCCGCGGTCCTCTGTGCTTGGTTGTTTTACGACAACCGGTTGTGGCAACCGTTTCTTGATCTTGGCTTGAATCGTCACAGTTCATTGCTGTGGATGGTTTTCAAGGGAGATGCAAGGGACGGTTGTTGGCATTTACCCGGCGTCGCTCCGAGGTTGGCCCGCTGGTGAGTGAGCGCCCTGCCCTCTGAGGTACGGGAGCCTGCGTGGTCTGGAATCGGAGTGAGAAGCCCGTCAACTCGATAGAGTTTCCGAGAATTTGAGACGACTATTCATGTCCTGGCAGTAACGCAGCATTCCAGCCGAGTCGAACAGTGCGACGACTTTCTCCTCCTGGTCTCGCAATTCGCGCCCTCCTGAAGGCATGCGGAGGGCTTCCAGGTCTTCAGGGGTGCCGGTGACCCACCGGGCGATGACGTAGGGCAAACGTGTAAACGTCGTGCGCGCGTTGTACTCGGCCTCCAGTCGGTACTGCACCACTTCGAACTGCAATTGGCCCACCGCGGCCAGAACCGGTTCACGCGACATGGCTCCCGGATCATGCAGGAGCTGGATGGCCCCTTCTTCGGCGAGTTGGAGAATACCCTTGTCGAACTGTTTACGGCGGAGAGTGTCATTGCAGCGTAGAACGCCGAAGCAGTCTGGCGAAAAATTCCACTGGCCCTGAATCTGAAGCGGGGCTCCCTCTGTGAGCGTATCGCCCAGCCGGAATTGGCCGGGAATGACGAGGCCGATGACATCTCCGGCATAGGCGCAGTCCATTGTCTCTCGTTCACGAGCGAACAGTCGCTGTGACTGTTTGATCCGGATCAATTCCCGCGTGCGGGAGTGGGTGATCTCCATGTCGCGAGTGAACCGCCCGGAGCAGACGCGGACGTAGGCCACCCGGTCGTGATGACGCGGGTCAAGGTTTGCCTGGATCTTGAAGATGACCCCCGCGAACTGTGGTCGATAGGGAGATAGTTCTCCATGCTCGGTCATGCGATGCCCAGGTGCCGGGGACAACTCCAGGAACGATCGCAGGAAGGTCTCGACTCCAAAGTTATTGAGGGCACTTCCAAAGAAGACCGGCGTGACCGTCCCGGCCAGAAAATCGTTGCGATCAAAGGGCTCGGCTGCATGATCGAGAAGCTCGACCTCATCATTCAGCGATTGCATCTCCTCGGGGCTCAGCAATTCACCGGCAGACTCCAGTGGGCGGGTTTGGTTGGGGACCCGGTTACTGCCGCCCACGACATGCTGGAACAGCTGGATCTCCCGGCGGACCCGATCAAAGATGCCGCGAAAGTACCGGCCCGTTCCAATGGTCCAGTTCAGCGGGATCGCATGAATTCCGAGGACTTTTTCAATCTCACTCAGTGTCTGAAGCGGGTCACAGCCGGGACGATCCACCTTGTTGACGAACGCCAGGATCGGGATTTTGCGGTCCGCGCAGATCTTGAAGAGTTTTCGCGTCTGGGCCTCGATCCCTTTCACCGCATCGATGACCATGATCGCACAATCGGCGGCTGTCAGCGTGCGGTAGGTATCTTCACTGAAGTCTTCGTGACCCGGAGTATCGAGGAGATTCAACTGGAACCCTTCGTACTCGAACGAAAGGACGGTCGACGTGATCGAAATTCCGCGTTCGCGTTCGATTGCCATCCAGTCCGAGGTGACCGCCCGTTGCGATTTGCGGCCGCGGACCGCCCCGGCCTCGGCGACACAACCGGAGTACAGCAGCAGCTTCTCCGTCAGCGTGGTCTTTCCGGCGTCAGGGTGCGAGATGATGGCAAATGTCCGCCGCCTCTGGACCTGTTCGCGGACCTCACGTTCCAGCGGCGAACCAGTGGCCTCGGGGATTTCCGAGGCGGGGGACTGGGGAAGTTCGGACAACTCCTCCTGGGAGGAGTGAGGCAAATTCATGGGAAAGATCCAGCTGGCCGAAATCGTGGGGGCGGGGATTGTAACAAAGCTTCGGCAAACGTCAGGGGGGGACGCGATCACTGAATCCCGGAGGGGACTCCATTTTGAATTGGATCGGGAGCGTTTTGAATTGGTTCACAGGCCCGGCAGACAGACATTTCTGCCCCCACTGGATTCGTGGCAACAGACATGTCTGTGTCTGACTGTGCGTTCTGAAGACCGATTCTGACGCGGATTTAGAACACCGGTCCCCATGTCCAGGGGCAGAACTCCTCATCACCGATTCCTTGGGCCTCACTCTTGGTGGGTAGTCCACTGGCCACCGCGAGAACCTGTTCAAAAATCTCGGTTCCCACTTCTTCGATGCTCTTTCCGTTGAGGATCGGGCCGGCGTCGATGTCCATGTCATCCCGCATCCGCTCGTACAACGGAGTGTTCGTGGAGACCTTGATCGTGGGAGACGGCTTGCACCCGAAGCAGCTGCCGCGACCGGTGGTGAACACCACCACCTGGCACCCCCCCGCCACGATTCCGGTAACGGACGCCGGGTCGTAACCGGGGGTGTCCATGACGACGAGTCCCTTTTCGGTGACCGGCTCGCTGTATTCATACACACCGCGTAGTGCGGTCGTGCCCCCCTTGGCGACGGCCCCAAGCGATTTCTCGTAGATGGTCGTTAATCCGCCCTTCTTGTTGCCGACTGACGGATTGTTGTCGATGTGGGCCTCGAATTTCGCAGCGTAGTCTTCCCACCAGCGGATCCGTTCCACCAGTTTATCAGCCACCTGTCGATTAATAGCCCGGCGGATCAGTACCTGCTCGGCACCGTAGATCTCGGGCGTTTCTGCCAGCACCGCTGTGCCGCCCTGTGCGACCAGCAGATCGCTGGCATAACCCAGGGCCGGATTGGCTGTGATTCCGCTGTTGCCATCACTTCCGCCGCAGTTGAGGCCGAGCATCAACTCGCTGGCCGGAATCACTTCCCGCCGCAGTTTGTTCACCTCGGGGAGCATTTCCTTCAGGATTGAGACCCCCCGGGCCACGGTCTTGGCAACGCCCCCTTCGTCCTGAATGTTCATGGTGATGGGAGCCGCCGCTTGAGGCCCCAGATTCCCCAGTTGGATAAGCTGATGCTCTGCCGTCAAGAATGAGGCCTGCGAAGTTTCGCACCCGAGACCGACGATCAGATAGCCCGCGATGTTGGGGTGCTGGGCAAACCCCGCCAGCGTGCGAGCCAGTTGGCGATGATCCGGTCCGCCGTACGCCATCGCGCAGCCGCCCTTGTGGATCAGCGGGATGACTCCGTCCACGTGGGGGAACTGCGACAGAATCGCTTCATCGAATTTCTGGGCGATGAATTTCGACGATGTGGCCGAACAATTCACGGTACTCACGATGGCGATGTAATTCCGAGTTCCCACCCGTCCGTCAGCCCGACGGTATCCCTGAAACGTTCGCTTCACCAGGGCTACGGGAGTCGGCGGAATCGCCGTACAGTATTCGTAGTCGTGCGAAAGTGCCCCCAGCCCGAGATTGTGCTGGTGCACCCAGTCACCTGGGGCAATGTCACGCGTGGCATACCCGATCAACTGGCCATATTTGCGAACGGGATGTCCTGACGTGATGGGGCGAATCGCCAGCTTATGTCCCAGATCAATTCGTTCTCGGCAAGTCACCGTTCGTCCCTGCGGACCTGCCCAAACGGTTCCTGCGGAAGCATTCCGCCGGGCCACGACCACATCGTCGTCCGTATTCAGGAGTACGAATGGGGAATCCAACGAGATTGAAGACATCGGGTGGCATCCGTCCAGAAAGAGGTGTTCGAGAGATTATAAGGGCCGCGATCGAATCGTTCGATGTCAGGTTGTGAACACGAAATTGCGAGGGCAGAAGGCCCCGCCCGTATCCTGCATCGACGAGCCGCATTCGTCGGACCACCCTGTGGGGGCGAAGGCAACTGTGCCGAAAAACGAGCCGGAATGTGGCGACGCTTGTTCCCAAGATGTGAGCCGTCCGCAAGGGGCTATCTCAGCAGATCGTGGACGATCTCGCCGGAACTGGCCGGGCGTGAGAACCCATCCGGACTCAGTCGCGTCGTGGGATCGATTCCCAGGGTATGCAGCATTGTGGCTGTGAAGTCTTCCAAGGTCACGGGACGGTTTGAGACGTAGGCCGCCTGCGAGTCGCTGGTTCCGTACACCTGGCCACCCCGGACTCCACCGCCTGCGACCATTGCCGAGTAACAGTTCGGCCAGTGATCACGGCCGATTGCCCCGGCTCCTCGACTGATGCGTGGCGTACGACCGAATTCACCAATCAGTACGACCAGCGTGGAATCCAGCAGCCCGCGTTCCCTGAGATCGCTCAGAAGCGCGGCCACTGCTTCGTCACACTTGGGCAACGCCCACCCCAGCCCGTTCCAACCGTTCTCAAAGATGCTGATGCCCGCATTGCCGTGCATATCCCATGACTCGACACTCACAAACTTCTCGCTGGGGGCCAGCCCCATCCACGCCACCACGCTGACCAGACGCACCCCCGACTCGATCAATCGCCGAGCCATCAGCAGGTTTTGCCCCAGGGGATGTCGCCCGTAGCGATCACGCGTTTCGGGACGCTCCTGCTCGATGTCAAAGGCTTTCCTTGCGGTGGGGCCCTGCAGCAGATCAAACGCTCGCGACTGAGTGGCCTGAAATTCAACAAACTGCTCGCGCTGCTGCGGCATCGACAGCGCGCGATCCATCTCATTGAGCAGGGACTGCCGCAACTGGAGCCGCGAGGCGGTGACGCCCTCCACAGGGTCAAACGCTCGCACGCGAAACCCCGGCGTGGCAGGATGGTCGTCGTGTGTATTGCCGATCAACACCGGAGCGTGTGCCATCCCCAGAAAACCACCGGTCAGATAGCTGGCCTCGGGGGGCATTGCCCCGCCGCCGAACTTCTGTAGCCACACGTACGGCGGTACCGCCGCATCCACGGGGCGCAGCTTCGAGACAATCGAACCAAAGGCCGGTGCATCCTGCGTCGGCAGCGATTGTCCGGCCAGCAGCATCCGATTGGCCACATCATGCACGGGAACCCGGTGGGTCATCGAGCGGATGATTGCATAGTCCTGGCTCAACCGGGCCAGCTGGGGCATCAGTTCGCCGACGAATATCCCTGGCGTCGCCGTGGCGATCGGCTGGTACGGACCGCGTACTTCTTGTGGAGCCTGTGGCTTGGGATCCCATGAGTCGAGCTGGCTCAAACCGCCATACTGATGAATAAAGATGCAGGATTTCGGTGATTGCCCGGTCGCGGTGTCGGCCCGAAGCAACGTGGGCAACGATACCCCCAATCCGCCCGCCACCCCCGCCCGAACGAGAGCCCTGCGGCTCCACGGGGATGAAGTGGCATCGGTTGTACCAGAGTGGCTGGGGCGCGTCACTCGGTCCACCTCGTGAATAGGAACCAATCCGGGAACACCTTTGGGCCACGGACGACGTCTCACGTTAACACAGATTTCCGTCCCACCCAAGAGAAACCGTGTGTGTCGGACGTATTTATGCAGCCATTCAAAAGACGGTGTCGTTCCCTCCACTCAGCGTGTGGATCTCACCCGTTCTGATCGCCTGCCACGCGATCAGGGCATCGCGCAAGGGGGACACCTCATGCACTCGCAGCAGGTCGACGCCCTGCTCCGCGAGGGCGATGGCCACCCCCAGAGTGCCCGCCGATCGCTCGTCAAGTTCTCGTCCCAGCAGGTGCTTGAGGAACCGCTTGCGCGAGTGGCCGATCAACAGCGGACGGCCCGCCGCACGCAGTTCTTTCAACGAGTGCATCAGCTGCAGGTTGTGCCTGGCGGCTTTGCCGAACCCGATGCCCGGGTCCAACATCACACGATGCGGCTCGATCCCCGCAGCGGCCAGCTGATGCAACTGGTGGTCAAAGAACTGTCGAATCTCGGTGACAACATCAATGTAATGCGGGTTGGCCTGCATGGTTTGTGGTGATCCCTGCATATGCATGACAATCACACCACAGTCGCTGGCGGCACAGGTCTCGGGCATCTTCCGGTCAAACGTCAGGCCCGACACATCGTTGACGATATTGGCCCCAGCGGCCAGTGCCTCCCGGGCGACGGAGGCTTTCATCGTGTCGATCGAAATCGGGATCGTCGACTGCTGACGCAGGGCCGCAATCACCGGGATCACTCGCCGCAACTCATTGTCTGCGGAGACGGGTTCCGCTCCGGGGCGGGTGGACTCACCGCCGATATCGATTACGGCGGCTCCGTCCGCAGCCAGTTGCAGGCCCTGTCCCACGGCGGCTGCGACATCCTGATAGCGTCCGCCATCCGAAAAGCTGTCGGGCGTGACGTTGAGGATTCCCATGATTCGGGGAAGCGGCTGGGGATACCAGGTGTGAACCCCCAGCTGCCAGGTCCACGGGGCGGCGTTCAATTCCATGAGATGTTCCGACCGAAGACGTGCGGTGCGTTACGGAGTGGTTTGTGGACGTGCCGCATGGTTTACGATGAACTCGACGATGGGAGTGGAATCTTCCAGCCCATGCGGGTGATGTTTGACCCCGGGTTTGGCGATCAGCACGATCTCGCCGCCGAGGGCTTTGTAACGCTCGGCAATTTTTCCGGTGTTCTCTTCCCAGGGAACGACTTCGTCTGCATCTCCGTAGACATGCAGGAGAGGAATCCTGGCCTTGGCCAGCGGTGCCAGTGAATCGACCGGGTTGTTCGGAGAGGCCAAGGCTTCGGTATCATTGGCGAATCCGTGAGCCTTGAGCAGCTTGGCCCATTCTGCGGCACTGCCCGGACCGGCTCCCTGCCATTTCAGTTGGCCACCGGGCCAGCTCTTGAAATCACAGACGGGAGCATCGCCGTACAGGCAGGACACCTTGTCCGGGTTGGCGATGGCCCAGTTGTAACAATACAGCCCCCCTCGGCTCAGGCCGATCAGGGCAGGTTTACGCGACAGTCCATGCTTTTCTGTCAGCACCTTGTAGAACTGGTTCCAGTGTTCGACCGCTCGTGGCGATCCAAAGAGATCCGGAACATTCATGTATGTGATATGAAAGCCCTGCTTCAACAGAGCAATGTCTGGCGCGGGTTTATGGCCAAAGAACTCCCCGTGCCACAGCCAGGGACGCCCCGCCGCAGCGACCTTGGGGACGACGACCAGCACCTTGTGTCCATCGACCTCGAAGTCATGTTTGACGAAGCCGTTCCAGTCGCTGACCGTACCCGGGAAAGGTGCTGGGACGATCTCTTCGGCTTTCATCTGACGGGAATTCACCCCGAACAGAAGTGCTATCAGAACAGGGGTGATCCAGACTTTCTGCATGATGAAAGACCTTGAGGGGAGAGATCGGCGCAGATTCAGAATCCGTGGCCCTGGATCATCGGTGGCCGTGCGCCATGATACAAGGGAGATGCCATCGTGCCGGGGGAACTCGTTTGCCTATCCTCTTGGAGAAGGGCACAATCTGCGGACGATCGTTGATCGGACCTGTCTCACCGTCCTCCCTGGGCGAATGCCCTCCGCACGCCGCGCACTACTCGCCGAAGGATGCACCATGAATCTGCTCACCACCATGTCCGGTTCCTTGATGGAAGGTTTTTTTCCGGCGGGTTGGGATTTGGCCAAGATTGATGCCTGTGTCGATCACGATCCCAAGACGATCACTGAACGGCAGAAGTGGTGGCACCCGAAGTTTCAGCCGTTCCCCTGTAAGACGCTGGCCGACTTCGACACCTACATGGGGCACGAGATCGCCCAGTTGATCCGCCGCACGCGGGATGCCGGACAGAAGCTCGCCATGATCCTGCCGGTCGGGCCGATGGGGATGTACCGTTGGGCGGTGTACTTCCTTACCGAGTGGGGCGTCTCGTGCGATCACGTCTATGGCTTCAACATGGATGAGTGGAGCGATGCGCAAGGAAACACCCTGCCCTCTGACAATCCGGGAGCGTTTCAGTATGCCATGGAACATGCCTTCTACGGCCCGCTCGGCAAGCTGACGGTGCCGAAGAAGCAGCGGCACTTCGCCACGAAAAAGGTGCTGCCGACCTATGCCGAGCGGATCGGCGAGCTGCGCGATGCGGGGGCCCTGCTCTCCGTGGCCTTCGGGATCGGCCGCGTCTGTCACATCGCCTTTTGGGAGCCGCACTTCGCCGCGGAGTTCAAGACCGAGGCCGAGTGGAAGTCGCAGACGCACCGGCTGGGAGCCAAGCTGCACCCGCTGACGATCGAGCAGAACGCGATCACGAGTTTCAAAAGCAGGACCACGCTGGTCCCGGCCTTCGCGAACACAATCGGCCCAGGGCTGTTCCTGAATGCGGATTACATCATCGGCGGGGCCGATGGAACCCTGGCTCGGGGGATGATGTGGCAGGGCTTGAGCCTGTGGATGACCCTGCGTCACAAGCCGACCTCGTGGATCCCGTCGACCTACATGCCAACGCAAGCGGGGCGGTTGTTCTTCCTGGAAGAACTTGCCGGCCCGCTGGTGGCGGAATGCAACTGAGGCGGTACTGCCCCGTTCTGTCCAGATCGCATCATCGGTATCGATGCGGAACTCTTCTGGCGGAAGAAGTTCACCCTACTTTAACAGGCTGCGGTCGAGCACAAATCGGGCTTGCTCGAAGTACGGTTGCCAGCTGATTTCCGGCTTCCCGTCGCGAAGGCAATCGCGGACCTTGGCCAGAGTGTTGAGGGCCATGTGCGGGCACTTGTTACAGGCACACGTCTCGCCGGTGTCGGTCATGATCCCCGGCACTGGGATATATTCGTGCCAGGGGGCGATCTTCTGCAGCGGGTGGATCATGTTGGCTTCGGTCGCCACCAGGAACTTCGTCGGCTCCTTGCGGGCGAAGACATACTGCCGCATCTTTTCGGTGCCGCCGACGACATCCGCGACCGACAGCAGATTGGGAGGGCACTCGGGGTGAGCCATGACCAGAGCCCCCGGATTGTTCTTCTTGGCGCGGTTCAGGTCCTGCAGGCTGAAGACTTCGTGGACCATGCACGAGCCCGGCCAGAGGATCATCGGACGACCGGTGACCTCGGTGATATACCGGCCCAAGTGCTGGTCCGGGACGAACAGGATCTCTTTATTCTTGTCGACCTTGGTCTCGATGATTTCCCGAGCATTTCCGCTGGTCACGATCCAGTCGCACAGGGATTTCACCGCCGCTGTGGTGTTGATATAGGCCACGGTCTCGAACTCACGGCCCTGCGCCCGCAAGGTCTCCTGATACGACTTCAGACGATCCGCCGGGCAGCTTTCGGCCAGGGAACACCCCGCGTGCAGGTCGGGCAGCAGAACCCGCTTTTCCGGGTTCATGATCTTGGCCGACTCGGCCATGAAGTGAACGCCCGCGAAGACAATCGTCTTCGTGGTGACCTTGGTCGCATCCCGCGCGAGCTTGAGCGAGTCGCCCGTAAAGTCCGCGATGTCCTGGATCTCGCCGCCGACATAGAAGTGGGCCAGGATCGTCGCGTCTTCCCGCTTCTTGAGGGCCTCGATCTCTTCGATCAGATCGAGCGGATCTTCGTCAGACACCTGCGGTGTAAAAGGGCTGGTGACGACGGGAAGGTCTTGGATCGCCATGAGTCTGCCTTGCTCTGTCAGTCGCAAGGACCACCACTCAGCATTGATGCCTCACTGCGACTGACTCAATCGTATCGTGTGGCCTGATGACACGTCAGTCTGAATCGGGTTCGGAGGTGAATTCCGGTCGATGGGATCGTTGCCGGTATGTGTTGAATGGGCTGGCCGATGGGGCGTCCGCAGCATGCAGTTCGCCCGGCAAGATGCCGAACTGACGACGAGCCACGAACGTCGCATCGCCCGCTGGATTCATTCAATCGGTCTGCATTGATATAAACGGTGGCTGTGATTGTCATCGGAAGGGAGGTTCGCATGGATCGATTCACGTGGTGGTGCGTCGCTGTCGTGCTGTGCAGTGACCGTACTGTTTGCGCCGCCGACAAGCCGCAGTACGAGATCGGTGAGTTCCAGATTCCCCCCGCTTCACCCGATGAGCCGAAGCTGGCAGCGGTCTCGATCCCGAAGGCCCGCGTCTATCTGGAGCAGGGCTCAATCGCCTGGACCTCGCAGAAGAAATGCATCAGCTGTCATACGAATGGAATCTACATGACGGTCCGCCCGTCACTGGTCCCGACGCTCGGCAAGCTGCAGGACAGCCAGCGGCAGTTCTTCCTCGACACGCTCAAGACGATGTCGACCGAGGAGCCCGACAAGCTGCGGGCCTCGACGCGTCCCGGGCAGCTGATCTATCTGGCAGCCGGGCTGGCCGAGTGGGATGCCCAGATCACGAAGACACTCTCTCCCGAAACGAGTCAGGCCCTGGAACTGTTGCTCTCGATCCAGACCGAGCCGGGGACGTGGGGCACGCTCGACTGCTGGCCTCCGTACGAGTCGGATGCCTACCACGAAGCGACCGTCGCCATGATGGCCGCAGCCACCGCCCCCGGCTGGCTGGCCAATGCCGAGGCCAACGGGTCCGCAGCTGTGAAGGAACAGATCGCCAAGCTGAAGAACTACCTCCGCACGACGCCCCCGCTGCACGATTACAGCCGCGTGCTGCTGCTGTGGGCCGCCATCCGCTCTCCGGGCCTGCTCGATGATGCACAGAAGGCCGAACTGCTGGCCAACCTCGCCAGCCACCAGCGTGAGGACGGTGGCTGGTCGATCCGCACCTTCGCCGCCCCGGAAGCGTGGGGCAAGGGCAACCGCGCCGAGAAGCTGAAGTCCGAACCTGACTTCGCGACGCCCGCCAGCGACGGCCACATGACCGGTCTGGCGATCATCGTGATGCGCGAAGCAGGCATCCCCGCGGACGATCCCCGGATTCAAAAGGGACTCGCCTGGCTGAAGACCAACCAGCGTGAATCGGGCCGCTGGTGGACGCGGTCACTGAACACCGATTCATGGCACTACATCACGTACAGCGGAACGGCGTTCCCTCTGTTGGCGCTGCAGATGTGTGGAGAGCTGAAATAGGATAGACATCGTGGGACGGGCTCTCTGGCCCGTCCGGAATCGGCGGAAGCGAATGCTGAATGAGCGGGGGGACGTTAACGGTCCCCGTGCTGGGCCGATCGCGGCAAGACTGCGGCAACCTGTTCCGGGATCTATTGGGGTTGTTTTTGCCCCCTGGTTGACATCGGGGGCTTGCGATTGTCTCGCCGCACGAATGAGAGTGCCCACCGTCACACGGGCAGAAGACCTCTACTCCACCTGAATGACCGCCTTGATGACGCCGGTTTCCGGTTTGGTAAACGATTCAAAGACATCGATCACCTGATCAAAGTGCGTACGGTGCGTGATCCACGGGGCGGTGTTGATCGTCCCGCGTTCGATCAGTTTGATGATCTTGTGGAAATCACCGGGCATGGCGTTTCGGCTCCCCTTGACGGTCATCTCGCGAGCGTGCATCCAGACATGCGGGAACGAGACCAGATCGGTCGTGATCCCCACGTAGACCAGCGTTCCGGTGTGGGCGACATAGTGCATTGCGTTCGCCATCGACTTGGCATTGCCGGTGGCGTCGGTGACAACTGTGTAGAACTCGCCGCCAGTAATCTCCTGCATCTGCTCCAGCTCGGAGTTGTCCCCCTTGAACAGGATCGTGTGCTCCACGCCATATTGCTGTTTGCAGAACTCCAATCGCGATGGAACCATGTCCATCACGGTCACGATCGCCCCGCTGAGCCGCGTAAACTCCAGCGTTGCCAGCCCGATCGGCCCCGCCCCGATAATGAGGATATGCTCTGCTGGCTTCGGTCCCCCGCGATCGGTCGCATGACACCCGATCGCCAGCGTCTCGACCAGTGCCAGTTGCTCATAGCTGAGACGCTCCGACTTATGCAGCTTGCGTGCGGGGAGAGTCCACCGCGACCGCAGCCCTCCATCGCGATGCACACCGAGAACTTGCAAGTTCTGGCAGCAGTTCCCGGCCCCGCGACGGCTGGCGAAGCTGTCGGGATTGTTGATGTACGGCTCGACCGAACAGCGGTCGCCAGGTCGGACGTTCGTGACCCCTTCACCAACGGCCAGCACCTGCACCCCCAGTTCGTGGCCGGGGATGCGGGGGTAGCTGAAGAACGGCATCTTCCCGAGAAAACCGCTGAGGTCAGTCCCGCAGACCCCCATGACATACGTCTGCACCAGTGCCTCGCCAGGTCCGGGACCATTCGGCTCGGGGATGTCGATGCGTTCGAATTGCTTCGGCTGAGCGAGACGGAGGGCTTTCATGGGGGAGCTGCGAGTGAGGATTGAGGATGTGCGAGGGAAGCATCACTGCTTGCAGGAGACAGGTATCGTATCAGGCGGAAAAAACGGATTGCAGTGATCCGTGCAGGCGATTGGGGGCACGGCGTCGCGGTCAGAATGGCGCGTTGGCCAGATACCGGCCCCGTACGATCTTTCGCCGTGGTGTCCCGCGAAGCGGTGATTTACCGATGGATTCCATCGTGTCCCGATGGTGCATCAGGACGGACATCGAGATCCAGGCTGTACACCGTAATTACGGCTGTACGAGCAGCTCGTTCACGACAGATCGGACCCCTGGCTCAAGGCGGACCAAGGCTTCCGCGAGCTTTTTGGCGTCGTCGGTCGCGACGGTCCCAGTCAATGTGGCCACTCCCTCGTCAGTGATTTCCGTCGTGGCCCCCGTCACACCGGCCAGCCGCTGAAACCGCTGGCTGACTTGTACCTGGGTCGAGGTCAGATTGGCCTTGGGAAATGTGAAAGCAATTCGCTGTTGTGGCCGAGCCCGTTTGATGTTCGCGTTGCCGCCGGTATTGCCGCGATTGCTATTTTGATTGCCACCCATCTGGTTGAATTGTGGGGTCAGCGAGGCCCCACCGCCCTGCCCTGCATTGCGGTTGCCTGCGAATCCGGTGTTCTGGCGTCCGGTAAATCCGCCTTGTCCAATCTGAGCCCCGAGAGAACCGTCAGCGGCATTGAAGGCGGGGTCGTTTGTACCGCCTGATGGGGCGGTGGTTCCACCCGCTCGCTGGGTTGTTCCGCCAGTCGCACCGGCACTGGTGCTTGTCGCGGAATTGCTGAGATTTGTAGCTTGCGTGGGAGCCCGTTGGCTGACGCCACCGGAGGTCGTTCCTCCGGTTTGGGCTACGGCCATCGAGATGCTGCATAAAAAGCATGCCCAGACTGCCAGGGATGTCATTCGCAAGGGCATGGTGCTTAGTCCAGAACGTCCTCGGGGGAGACTTCGGCTCCTTTGGCAAAATCCGCATCACCATCATATCAGAATTTCGGCCCCGTCCAGTTCATTCTGTCTCGTCATCAGCCAACGGATGCCGGGCTTTTTCAGGAACTGATCCGGAGGAATCGTGAGATTCGGCTGTCGTGGGGGGCTGTGGAGCAGCTTCCAGGGGACGGGCTGCCTGCAAATGGAGTGTGCGGGGGGGATTTGTCGCAGAATCCGCCGCAGGGAGCGAAACCAAGGGTTGCGAGCGTGAGGCTTCCTCGGCAGCCAAGCGGAGCCCGGCAAGTGTTTGTTGATCGCGTTGTGCGGAGGAGCCCCTGTTGAATGGGATTCCCGGTACGCGGCTGACGGGAATGATGGCCTCGTCGGCGGTGGTTCCATTGAATTCGGTCCAGTTGGCCGTCTGGATACCGGTGTGGCTGGTCTCTTCGCCGGAGACGGTGACGACCTGTTTCTCGGTCTGTTCGGGGTGCGTGACCGTGCCATGTCCGGCCAGTTCAACGGACGCCATCCGGGAGTAAACGGGCAGTCCGCCTTCCGGTGTGAATCGAACCCGCAGCGTGCAGGTCGCCCCATGGAGTCCCTTGCGGGTGTAGGGGATGAAAATCTGGTAGGAGGCCCCCAGGTTCGATGGCTTTAGCAGGGCATTCCACGCCACCGCCGGAAAGTCGAACTGATGCACGGGCTTTCCAGGATCGCCGTCCACGCCGATGTCATCAAAAACATAGATCCGCACATCGCCCGTGGCTTTCACCGGTTCCTTGTAGCCGTTGGCAAAAAACAGCAGCTGTCCCCCGAATCCACGGCACGGCAGGTTGTCGAGTCCTCGCCCCTCAGCGGCCTCCCACACGCAGAGGATTTCTCCGACGGGATGCTGGGCATCGGCTTCCTTCAAACGGTGCATCGACAGTAGTGGTACCGCACTGCACCCGGCTGAGATCAGCAGTGTCAGACCGAGCCATATGAACGTGAAGCGGGACATGGTCGGACTTTGAGGATAGGGGGCAGGGACGATCGAGGGGGTACGGAAGCCGTCGTGTCATCGGGAGGATGTGGCCGTCCCTTTTTTCTTGAAGAACGACCGGGTTCGGGACGGGGCCTGGGGCGTGCTGACACCACTCATCTGCTGGATGGGCTGCTGCTCAAAATTCTCAATGGGAGGTGGAGGCGCGGGAGTGGGTTCCAGGGTCTCGACTTCGATCGGCATGGTTGATTCCAGCAGTGGATCTTCGGCGGGCACGCCGAAAATCGGGCCGTGGATCAACTCGGCTTCATCTTCGAAGTAATGGATTCGCTGCGATTCAATCTGCTTGATGTTCTCGGCATCGATTCCGTTCCGAATGACACGCGGAGTCAGGAATATCAGCAGCTCCGTCCGCCGATGGGCGTGCGAATCGAAGCGGAACAGCTGTCCCACCACGGGAATATCGCCCAGCCAGGGGACTTTTCGTTCGATGTCGTCATTGGAGTTGGTAATCATGCCACCGAGGACAATTGTCTGGCTGTCCTGCACTTTGACAGTCGTGCTGGCCGTGGCAATGTCCTTGACGGGCGAGGTGACCTCTCCCCCGTTGGAGTCGGTCAGGATGGTGACCCCTTCTCCGGTGTACTGACTTTTTTCGGCCGCGACTTCCATGACGACCTGGCCGTCCTGGCTGATCCGGGGAGTGACCGTCAGGATGATTCCCGCATTATCACGAGTGATGGTCGGCACCACGTTGCCGTTGGCTCCGATCGTGGCTCCATCGGTGACGGGGACCACTTGTCCGACCTGGATCTCGGCGATCTGATTGTCCATGACGGTGATTGAAGGTCGGCTGAGTACCCGGACATTTCTTCGGGCTGCCAGTGCCCGGACCAGCACATTGACCGAATCCGAACTGGCTGACAGGACCATTCCGCCGTAACCCAGTTCGCTGTTGGTGCGTCCCAGTGAGAAGCTGCTGAGTCCCTGAGACCCGACCTTGCCGGGATGGACCGAAGTGTTGTTGCCCAGTGGCAGATTGTTGAACGGGAAACCGGGTGTTGACGATTGCGAGATCACACGGTTGGTGGTTGTCTGTACGCCATTGGGTGCGGTCGTTGTTTCGGCAATCGTGAGGATGTTGTCGATCACGCTGCGGTCGAAGAGTACCGAATCCTGAAAGCCCAGCTCGACGCCGAACTCGTCGTTATCTTCCAGGGTCACCTCGACCAGGAGGGCCTGGATGGCGACCTGGTGGGGTTCTCGATCCAGTTCGCTGGTCAGATTCATGATTTCGTCGTGATACCGGGGCGTCGCACTGATGATCAGGCTGTTGCTCAGCGGTTCCGGGGTGACGATCACTTCCTGTTCCAGGAGCTGTGAGCTGCTGATCCGATCCGGGTCGATTTGTGCCAGATCCCGCTGCGATTGCAGGTACTGGTTGATTGCAACGGAGACATCTTCGGCCGGATTATTTCGGAGTTTGATAACGGTGGTTTTGCGAGTCCGGGCGTCGTTGTCATCGAGTCGCAGCAGCACGGCCTCCACAATTCGCAGGGCATCGCCGCCCCCAATGGCCACCACGCTGTTCGTGCGGCCATCGGTCGAGAATTTTAGGGGGACCAGATTGCTGCCGGGATCGCTGGCTCCCGCCAGCTGGACGCCGATAGCTCCGTTCTGATTGTTGGTTTCTTCGACGAAGAGTGTCTCCAGCAGTTCCACGGCATCTGCGGCATCCGCATTTCGCAGGGTGAAGACCTTGATTTCGGCCACGGCGGAGCTGGGCTGGTCCAATACGCGGACCAGTTCCTCCATGAAGCCCATGCTCTGCTTGGGAGCGGTAATCATCAGGGTATTCGTGCGTGCATCCGCATTCACCCGGACATCGGTGAGCAGGCCGGAACGGACCAGTTCCTGAGCCATCCGGTCATGGGCCAGAAATTCCAGTACGACCGATTTGGTTTCGCGAAGCTGTTGAGCATTCTGGCCACCGTTGCCCCCCGCATTGCCCCCTTGGCCGGTGGCCGTCTGGCCGGTAATGATGCTCTGCAGGGCCTGTTGCAGGAACGTGGCCAGCTCTTCGGCATTGGCACTCTTGAGCTTGACGATCCGGGCCTGGGCGACGGCCCCAGCTTCGTCCCGATCGATCCGCTTGATGACCTCGCGGACTTCGTTCATGTCGCGCGGCTGAGCCTGAACAATCACGGAGTTTGTACGGGCATCTGCTGAGATGCGAATGCGGGTCGACAAGCCGGGACGCGCGGTGGCATCATCCGGATAGAACTCTTCCAATGTCGTCACGACCTGTGACGCGATGGCGTTTTCGAGGGGGAATACTTCCACCTGATGGGACGGATCGACGTTCTGATCCAGTTCCTCGGTCAGCTTGAGAATCGAGTCGAGCGCATTCGCTGGGGCCAGAATCAGCACCGCATTGGGGGTGACGACTGGAATGACGGAGACCTGGGCATCGCTCTTTTGAGCGGTGGAACCCCGGAGCGTGGTCATCCGTTCGTAGACCTGCGTGAGGAGCGTCGCCAGCGACTGCGAGTCGACATGCTCCAGACGTCGCAGATGGATTTCCGGCGTGCTGCCCTCGGCCATCATCTCAATCGTGTTGATGACCCGCATGACCGCCTCGATGTCCTTCTCGTTTCCGCGAAGGATCAAGAGGTCCAGGTCGGGCATCGACTCAATCGTCACGTCACCCTTGAGGGTATCGAGGAGGGCCGGCAACTGGTCCTGGGGGGACTGGTTGCCGGACCCCTCCTCGCTCATCGCCCCCGGTTGAGGCCCTTCGGCCTCCGTCGTGGACTGGTTGGTGCGGTTAAACAGTGCTTCGGGAGAATCCACTTCCGGTCCGGCCTCTTCGCCGGGAACTCCCGCTTGAGCCAGTGCCTGTCCTCGGATCTTTGCCGCTCGATCCGGTATCTGGCGGCGTTCCTGCACGAGCTGGGACAGCTGTGGTTGCAGTTTCTCTGCGACCAGAGCCGCATCTCCCGCGACGACCGCCTGACGCTGACCGCGCGGCAGGGTGTTCTTGTCGAGCATGCGGATCAAGTTCTCGACGGTCCCCGCTGTGGTGGCGGAGGCCGTCACGTAGAGTTCGTTCTTGGCGGCATCGACTTCGACCGTGAACTGTGGCGAAGGGACGGTTCCCTCTGCCGCCTGCGGAGTGACCGATTCACTGACCTGAAATGCTGGTAGTCCGTGGGGGCCCTCTTCCATCAGTTGGGACCGTGCGCCAAATGCCGTGTGCAGCTGCTTGGCGATCTCCGTGGCTTTGCGCTGGGTGAGCGGGACCGTCAGAGCGGTCATGGGGGCTTCAATGGCCAACGGGGGCTGATTGGCTGTTTGAATCGCAGCTGGCTGACCGGGTTGCACTTCTTCGGTGTGCTGAATCGGTCGGACCCGCTGGTCAGTCAGAGGACGCGAAGCCCGGACGTGAGGGCCGGTTGCGGATTGTTCACGGGGAACCGGACGGATCAACGGGTCACGTCGAACGACGAGTTCGGCAGGCTCTTCATGGCCCACGACCTGGATCCCTGGAGCCGTGTCCGGAGCGAGGGTGGGTCGGCGCTCTCCGACGACTGGACGTTCGTAATCCTGGTGGACCTGCTGGATTTCGATGACGGTGAGGAACTCACCCTTCTCCAGAATTCGATAGCCGTTCTTTTCCAGGTCTCGGTTCAATATCCGGACCGCTTCTGTCCGGGTGTGTTTCTTCCAGTCGTGGCGGCTGTATTTGCCCGGAGGCTCAGCCTGCATGACGAGTGTGGAATCCGTTCCCTTGGCCAGATTCTCCAGAACCTTGGTCCAGGGGGTGGAGAGATGGTTGAGATGCACCATCTTCTCGGCGGTGGTCGTGCGTGTACCGTTTGTTTGAGCGAAAACCGAGTTCGCGGAACCATCCAGCGCGGAGGCGATCGCTGCCATTGCCAGGACGCTAGCCAATGACCATGCGCGATGGCGATGTTGGGGGGGGCGACCAGGCATCTTGATTTTGCAGCTTTCGGTGGGAGAAGCAGAACATCCGCGCAGTCGCGAGCGAGCCGACCGCTGGAACCCTTCTGACCGGTTGCCCCCCAGGTCGAAAAGTTGGCGCGCTTCGGCACACTCAATCGGAGTTATCGGAAAACTCATCCCATTTTCTCTACTCAATCTGACCCCCACTTTCTGATTCGACCGATTCGGCAATGCCGGATCTAACTCCGGAGCGAACCGGATCGCATGATCGTGAATGGCGGGCTGTGGTTGACAATCAATTGCCCGGAATTGCGTGCCGATACCCGTGATGACAGGGGCCAAATCTTCGCGCTGATCGGCAGAAACTGCCATCGCGATGCGAGGCCCACGGTGGCAGGGAAGCGAAACCATGTCTTTGTTCCGTCAGATGAGTGTTGGGCTGCTGGTGGTCGGCGGGTTGTTGCCAGTCCAGGCTGAGGCCTGCTGGCTGTTCGGGGGGTGTGGCAGTGCCCGCATGGGATATTCCTCCTCGCCGTATGGCATGATGGTGCCTCCGTCTCGCCGTTCGCTGTTTGTGCCGCCGCTGGGGACCATGATGCCTCCGATGGGGGACTGTAACTGCGGAACACCCGCTCCCCTGATGATGCCGGAGCAGGCCCCCCTGCTGGTTCCCGAGACCTCCATGCATCCGCTAATGGATAACTGCATGTGTCCACAGCAAGTGACGTCCTATGCGGATGTGCCCCGGATGGTGACCCGCCGGGAAGCTGTCCAAGTCCAGGTGCCGACCACATTGATGGAACAAGTCACGGTGGACGAAGGCGGCTTTCAACAAGTCTGGGTGCCGCGGATGGTCACCCGGCAGGTGCCTCGGACGGTAATGCAGACACAGACCCAGTACCGTGATGTGGCCACACAAATCACGGAGCGCGTGCCACAACTCACCACGCAATGGGGGGCAGGGCTGGCAGGTCGGCATTTCCCGCAGGGAGGCCTGAACTCGGCATGCGAGACGGCGATCCCTTACAACAACAGCGATCAGCCACAGCCGATTGCGACGCCGTTATCGATCACTCCCATCCCGGAGGATCAGCCCATCAGTCCGGTCCCCGAGCCTGCGGATGCCCAACGTACCACTCCGCAGTCCAGTCAAGCTCAGGAGTGGCAGACCGTCCGCCAGCGGCAGACGATCGAGCAACAGAGCTATCAGGAATACAACCCCGGCTATCGGGTGCCTCGAGCGGTGGGGCGGTTCTCATCACCGGCCCGGTAAGCCGATTCGCGATATCAGAAAACGGCAAAGGCTTCATTCCCGGTTTGCGGGGATGAAGCCTTTGGCTTGTGATGTGAGGGGATTCCCTTACAGGGAATCGATTTCCGGCCAGTCGTCGCTGACGGCGAACGAGACGACGGGAGCCTCGGCGACCTTGTCAACATGATGCCGCTTCTTGCGGTTGTTGACCGTTTCGAGTCCCTCGTACTTCATTTCGGGCAGCATCTGATTGATGCGGATCTCGATTTGTGTCAGTTCGTCCCCTTCTTCCGGGGTGACAAACGTGAAGGCTCGCCCATTTGTGTCGGATGAGATTCGTCCTGTCCGTCCGACCCGGTGGACGTAATCGTCGGACGACTGCGGCAGATCGTAATTGATGATGTGCGAGATTCCGCTGACATCGATTCCGCGACCGACCACGTCCGTTGCAATCAGCAATCGGAGGGAACCGTCTCGCAACTGGCGAAACACGCGATCCCGCTCCCGCTGAGGCAGATCTCCGTGGATCGCTTCGACATTACGCTTGAGCCGCTTGCCCAGCCGCATGTGCAGTTTGTCCGCCCCGCGTTTGGTGCGGCAGAAGACGATCGCCTGTTGTGGACGCTCTTCGTAGAGCAGCCGTACCAGCAGTGCGAATTTGCGGTTCTCATCGACCGTACAGAAGTACTGCTCGACGAGGCTGGGGCCGATCTCTCCGCCGGAGAGGTCGACCATGCCGGGGGATTTCATGTACTTCTCAGCCAACCGCCGGACATCGCTGTCCATCGTGGCTGAGAGCAGTAGGGTCTGACGTTGGGTCGGGCACTTTCGCAGAATTCGTTCAATGTCCGGACGGAACCCGATGTCGAGCATCCGGTCGGCTTCGTCCAGGATCACCACCCGGATTTTGGCCAGGTTCAGAGCCCCTCGCTGGAT
>QWPB01000029.1 GCA_003671275.1 Planctomycetota bacterium | reverse complement strand
TCCCGGAGGAATCCCTGAGCAGGCAGGCCAGCATTCTGCTCGGATGGTTCGAGGGCCGCATCAGGGCCTCAGTGGTGTGAAGTGGACCCCGTTTTTTGGACCACGGGGCGGCATTGCTTAGAGGGTCGGCGGGGGCAGTCTCAGAGAGCGGCTTGAAGGCTTCCCCGGCTGTCCGGTTGCCCAGACCCTAGTGGGGGCGGTCGTGGGTGAAGTGGAAATACGCCTTCAGCCCGTCCTAGCAGAGGTCCATTTCAAATGAGGGAACATACAACAACCGACGCGGTGAGTCCGTGGCACCAACGACGCTCGATGACAGGCCAGAGTCAGTATGCCGATGGTCAGTACAAGCAGCCATCGTTTGAGGATTAGGGACATGCGATGTCTCAACGAAGTGACGTACGATTGGAATGCCGGACTGGTCGCTGATCCATGTAAGGGATGACTGTTCCCGGAGGTGACGGAGACGAAAGACTCTTTTTTTATTTCTCATTCCCGAACCATCCCATCAGCTCATCGTGGAAATTCCAAGTTTGGAAATCACGTAACCATCGCCCGCAAATCAAGTTAAATGAATGCAAATGGTTTCGTTCAAAAAGACCTCTTTAGAGCGTAAGCCCTCAACAGTTAAGTCTTTCCATCGTTTCCATCACTGTCAATGAATCGCGGGATAGAATACCATGAGCGTGCGAAGTAATGATCATCGCAACGCATCAGGGTGCGGGGCCGATGAATGGAGCCGTCAATGGATTCCGATGAGTCAGTCGCAGTCGAGCGATTAGTCAAAGTACGGCATTTGCGAAAAATTGCCTCACTGCTGTCGCTCAAACTTTCCCCCGCCATCCTTCCCTTGAAGGATGGGCGTCCGATCCCGCTCGAATTCTTCGCTGAGCACCAGAGCTGGGCGACGGACATGGAGCAAAGCCTGTCCGAATGGAGCCAGGTTCCTGAGCTTCACAGCTACATCCCGTCGGCCCACGATGCCAGCCTGGTCGATTGGGAGACGGCCCTCGAACGTCACCTGCACGAACTCCGACAGCAACGCGACCAGCGTCGCACCGAGCAGGAGAAGAAGCAGGCCATCCTTCTGGCAATCCAGGATCTGAGGCTTCAGGGAGCCCTGTCACCCGCACTGGCCAAAGTTCAGGACACAGCCCGTCATTGGGGCGACGCTCTGCGGGATAAGGCACGTTGCAAGCAGGCGATGGAATCCGAAGAACTTCCCGCCTTCGAGGCCCTTTGGCGGCTGGTGGAAGATGTTCGAGACGGTCGGGCCGACGAGCCCGATGCCGTGCGTCGCTCCGACCTGGTGGCCCGAACCTTCGGGATGCAGCTCGCACTGCAGGCATACAGCGGGAAGATCGTCCCGGAAGGCGGCTGGCCCGAGATCATCGGTACCGACGAAGCGCTGGCCCGCTTGCAGCTGGGAGCCATTCCCACACCGGTTCCGCCGCCCGCTCCGGCCCGTATCGTTCCACGTCCCGTCGAGACGCGCGATCTGGAATGGGAGATGCTCTATTCGATCCAGATTCGGCTGCGCGACCGGGCCGAGGAAGCCTCTCGGGCCGCTCCCGAACCGGGAGACAGCATGGCCTCCATGCGTGCCGCCTGCTTCCAGACCCTGGCGGAAGCCATTGAATTGGTGATCTTTGTCGGGCGAGATTTTGCCACCAAACGTGATGATGAACATTGGCGGAATATCTTCGGTGAAACACTGCAGATCATGGCCACCGGTCAGTCCGCCCTGCGCAAGCTCAGTGAGCTTCGAGGTCTCGGGGAAGACCCCGATCAGCTGCAATGCTTCCGCTGGTTGCGGAAAGTTTCCGATGAACAGCGGTTCTACATTGCCCGGCATATGAAGCGAGACGAGCCCGCAGAGCCGTCTCGCGTGATTATGCTCAAACCTCGCATTCAGGAGATCCGCGCTGAACTCGACGCGCCACGACGGGTCACCAAGCTGCTGCGAAAGATTGATTTCGAGCTATCGCAAGTTTCGGGTGATCCCGAAGACGACCGCGCTCACTGGGAGGCAGTCGTTCGGGCCATCACCTCGCTGATCGAGGAAGAGCGCGTTCCGCCCAGTAACAAGGATCTTCGCGAGAAACTGCTTTCCAAGTATTCCATCCTGCCGGAAGATCTGCTGTCCACGCCGCAGATGCTGCTGGTGATCCGGGAGATTGACCGTTACCTGGCCGATCAGGAAAGCCTGACGAAAGGTTCCGAACAATCCCATACCGCATCCGAGGAAGTCCGGGAAGTCGGGGAATTGTTGAAGGGGAAGAAAGCCCTGCTGATCGGCGGCATCCCCCGTCCGGAAACCCGGGATCGCTTGGAAGAAGCTCTTTGCCTGGGAGAACTGGTCTGGGAAGAAGCCCGCGAACATGAATCCAAATCACACTTCGAGGCCATGGTCAACCAGCCCGATCTGTCTCTGGTGTGCCTGATGATTCGCTGGGTGGGTCACAATCACGTGGATGTCATCAAAGAGTATTGCCGCGAAGCGGGTAAGCCCTGCGTTATCATGCCGCGGGGTTACGGGGTGAATCAGTTCGCCCACGACATTCTGCAGCAGGTCGGTGAACGTCTGCAGCAGGATGGTTGATCCCCCGGAATGTGAACTCTACGGTTCTTCACAGCCCACCCGCCCCGGTGGGCTGTGCTGTTTTTCAGGAGGAGGCGGCGGC
Source organism: Planctomycetota bacterium (assembly GCA_003671275.1). Taxonomy (GTDB): domain Bacteria; phylum Planctomycetota; class Planctomycetia; order Planctomycetales; family Planctomycetaceae; genus TH-plancto1. Next base: position 19,394 of record QWPB01000029.1, on the reverse strand, counting down.
CTTCTGCCCCACCGGGGTTGGCGATCCTGCCAACGGAGGTTAAACATTAGGTAACGACATTCGTCGTACTCGAACTTCGGCGGACACATCATGAAGATCACCTTTCTCGGCGCAGCAGGCGAAGTCACTGGCAGCCAGCATCTGATTGAAACGGATAACCTGCGGCTGTTGCTCGATTGTGGCCTGTTTCAGGGATCACGCCGCGAGTCGCGAGTCAAGAACATGGAGTTCCACTGCCGGCCCCAGGAACTAGATGGGGTGATCCTCTCGCATGCCCATATCGATCATTGCGGTAATCTTCCGGGCCTATACCGGGCAGGATTCGAAGGCACCATCTTCTGTACCGATGCGACGGCGGACATTGCGGACATCATGTTGCAGGATGCCGCCCATATTCAGGAGGAAGATGCCAAGTACCTCAATCGAAAAAAGAAGGGCCGCGATCTGATCGAGCCGCTCTACACTGCGGAAGACGCCGAAGGGGTCGTCCGACTCATCCAGCCAATGCATTTCAATGAATGGCATGAACTGGCCACCGATGTCCGCGTTCGGTTCAGTCCAGCGGGCCATATCCTCGGCTCCGCGATCACCGAACTCGAAATTCGAGAACGCTCGCAATGGAAGCGAATCGTCTTTACCGGCGATCTGGGGCGGTACGGGATGCCGCTGCTCGTTGACCCGCAGGCCCTCGACAGCCCCGCGGATGCCCTCATCATCGAAAGTACCTATGGCAATCGAGTCCATCCCCCGGTCAAGGATATGAAGGCCGATTTGCTGCGGATTATCAGCGACGCTCATCGTAAGGGCGGCCGGGTGATCATCCCGGCCTTCAGTCTCGGACGAACCCAGCAGGTGGTCTATCACCTGAACGAACTGTTCAACGAGAATCAGTTGCCCCGCATCCCGATCTTTGTGGACAGCCCCTTGTCGAATCGTTGCACGAATGTTCATCGCCGTTATCAGGAAAGCCTCGACGATGATGTGAACAAAACGTTGCGACACGACATCGACATCTTTGGCTTCGAGACCCTGACCTACACCGAATCGCCTCAGCAGAGCATGGAACTCAACGACCGCCACGGCCCCTTCGTCGTGATCTCGGCCAGCGGAATGTGCGAAAGCGGTCGCATCCTGCACCATCTCAAGCACGCCATCTCGAATGAGCGAAACACGATCGTGCTGATCGGCTATCAGGCCCCCGGCACGCTTGGCTGGCGGATCTCCGAACGTCAGCCGTATGTCAAAATCTTTGACACAGAGTACGCCGTCAAAGCCCACGTCGAACAACTGGGGGGGCTGTCCGCCCATGCCGACGTCAACGATTTCAAGATGTGGCTCGATCAGTCGACAGAACATGGCGACTTTGGACGGGCCTTTATCGTGCATGGCGAAAAGGCCAGCGCCGAAGGACTGTCATCACTGCTGAAGACCTATGTTGATGGGGAAGTCACGATTCCGCAGCGAATGCAAAGCTTTACCGTGTGATGGCCATCGGTGCATGACCCGCCGTCCGGAATCCCATGGGAACGCATATGGGGATCGACCTCATCGACATCACCTTTCGCGTGGAAAAGGTGTTCTCACTGAAGCTCAAGTCGAGCTTTTGGGATGATCTGATCGTTGAGTTGCGTCAGACTTTCCCGGACTCCATAGTCACCGATATTACGGTCGGCCAGCTTCATCGCGGGATTGTGAACCACCTGAAAGCCGCCCAGCGATTGGAAGAGTCGACGTTCCTGGCACAAGCCAATCGGGATCAGGTGCTGGCCACGCTCCGCACTCGGTATGCCCCTCGGGGGGTGACTGCGGAAACACAACTGTCTCAGCTGCATGATCGGCCGCTCTTTCGGGAGGACTGGTACGATTTGGGGGATTTGTTTCAGGTCCCCTTACCCGACGTGGGCTGGTCTCGCTGGTCCATCACGGTGATCGGATTGGGACTGGTCGCCAGCCTTGTCGTGTTTGTGGTGTCCCAGTGGTGGAACTATCCGTGGGGGTACGTTGCGATCATCGACACGGGGGTTCTGACCGCGTTGATCGCCTGGCGAATGAACCGTGAATCGAAGCGGTTTCCACCGCAGATTCAGACCGTCCGGCATCTGACCGATTATGTGTTGTTCCAACGCATGCTCCAGTCTCCTGAGGGCCGTTGGACCGACGATGTCGCGTGGGTCGCCCTGCAACAGATCCTGACAGATGCTCTGGGGGTTGATGCCCACGAGGTCACTCCGGAAGCCAGAATCATTCATGACTTGGGAGCCGATTAAGTTCATGGGCCCCTGCTCAAGGCCCATGTCACCGGGATAATTCTCAGGGTGATGATGGACATCGGGGCCATCACCTGAGAAGCTCTTTCCGCTGGCCCGCTGACCCGGCGGGCATCGTTATGAGGAACTTCCCATGTGCATCAATCGGATTCTCTGGTGTGGGCTGTTGTGCCTCGGGTTGATACCCGTCATGACACATGCTGATGAGCTTGTCGGCGGGGCTCTGACGACGGAAGAGTCAGACCATCTTACCAACGCGAAGCAGGTCACGACAAAGTTCCCCCGCGCGGGCGAGGGGTACTTCTCTCCCGATGGAAAGGAAGTCATCTTCCAGGCCTACCCTCTCGGCTACCCGTTCTATCAGATCTTTGTCCAACCGCTGGACACCGGCGTACCACGCATGATCAGCACCGGTCGCGGGCGGACGACCTGTGCGTACTACACCCGCGATGGGCAATCACTGCTGTTCGCGTCGTCGCATTCCGACCCCCTGATCGAGCAAACCGAAAAGGCGGCCCGCGACCTCGAAAAGCAAGGCGGGCGCCGCCGGTATCAATGGGATTTTGACCCCCATATGGACCTGTACACGATTCAGCACGATGGCACCGGCCTGAAGCGGCTCACGGACACGCCGGGTTACGACGCTGAAGGCAGCTACTCCCACGATGGCAAGCAAATCGTCTTCACCAGCGGTCGCGATGGGGATGCCGACCTCTTCATTATGGACGCCGACGGCACCAACGTTCGCCAGTTAACCAACGTCGACGGCTACGATGGCGGACCGTTCTTCTCGCCCGATGACCAGTGGATCATCTACCGCAGCGATCGCCAAAAGGAACATATGCTGCAACTGTTCATCGTCTCGGTCGATGGTAAGCAGGAGTTCCAGCTGACCAACAATCTGGATCAGGTTCACTGGTGCCCGTACTTCCACCCGAATCAGAAGTCGATCATCTGGTCGGCAGCGGACTATACGAAGGGCCCGATGGGAGCCAATTTCGACCTGTGGACGATGCCGCTCACCTTTGCCGACGGGAAAGTCACCGGCGGTGAGCCCAAGCGTATCACGACCCACGAAAAGGCCGACGTCCTGCCCGTCTTCAGCCCCGATGGCAAGCAGCTGATGTGGACCTCCAACCGCACCGCCGACGGGACGAGCCAGTTGTGGATTGCCGACTGGAAGGAGTAGTCCTGAGCAGGATTCCAATCAATAAAAAAAGCGTCTGAGGCGGGTCCGAAACGGTCCCACACGAGTCGCATGCGTCTCTCTCAGTCGCTACCCTACGTTATCGTCGTGGCGCCCCGCCGTCAACAGTTTTCCTTCCGCACAGCCCCGGAATCATCGACATGTACTTGTGCTATCTCGATGAATCGGGAGTTCCAGAGCAGGCTCAGACCAGCCATTTCGTGTTCGCCGGACTAGCAATCCCTTCCCATCAATGGAAGGCGATCGATCAACGTGTTGTGCAGATTAAACGTCAGTTCGGACTTATGGACGTGGAACTCCACGCCGCGTGGATGGCTCGATCCTATTCCGAGCAGGGGCAAGTGCCCAACTTTGATTCACTAGCTCCCGCTGATCGGAGAAAGGCGGTCGAAGCATTACGCGCCCGGACCCTTTCACAATCCCGCGGTGGGGACCGAAAGAAGTTTCGCTCACTGTTCCAGAAGACCGAAGGTTACATTCATCTTTCTAGGGCAGAACGGATCGAAGTGCTTCGCCAGAGTGCCGATCTAATCGGAGGGTGGAGTGACATCCGATTGTTTGCTGAAGCTGTGAATAAAGACCATTCATTCGGGTTGACTTCAGCCAAACGCACACCCTTTGAGTTTGCTTTCACCGAGTTGGTCCAGAGGTTTGAGTATTTTCTGAGGAATCGCGGAGCCGCCATCCAGCAGCCGCTTCAAGGAATGCTGATCCAGGACAACAACGATACATTGGCGAGGAAGCTGACCGATCTGATGAGACGTTTTCATCACGAGGGGACAGCTTGGACAGACATCGAACACATCATTGAAACTCCGTTCTTTGTGGACAGTACGCTCACGGCGATGGTGCAGCTGGCCGACATCGTGGGCTACGCGACACGGCGATTCTTTGAGAACGGGGAAACTGATCTGTTTGACCGAATCTATGGCCGCTTCGATCGAACTCCCAAAGGGGTCGTCGGAATCCGCCACTTCACAGCATCGACTTGCGACTGCCGCGTGTGCCGCGATCATGCCTGATTAGCACTCCAATCTTGTCTGAGCCTTCAAACCATGTCGCACCCCTGGATTGCTGACCGCATGCACAAGATCGACGCCTCCGGAATCCGGAAGGTGTTTGATCTGGCTGCGAATATGAAGAACCCGATCAACCTCAGCATCGGGCAGCCACATTTCGATACGCCCGACGTCATCAAGGAGGCGGCCAAGCGGGCCATCGACGCCGGACGCAATGCCTACAGCCAGACGCAGGGGATCCTGCCGCTGATCAACAAGATCCAGCAGTCCGTGGAAGCGGAATACCACCACGCCGATCGCAAAGCGTTCGTCACCAGCGGGACCAGCGGGGCGCTGATGCTGGCGCTCGAGTGCCTGGTCAATCCGGGGGACGAGGTGATCGCCTTTGACCCGTGGTTTGTGATGTATAAGCACCTGACCACGCTGGCCAGCGGCACAATCAAGCCGATTTCGACTTATCCGGACTTCCGCATCGATCTCAACAAAGTGCGCGACGCGATCACCCCGCGTACGAAAGCGATCCTGTTCAACAGCCCCTCGAACCCGACGGGGACGGTTGCGACTGAGGAAGAGGTCCGCGGTCTGGCGGAACTGGCTCGCGAGAAGAACGTCTGTCTGATCAGCGACGAGATCTACCGGGCCTTCTGCTACGACCGCCCGTTCGTCAGCCCGGCGAAGTTCAACGACCAGACCCTGGTGATCGACGGGTTCAGCAAGTCGCACTCGATGACCGGCTGGCGGGTCGGCTGGGCTCACGGGCCCGAGTTCCTGATCCAGCAGATGGCCAAGCTGCAGCAGTTCACCTTCGTCTGTGCCCCGCACCCGTTCCAATGGGCCGGGGCCGAGGGATGGGATCTGGACATCACGCCGTACGTGGCCGACTACAAACGCAAACGCGACCTGATGACAGCTGAGCTGAAGGACCACTACGAGATCATCGGAGCCGACGGGGCGTTCTACATGTTCATCAAAGCCCCGTGGGGCACAGCCACCGAGTTCGTCAAGAAGGCCATCGAGAACGAGCTGCTGATCATCCCCGGCAACGTCTTCAGCTCCGAGGATACTCACTTCCGCCTCAGCTACGCCGCCAAGGATGAGACGCTGCTGCGCGGAGCCGAGGTGCTGCGGAAGATCGCTCGGTGTTGAACTCCCGTGAGTCGATACTCGGACTGGAAGTAAGTAGAGTCCTTGGAGTCAACTCACAGTTCACGGGGTGGCACAGGTTGCCGCTTTGGGCTACCTGTGTGTTTTGGCACAAGAGGTTCGCTGGGATGCGACTCTCGACGACAGAACCTCTTCTGGCTCCGCCACCCCGGTAGGCTCAAAGCAGCCAACCGGGGCCACCCTGCCAGACATCCAAAGCGATGTCTGGGCCACCCCGCCACCCGACCGGCTCTGCCGCCTCAGTCTTCCGTCCCACCCCGCCGTATTGAATGGGAGACCACTTGCACACTACAGCAACTCACTGTGGGCCGATTCGTTTGTAAGCCCCGCGACAGGTTCTTCCATCGCGTGCTCGACCCATTGCGCTGGCAGAGTCTTACGGGGTTTGACGCCTAGTTCCTTGAGCATTTCTGCCTGACGAATGACGTTACCGCCGCCCTCGCTGAGTTTCTTGCGGGCCTCGTTGTAGCTCTCCTGCGCCTGCTGGATGCGCTCACCCACTTTGTGCAGATCGGCAATGAAGCCTACGAGCTTGTCATAAAGCTCCGCGCCGCGGTTGGAGATGGCCTTCGCGTTGCGGCTCAGGCCTTCCTGCCGCCACAGATAGGCAACCGTCCGAACGACGAACAGCAGCGTGCTGGGGCTGACCAACAGCACGTTCTTGTCCCAAGCCTGCTGGAACAATTCGGGGTCATTGGTAACCGCCAACATGAAGGCCGGCTCCAGCGGGACGAACATGACCACGAAGTCTAGTGACTTGAGGCCATAAAGCGACTGGTAGTTCTTCTCGGAAAGTTCCTTGATGTGGGCGCGGATTGAAATGAGGTGCCGCTTTTGTGCAGCGGTACGCTCTTCGTCAATCTCAGCGGCGGCGAACGCTCTGTAATCCGGCAGTGTCATCTTGGAGTCCACCACCAGATGGCGGTCGCCCGGCAGGCGAAGGACCACGTCCGGAATTACGTGCGACTGCCCGTCTTCACTCTTGACGCCGCCCTGACGATCGTAGTGCTGGCCAGCGTGCAAGCCCGCCTTCTCCAGCACGTCGTCAAGGATGATTTCGCCCCAGTTGCCTTGGGCTTTGCGGTCCCCCTTGAGCGCGAGGGTGAGGTTCTTCGCATCTTGGCTCAAGGAGCTGTTGAGCTGGACGAGCTGTTTGACCTGCTCGCTCATCGCGCTGCGGTCCTTGCCTTCGTTGATGTAGACCTCTTCAACCTTCGCTTTGAAATCGGTAAGTTGCAGCTTGAGCGGAGCGAGAAGCTGGTCGAGGTTGGTCTGGTTCTGGTCGGTGAATTTCTTACTCTTGTCGTCCAAGATTTCATTGGCGAGTGCCTTGAACTGGTTGCCCAATTGCTCCCGTGCTTCTGTGAGCAGCGTGAGTTTCTCTTGAGTTTGGTTCCGCTCGTTGCCGATTGTGGCGTTCAGTTCTGCGATTGTGGCTTGGAATCTGGCTTGATCTTTTAGAAGGTTATCACGCGAAGTAGAAAGTGCGCGATGAGCATTCTCGACGACAGCCAGTCGCTCGGCGCGTTCCAGAGACACAGCACACTCTCGACTAGCCGTATTCAAGTTGGTCTGAAGTGTATCGGCACTCTCTTCCGCATCTTTCAGCCGCGTCGTCAAGCCTGCAATCTCCCGCGAAGCCGCCTTGAGTTGTTCCGCAAGCGATGTGCGTTCGATCTCACCTTCGGCATTACCGTTCGCATTGGCAAGCGAGATCTTGCTCATTAGAAAGAGCCAGACGACCAATCCGCCTGTAAACAAACCGCCAACCAAAAAGATGAAATGGGAACCAGACAGTTGCATATTGACTCCAAGGCAAGGGACCGAGAGACGTAGATCTCGGCAGTTCAGGTAGGTCAGGCTTCGCCTGATCGCCCTTCGCTCGCAAGTTTTGCAGCGTAGATCTCGGCAGGCTGACGCCGTGCCGCTCGCCTATGCCGCGAACATGGTCTTGAACCTCGGATCGCGGCTCAGGTCGCTTTCCTTGCTGGGCGTCTCAGCGATCATCCGTTCCACGACGCGGTCGGTGGTGATCCCTTCGCTCTCGGCGGCGAAGTTCACCACGATCCGGTGCCGCAGCACGGGGGCCGCCAACGCGGCGACATCTTCGGTCGTGACATGGGTCCGGCCTTGCAGCAGGGCGCGGGTCTTGGCCCCCAGCAGCAGGAACTGCACCGCCCGCGGACCGGCCCCCCAGCTGAGCCATTCGGTGATAAAGGCCGGGGTTTCCGGCTGGTTCAGGCGGGTCTGCCGGACCAGGGCCAAGGCGTAGTTGACCACATGGTCGGTAACCGGCACCTCGCGGACGAGCGATTGCAGGGCGAGAACTTCCTCGGCACTCAGGACCGGGGTGATCTCCTTGGGCTTGCCGCCGGTGGTCTGGATGGCGATCTGTTTCTCTTCCGCAAAGCTCGGGTACTTCACGAACACTTTGAACATGAACCGGTCTTGCTGGGCTTCGGGCAGTTGGTAGGTGCCTTCCTGCTCAATCGGGTTCTGCGTGGCCAGCACGAAGAACGGGTCGGACAACTGATGCCGGATCTGGCCCACGGTGACTTGCCGCTCCTGCATCGCTTCGAGGAGGGCCGCTTGCGTCTTGGGCGGGGTGCGGTTGATTTCGTCGGCCAGTACCATGTTGTGGAACAGCGGTCCCTGGATAAAGCGGAACTCGCGCTCGCCGGTCGACTTGTTCTGTTGCAGTACATCGGTCCCGGTGATGTCGGCGGGCATCAAGTCGGGCGTGAACTGAATGCGGCTGAACGTCATCGACAAGGTGCGGGCCAGCGTGCTGATCATCAGCGTCTTGGCAAGGCCGGGAACCCCTTCCAGCAGACAGTGCCCCCGACTGAACAGCGAGATCAGCAGTTGATCGATCACCTCGGACTGGCCGACGATCACCTGCGACATCTGTTGCCGGATCGAGCTGTAGGCGGCCTGCAACTTGGCGATCGACTGACGGGCGGCATCGGACTGGATCTGGGAATCGGACATGGAACGACCGTGGAGGCAAGGGGAATCAGTGACCGCAATGATTGGATCGTATTTTATCCCGTCTCTGTTGTCATTGGCAGTTGAGCCACGGAATGGTTTCGGACTGACATTCCGGCGTAGGCCACCGTATCATACGGCACAGGTCGCGGTGGCTGGTCAGAGGGACTCAGCCCGGTTCGACCGATGCCAGAACGCGTTGATTGGGATCAGGTGCGAGATGCTGCGAAGGAACATGGTGGGCATGGCCTTGGTCGGATTGATGCTCGTGATGACGGGGTTTTCCATGGCTGAAGAAAAAGAAGTGCCCTTCCCGACGTTGCCGAAGGGGGCCGGAGCGATCGACGAAAAAGCCTCGAAGGCTTTCACCGCCACGGAGTCGGGACTGAAGTACCGCATCCTGCGGGCTGGTAATGAAACCAAGCCGACCGCTCGGCAGTCGGTGGAAGTTCACTACCACGGCTGGCTCGAAAGCGGCAAAGTGTTCGACAGCTCCTATCAGCGCGGTGAAACAATCTCGTTCGGCCTGAATCAAGTCATCAAGGGCTGGACCGAGGGGATGCAGCTGGTGGGCAAGAGCGGGATGATCGAACTCGAAATTCCCGGCAAGCTGGCCTACGGCGATCGTGGGATTCCCGGAGTGATCCCTGGGAACGCCACCCTGCACTTCCTGGTGGAGTTGAAGGACATTAAGTAGTCCGGTGACCGTCGTGCGACGGGCAACCGTCGCACGACCGGCTGGTCGGGGGAGGTGAGGACGTGCAAAGCCAGGCAAAGTCCGTCTCGCAGTATCTCGCGGAACTGCCCGCCGATCGTCGCACGGCGATCCAGGCGCTGCGAGAGGTCATTCTGGCGAATATTGATGAGAACGTCGAAGAGACGATGCAGTATGGGATGATCGGATATGTGATCCCGCACCGCGTCTACCCTGAGGGATATCACGTCGATCCCACACAGCCATTGCCGTATGCGTGCCTGGCCTCGCAAAAGAACTACATCTCGCTGTACGTGATGGGGACCTATGCCGGACCGGAAGAGGAACGGTGGCTCCGGGACGCATGGGCGGCTGCGGGGCAGAAGCTCGACATGGGCAAGTGCTGTATCCGCATGAAGTCGCTGGATAATGCCCCGTTGGATGTGATCGCAGAGATGTTTCGCCGCTGTCCGACGCAACGTCTAATTGACCTGTACGAAAGTGTTCTGAAAGACAAACGAAAACGTCCTGCGACCAAGACCTCCCCACCGAAGAAAGCCGTTGCAAAGAAGGCCGTTGTCCGCAAGAAGGCCCCGCCCAGGAAAGCCCCGAAATAACCCCTTCGCCACTCCCACTTCGCCTCATATCTCTGTGTTCCGGTTCTAGTCATGTCCGACGATCATCCCCACTGGTCTCCCCTGTCGCTGCACGACATGACGGTGGCGTATCAGCGGCGGCCCGTGATCTGGGATATCGATTACAAGGCTCAACCCGGTCGGCTGGTGGCGATCGTCGGCCCCAACGGGGCCGGTAAGAGTACGTTGATCAAAGCTTCGCTCGACCTGATTCCCAAGGTTGCGGGCGGTGTGCGATTCTTTGGCGAGCTATACGCCAGCCAGCGGCACCGTGTGGCTTATGTCCCCCAGCGGACTAACGTGGACTGGGATTTTCCGGTGACCGCCCTCGATGTGGTGGCGATGGGGCTGTATCGCCAGATCGGCTGGTTCTGGCCCGTCACACGCAAGTGGAAGCAGAAGGCCCTGGAGTCCCTCGAAAAGGTCGGCATGGTCGACATGGCACGCCGCCAGATCAGCCAGCTGTCCGGCGGGCAGCAGCAGCGGGTGTTCCTGGCTCGGGCACTTGCCCAGGGGGCGGATCTGTACCTGATGGATGAACCGTTTGCCGGAGTCGATGCCGCGACGGAACGAGCCATTGTCGAGTTGTTACGTCAGTTGCGGGCGGAGGGGAAGACTGCTTTAGTGGTACATCACGATTTGCAGACGGTGACGGACTATTTTGATGATGTCCTGATGATGAACATGCGGCTGATTGCCAGCGGGCCGGTCAGCGAGGTCTTTACCCCCGAGAACCTCAAGAAGACCTACGGCGGGAAACTGGGGATTCTCGATCAGGTGGGGTTGCGTCTGGCGGGTCAGGGGCCGACGCCCTGAACGACGCGGGTTTGCCAGCCGGTTCTCTGGTTATCAGTCTCAAGGGACGGCATCCATCGCCCGACGGCGAAACAGCTCAAGCCAGTTTTTCGTCAGCCCTTCCCCGATCGTCTGAGGGGGCGTCAGCTCGTCCAGCGTCTGCCCCCAGTAGAAGCCGATCAGGCCATCTGGTTGGGCCTCGTCCAGGAATGCTTCCAACTCTTCGGCGGAACATTTGAGAGGAAATGTTTCTTCGATCACGACCGGCTTACCGATCCGAAATCCCTGAAGTGTCTCCAGATTCTCTCGACGTTTTCCGGATTCGGGGTACAGGTGGACGGCAATGAAATCGAGTTCCGGCCCGACAATCGACGGGACAAATCCGGAGGTCAAACCCGGACGGTCAAGGCTCCAGTCGACCATTCCAATCGTAATCAAATGCTGCGGGTCGACTGTGCGGATGGCCGCCACCATCTGGCGAGCCCATTGGCGGGCGATCTCCGGTCGCGGGCGGTCTTGCTGATCGAGAGTGATCACCTGCACAAAGTGTTTTCCTGCGAACGCCGGGCCCAGCCAGTCCCCGGCATTTCGTTTTCCGCCAGGCACGACGGGTTCATTCATCAGGTCATAACAGAACACCGCCGGGCTGGCTGCCGAAGTTCGTGCCACGGCGGTCCAGAACACGGCCTGCGCAGCCCACCGCTGCTCTTCGTTCAGAGCGTCGTACCAGGCGGGGACATCGGCTTTGTGATAACAGCCGAGTCCGGTGAGATCGAGATAGAGCCCCGTGCGTTCGGCCAGTGTCAGAAGATCGGTCAGCCGGGTGAGCGCCTGCGGGTGGGCCGTCTGGGCGTCTTTCATGAACTTGCCGAATTGCAGGTGAACCCGTACTACCTGGGCTCCCAGCTGCCGCATCTCGGAAAAGTCCTGTTCGATGGCGGGCCAGTCGGTCTCCCAATAGTCTTCGATCAACCGCCCCTCACGGTCGTGGTCGTAATTAAAGCCCACCGGGCGAAACTTCTGTTTTGAACGCGTTGTCTCAAACCCGCGTCCATCCGCAGTGACCTGTATGGGTTCAAGTGGAGTGGGTGGTTCCCCGAAGGCCAGGCTGGAGCCCCACCACAATCCACACAACCAGATGACGTAACGGGGCAACATCAGGAGCTCCTCTGAAACCGCCGGGCTGTCATCACCGCCGCGATCACTCCGACGACAGACTCCAGTACAGTCAACGGGATCGTCCAGGGGGCCGCCAGATGCAGCGGTCGATATCGCCACGCCAGGTAGTCCTGCCACGTCGGCTGGGCTGCTTTCTGGAGAAGATCCCGCATTTGGAGCTGGCGGGCAATATCGACAGGTTCGTTCGATGGCGTCAGTGTTGGTAAAGGGATTGGCTGGTCCGAGGCGACCCGCATCTCTCGATAGCCCAATGCCAGCAATCCGACGAAAGTGAGCACGGCCAGGCCACTCGCCAAGCTGCCAATCAGTCGGGGAGACCTGACCAAGCACTGCTCGGCGATGACGGTTGTTGCCAGACCGAGAAATGCACCCATCAAGCCACTATGCAGCCCCAACAGCTTCATCTTCGAGGGCATTCCATGAAATAGCGGCAACACCACCGCTCCACAAGCCAGACAGGCGATCACCCAGCTGGCCCATGCCCCGGGGCTCGCGGACGGAGTCCCTGTTACAGGGGAACTGGGAGGGGAGACAGAATCCGGAGAATGGCTCACGCGGGGCGCGCCTCGTTCGGTTTGCCTTGCCGCCCGGTCAATGCGAGGAACAGTCGTCCTAGAGGAGCCCCAAAGGCGAAGTAACAGAATGCCAATGGCACAACGAGCTCATGAACCCAGGCCACCGCAGCGGCGGCAAACACGAACTGAATGATCATGCGTTTGGGGCCCCGCCCTCGCAGCAACTGGGTGCCGAAATGCGGGTACCGGAAGCGAGAGACCATCAGGATGGCGACCGACAGGCACACCAAGGGCAGGATGATCTTGGCTCCGGGGATCAGGAACTCCGCAATCTGCGTCGCCATTGGATTCCCTCGCTGGGACATCTCGAGCAGTTCGGGCATCACGATGGGAAATGCGGCCACAGCTCCCGCAGCTGCGGGTGACGGCAATCCGCTGAAGGAATCGTGGGCATCGTCTTCGTCGGTTTCGATGTTGAATCGGGCCAGTCGCAAGATGGCACAGATGACATAGAGCGCGCCAATCGTCCAGACTAGTCGGGCCGGATACAAGAACGGGAGTGAATACTCACTTTCCTGCCAGATTGGAAAATTTACGAACTGAAGCATCAGAAATGCGGGGGCGACGCCAAAGGTGATGGCGTCACACAGACTGTCGAGTTCGGCCCCCAGTTCGCTGGTATTTCCAGTCAACCGGGCGGCAGCCCCGTCAAACATGTCGAACAGCATGCCGAGAAAAATGAGCAGGGCGCTGAAAAACAGCGGCCCATAGACCGGAGCCTCGGCCGTGGTTTGCGTGACCTTGGCGGCGAAGGTGATCGCGCCGAACCCGCAAGCTGCGTTGCCCAGGGTCAGCAACGTGGGGAACACCGCGATCAAACGGGCAGGTTTCATGGAGGATCAACAGCATGGGGACCAGGGCGAAGCCAGAGATCCAAGCCTGGCGGCCTCTCTGGGGAACGATTCCTGCTGTTTCAGCGTATCTCACAGACCGGTCGACCGCCATCGGCCCACTGGAAAATTGCCACGGACTGAACCTGACTCCGGGGTGTCTTGTCTGTAGAATGCGATGAGATCGACCTGACTACCTGCAATACGGAGCCTCGTCTCCGGCGGTCATGGCAAACGACAAGCTGCGACGACGTATCGTGTTTGAAGCGGCGCGACTGATGTATTCGCGGCGCGAGACCGAGTATTACCGCGCCAAACTCAAGGCGGCACGCAAAGTCTGCGGTGGGTGGGTGAAGCCCTCGCAGCTTCCCTCCAATGCCGAAATTCGCGACGAGATCCAGCGATTTGTCCTGCTCTATGAAGGAGCGGATCGTGGCAAAAATCTGCGAGTCATGCGGATGACAGCTCTTGGCGTGATGCGACTGTTGCACAAGTTCCGTCCCCGACTCATTGGCAGTACGCTGACCGGACATGTTCGCCGAGGGAGCGACATCGACATCCATGTGTTCTCATCGTCCGTCGAAGCCGTAGCAGGGGCCCTGGATGTCGCGGGGCAGGTCTACGAAATTGAACACAAGCATGTTCGCAAGCACGGTGAAGTACGGCTGTACACGCATCTGCATATTCAGGGGGCCTTCGAGATTGAACTGACGCTCTACTCTCCGGAAAAAGCGAGGATGGTGTTTCGCAGTTCGATCACCGGGCTGCCGATTGAGCGGGCATCCATCTCTCAACTGGAGAAGCTACTGGGGAATGAATACCCGGACGCGTCTCCCGATGAAGCCGCCCCACCGGGTGAATCGATCGATCGCTTTGCCGTTTATCGGGCCCTGCTGGCCCCCCTGGCAGGGGTCGAACAGCGCCGGAAGTACCACCCGGAGGGCGATGCGCTATACCACAGCTTGCAGGTCTATGAACTGGCTCGCGATGAACTGCCTTACGATGAGGAGTTCCTTCTGGCGGCGCTGTTGCACGATGTGGGCAAGGCGATCGATCCGCTGGACCATGTGCGGTCCGGGCTGGAGGCTCTGGATGGTTACATCACGGACCGCACGCGGTGGCTGATCGAGAACCACATGGACGCTCACAAGATTCTGAACGGTACCATTGGAGTTCGGGCTGAACGCCGCCTGCGGGAACATCCCGATTTCGAGGAGCTGGAACTACTCAGCCGCTGCGACCAGGCCGGTCGGCAGCGTGGGGCCGCCGTCCCTGATGTCAATGAGGCTTTGGATCAGATCGCCGAACTGGCCCGACTGTACGGCTGACGAGATGGACAGCCGGAGATAACGCCCCGGTCGGAACGAAGCGCCGGATTCGTTGTGTTCCGATGGGCGGTTAAAAGAAGCCTCCTCCTGCGGCCCCCCCGATACTGAATAAAGGGGGCAGATCCACACCATCGAACGTGGCCACATGATTTGCCGGGATCGTTATCGGAATTGTGTCGCTCGTGCCTGGAATCTTGATTTTCAATGGAAAGGTCCGCATGGTTCGCTCATCGTGTGAGTTCGCGATGAATTCATCGGTCAGCTTCTGTCTGACCGGTCGAATGACAATCTGGTCGGGCGGCAACCCCTGTACCTGGGTTGCGTGCCAGCACCATTCCGCCGTGATCCGCATATCGCCCGTCGGGACCGGCAACGTCTCGATCACCTTTGACAGATCGACCGTGAAGTCCCCCTCGGACAAGTTCACATCCGAGGAGGGCAGCTCATCGTCCTCAAACAGGGTGACGACCGGAAACATCTTCCCCTCTCGAATCACGACCGCTAGTGGTTGTGTGGCCGTGACCCACTCGCGGTCATCAATTCGGTCCGTGCGATTCAAGGTATATCGCACCAGCAGGTACGAATCACCCTGCGGTGGTTTTCCGGAGGTCCATCCCCAGTTGTTCCAGTCGGGGGGCGTCACAACGAATTGTACGGGACTGGTTGGGGGCGTACCTGGAACGAGAATGGTTTCTTCATACGGCTTTCCCGGACGCAGGGTCGTCCGTCCGCTATATGTGCCGCCTCCTGACTGGATGGTCACTCGGTACATGCCGTAGGGCAGCGTTCCAAAATCCACCCGTCCCTCGGCGTTTGACGTTTCGGTGATGGAACCCAATTCGGGCCCTTCCTGTTCCCCTGTACGAATCAGTTGGACGGATTGCCCCTGGATGGGGGCATGGCTGAGGCTTTCCTCGAGTAACTGAAATCGGACTGGGACAAACTCCGACGGGCGTTCCTGAGAGATTCGGTTCAGGATGGCGGCTGTGGCCTGGCGGTTCTCGTCAATGACGGATCGCAGTGTTCGTGCCAGCAGGGACATCCACCCGATCACCAGGAGCAATCCCACGGTGACTGCGATCAGTACGGTCCGTTGCACCATGATTCGCCCTCGCATCGCATCCCACCACAGCTGCCTCGCCAGGGAGGCTGGGTCGCCAAACCGTTCGACAACCGCTTCGCAAATTTGTTCGACGGGGAGAGACTTCCCGTTGATTTCCAGTCTCCGCTGTTCTCTCTCGGCGGCGCAGTTCAAATGGTCCTGCAGCTCATCCAGGATGTCCGACCGCAAATGCGAGGGCTCTCTGTCGTGAGGCGGCGGCATCTGTGCCGAAAGATCGATCATTACCGACTCCCCGTGCTAACGCAGATCGATCCCCAGCACACCATTGACCCCGGCGGAAAAGGCTTGCCACTCCGCGCGGCGTTCCTTCAAGGACTTCGAGCCCGCAGTCGTCAGCTTGTAGTACTTCCGGCGGCGACCATCGTGCTCTTCCCAGAACGATGCCAGCAGAGCGTCCCGCTCCAGCCGGTGGAGCGCCGGGTACAGGCTGCCTTCCTTAAGGTCGAACCGCCCTGCCGATCGCTCCAGGACCGTTTGGGTGATCTCGTACCCATAACTGGGGCTGATCGAGAGAACTTCCAGGAGCAGTGTTTCCAGGGCTCCGGTAATGAGTCGTGTGTCGAGTGTCATTCATGCCTCGCATGTCTATGTATTGAATCGTATCGGGAAATGCATAGACACGCAAGGTATTCTTTTCGGAATCGGGCCCAGGGGCCGTCAGTGGTAGTTCATCTGTTTGACGACCCCGCCCATCACCTGATGGACCGGGGAAACTACGATAAATGCCTGCTCGTCTTCGGCCTTCACCAATGTTTGCAATGGAGCCAGTTCCAGGCGGGTGACCACACAGTACAGCACTTCTCGTTCGGTGGCCGAGTAACCACCGATGGCCTTGAGGACTGTGACGCCGCGTCCCAGCTTGCTCAGAATCGCCTGTCGGATGACCTCCTGCTTGCCGGAGAAAATCATCACCCCGTTGTACGCTTCGATCCCGTGCAGGATGTAGTCAATCGTTTTGAAGGCGGCGAAATAGGTCAGAACAGAGTACAGGGCGGGCTCGATTCCAAAGACCAGACCCGCGCAGAAAAAGATGACCACATTCAGTCCCAGGATCACTTCACCGACGGTGGCAAAGGTCTTCTTACTGACGATCAGGGCGAGGATTTCGGTGCCATCGAGAACTCCTCCCCCACGGATCGCCAGACCCACGCCCGCACCAATAAAGAAACCGCCGAACACGGCTCCCAGCAGCTTGTCGGTGGTGGCGACAGGAAACGGGATTAAGACTAGCCACAAAGCCAGGGCGGCAATGGCGAGGGCACTTTTGATCGCAAATGTCCGACCGATCTGCCGGTGACCGAAAATCACAAAGGGGATGTTGACCGCAATTAACAGCCCGGACAGGGGCCAGCCGAACAGGCGGGAGAACAGCATCGAGATCCCGGTCACGCCGCCATCGATGAACTGATTGGGCAGCAGAAAGCTCGCCAGCCCTACCCCGGCCACCAGTGTCCCCAGCAGCAGCAGGAACCCGCTCAAACACTGTCGCATCATGCTCGGTCATTCATCTCAAGAGGATTCGTACGGCAGGTTCAGGCGAGGCGGCCCACTTTCGGTTGTTGTTGTGTTACGCAGTGGATGGAACCCAGCCCCCAGACCAGCGCTGTGCAGTCGATTCCTATGACGCGGCGGGTGGGAAAAAACGACTGCAGGATGTTGATGGCCGCCGCATCATGCTCCGAACGATAAGTGGGGACCAAGACGACCGTGTTGGCGATCAGGAAGTTCGCGTAACTGGCTGGCAGCCGCACCCCGTTCTTGATCACGGGGGCGGGCATTGGCAGATCGACAATGTTCAGCCGGTTTCCGGACTGATCTCGCATGCTGTCGAGCCGTTCGCGGTTGTCACGCAGGGCGCGGTAATTCACGTCACTCGGGTTCGGCTCGACGATAGTGACCACGGTGTTGGCGGTTACGAATCGCGTTAAATCATCCACGTGGCCATCGGTGTCGTCGCCTTCGATGCCGTCACCCAGCCACAGAATGTTGGTCACTCCCAGGAATTGCTTCAGTCGATCTTCGATCTGATCGCGCGTCAGATGCGGATTCCGATTCGGATTGAGCAGGACCGATTCGGTGGTCAACAGGGTTCCGGCTCCATTCACGTCGATGGAGCCGCCCTCAAGAATCATTCCCGGCGCGAAACGTGTCTCCTGAAACTCGTCTGCGATCCGCGAGGGGATCAGGTTGTCGCGCTGATAGTCCTCGTACTCTTGGCCCCAGGCATTGTAGTCCCAGTCGAGAATCGCCCGCTCGCGAATGCCCTCGGTGTCCTTCACCACGTAGATGGGGCCGTGGTCGCGGACCCACGCGTCGTTGGTGGGATTGTAGTGGAACCGGACCGCGTTCAGGTTCACCTGAGCGGCTTCCAGAAGGTATTTAACCCCCTTCGCCATCACCGGGTTGGCGACATTGATCCGCACCAGTTCCGAATCCGCCAGATGTTTCGCAATCTGAACGAAGACATCCGGCACCTCGTCAAAGGCATCCGGCCACGTTGCTCGCCGATGTGGCCACGAGAGCCATGTCCCCTCATGGGGTTCCCATTCGGCAGGCATGCGATACGACATGTGATTGGTAAACGTCTTGAGCGGAGGGACAGGAAGCAGGCTCTGCACGCAGCCACCCGGGGGTTACGAATTCTCTTCTGGTGAGGACGGAGCAATCTGCACCTGGACCGTTCCCAGGAGGGAGGTGATCTGCTGTTCTTTCTTGTCGATGAAGAACACGTTCTCCAGCACGATCGGGCGCTGATTGCCCCCCGCCTGCAGGATCATGCGACCGGACTTCAGGAGCATGTATTCGAAGATGTCCTTGATCTCTTTGTTGACCTTCAGAGCTGCGGTCGGGTGCCTCTCCAGATCACTCATGAAGCCGTGGTGGTGGAGCAACTCGTTATGCCGCAGTTCCCAGTAATCAAACTTCGCGTTGATCTTTACACACCCGTAGATCATCAGCATGCCGAAGGCGTAACAGTAGTAGAACATGGCATTCGCCTCGGGCTTCAGCATGGCCAGGAGATCGGAAACGAACGGAATCAGGTTCTCGTAATACTTGGAGAGCAGCAGGACACCCAGCAGGATTGCTGCTGCGATTGCCGCCAGGGTCACGCTGGTCGTTCGGGGAAAATCGAACGAAATGACGACCACGTTGACGAGCAGGACGACC
Source organism: Planctomycetota bacterium (assembly GCA_003671275.1). Lineage (GTDB taxonomy): Bacteria > Planctomycetota > Planctomycetia > Planctomycetales > Planctomycetaceae > TH-plancto1. The sequence goes on along the minus strand of QWPB01000029.1, from coordinate 422 downwards.
AGGAAGATGGCCCCCATCATGATCGGTCCACGGGGATGTTGAATCGCTTGGGATGGTGCGGAGGCCGCATCGTCAGGAGCGGCTTCCACGGGCGCATCCGAAGTTGCCGTGACGGGGGCCGTGGGAACGGGCTCCTCTGTGGCGGGCGGTGTTGCCTCTGCGGGAACTTCAGCGGCGGAGATTGCAGCCATGTGGGCGGCGCCCGCCTTCTCCAGGGCCAGATTCCCCCAGATCTTCATATAGAGCCCGGCAATCAAGGCCACAATGACCGAGGGGTACAGAAAAACAACCTTGGGGTAGGACACCAGAATCACTCCCCGGGGACTGCGATCTTTCACCGGGGCGGGAGTGGGAACTGGACTCGACATAAGAACCTCGGCGGAGGATAGAGAGGGCTGGTCCAAGGCATCTCCCGGAGAGCC
>QWPB01000070.1 GCA_003671275.1 Planctomycetota bacterium | reverse complement strand
CCTGTGCTACAAATCGCACTTCAACAGAGTCCACGGGTTCAGTCCTCTCGGTGAAGGTACGCTGTGTCAGACATCAACCCCGCCTTGCAGCCGACCCCACCCGAAGCCACCTCCTCCGGTGACCCGGCGATCCGGCATGTGGTCCCCACCCCCTCCTATGAGTCCCATCCGGTGGTGGACATGGGCTGGCAGCTGCCTGCCGAGGCAATCACCGTTCGCATTCACTGGTTCGGGCTATGCGTGGGATACTTTCTCGTCAACATCCTGGGCCAGCCCACCCACCGGGCCGAGCTCAACGGCATCCTGACATTTGGTGCGGTCTATGCGCTGATCGACACCTTGTGGAGTTCTCGCGGTCAGGTGTTCCTCGAACGAACCCCCCTGTTCATTTCGTTTATGGAAGCCTTATTCATTGGGCTGCTGTGCCACTTTGACCAGGGGCTCGACAGTCTATTCCGGTTCTACTATTTCCTGTCGTTGATCGTTTGCGCATTTCGCTACTCAACGGCTGTGACGGTCGCAACGCTGGGGCTGCATGCGGTCAGCTATGTGACTCTTGGGATTGTCCAGGGAATCCAGACCCGAGAAGATCTGCAGGTGATGAGTTTGCAACTGGTATTCATGGTGTGGGTGACCTGGGCCAGCACAGCCCTGGCAAACCTGCTCAAGGGGGCCAGTCGCCAGCTGTATGAGCTGAATACGGAATTGCAACAGAATCAGACCCTGCTGGAGAAACGGATCGTCGAGCGCACGGCTCAGTTGCAACAATCCCAGGCCCTGCTCGTCCAACACGAAAAGCAGGCCGCATTCGGGTTGCTGGCGGCGGGTATCGCCCATGAAGTCGGAAACCCGCTGACAGCCATCAGCAACCTGGTCCAGCTGCTCAACCGCCGCCCGCTCGACGCCGACATGCACGAGCGGTTGAACCTGATCGATGAACAGCTGCGGCGGATTCAACGCACCTTGCGGGAGTTAGTCGATTTTTCCCGTCCTGCCTCGAATCAGCGAACGACTGGAGATGTCCACGCCGTGCTGGATTCGGCCCTGAATATTGCGAAGTACTACAAACGAATGAAGGGGAAGCGGATCGTCACGACCTATGAGTCGGATTTACCGCCGGTTTCCATGGTCCGCGATCAAGTGCTGCAAGTCTTTTTGAATCTGATTCTGAACGCCCTCGACGCCACTCAGGAAGGGACAGTGATTGAGATCACCACCCAATCCACGGACCGAGAGATCAAGGTCCAGGTCCGGGACGAGGGATGCGGAATTCCCGGCGGTCAGCAAGTCCACCTGTTTCAACCGTATTTTACGACCAAGGAGACGGGGACCGGACTGGGGCTGTTTGTCTGCCGGAACATCCTGACCGCTGGCGGCGGGGCCATTGAACTCGTCTGCTCCACCACGGCGGGGACAACCTTTGCCGTGACACTGCCGCGCAGCGTGTGAACTGTGTTACAGGGTTGCTGCCAACAGGCTGCGTGCTTCGGCAGCCAGAAAGAATGATCCCGCAACGCAGATCAGATCGTCCGCTGTGGCGTCGCTCAGGGCCAGCCGGAGGGCTTCGGCGATCGTTTCGGAAGTCCCCATCGAGGAGAGTGGAATGCTGCGAGCCACTTCCGCCAGCTCTTCCACTGGCCAGGCGCGGGGATTGGTGGTGTAGCGCGTAATGAGAATTCGATCAAATGCCCCGCCGACCAGACGGAGCATCGCCCCAGCCTCCTTATCGCGTGAGGTTCCAAAGATCAGCGTCCGCTGGCGGGCCGGGATCGATTGCACCGTCCGACACAGCTCCTGAATCGAAGCGTCATTGTGGGCAGCATCCAGCAGCACCATGGGGTGACGCCGGACCGTCTCCATCCGCAACGGCCAGACCACCTGGGCCAGGCCGGATCTGATCTGTTCAGCGGACAGCAGTTGACCGAGCTGTTGCCCCACGAGATCAACGAGGGCCAAGGCCAGTGCGGCATTCCGAATCTGAAATTCTCCCGCCAGGGGAATCGCCACGACGGGATGCACTCGCTGTGCCGTCTGGATATCCGCCACCCAGCGTGCGGGGCCGATCGAATCCCGATCCGGCTGGCACTGAAGAATCTGTATTTCCTGACCCAGACGGTGACAGGCCGCACCACGATCACGACACACATCTTCGATAACCGCGCGGACCGCGGGAGACTCCACTCCGGTGACACACGGGACGCCGGGTTTGATGATTCCGGCCTTTTCACGGGCGATCAGTTCCAGTGTTTCCCCCAGCAACCGCATGTGGTCACGGCTGACACTGGTGATCGCCGTCGCCAGCGGACGGCACAAATTGGTCGTGTCCAACCGTCCGCCCAGACCAACTTCCAGGACCACCAGATCACAGCCCGCAGCCTGAAACACCATCCATGCCAGCGCGGTGGACAGCTCGAAAAACGTAGGCCGCGTTTCCTCCGTCAACTCCAGATCGACCGCAACCTCCATGAGACGCGAAACCAGACGAATGATCTGTGACTCGCTGGGCAACCGACCATTGACGGTCATGCGCTCCTCAAAACGCTCCAGATGCGGTGACGTAAACAGCCCCACGGTGTGCCCGCCGGCCTGCCACAGGGCGGCTACCATGGCCGCCGTCGAACCTTTTCCCTTGGTTCCGGTGATATGGACCGCCGGAATGGTCAGCTGGGGATTCCCCAACCGTTCCAGCAGTGTCGACATTCGGGGCAGCTGAAAATCATCGGTCGAATACTTGGTGGTCGGCACCCGTTCGTAATTGATCCGTCCAAACAGATAATCGACCGCAGCCTCATACGTGAGGGACGTCGTGCAACCAGTCGCATCACAGGGGGCGGTCATGGAGGCGTTTCGAAATCAGCAACTCGGATTTCGAAGAATGGTAACGTGCGGCGGAATGTACCGTGCGACGCACTAGAGCAGATTTGAATCGGATTTGCACCAGTCCAGCCACCGGTTCGCGAGACATCGGCGAAGTCCCGACCGCTGGTTGGATTGCTAACCGACATGCACCACGACACAGGTGATATTGTCCCGCGATCCCCCCTGCTGGGCGGCCTCGACAATTTTCGCAGCGGCCAACTGGGGATCGGAGTTCGCCAGGAGCAGATCCTGAATCACCCCCGCGTGGGCACCGTCCGTCACCCCATCGGAACAGAGCATGTACCGGTCGCCGGAAACAGGAGCCACGGGCTTGGGTTCCGCGCCGCCGCTGCCCTCTTTGGTTCCCAGGTATTTGTACAGGACATTCTTGTAACGATGCGTCTTGGCTTCGTCAGCGGAAATCGTCCCCGCATCCACCAGGGCCTGCGTCAGCGAATGATCCTTGGTCAGCTGTTCCAGCTTGCCATCTCGCAGCCGGTAGGTGCGACTGTCGCCCACCCCACCGACAAAGAGGGTTCCGCTCGCATTCACGATAAACGTCACCGTCGTTCCCATATTATGGTAACGGGCGTCCAGTCCCCCCAAGGCCATGATCTCGTTGTTGGCGTGGGTCACCGCCCGATCGATCGCATCCACCACGGAGGAGGGATCGGATTTCTGGAAATCGATCCATTGCAGGAGCTTTTCGGAAATCAGGTCGATCGCCAGTTCACTGGCTTTCTCTCCGGCGCTCTGCCCCCCCATTCCGTCGGCGACAAGAAAGAATCTCGCCTGAGGATCGATAAAGCAATTGTCTTCATTGTTGTCGCGGAAGTTGCCCGTGATGCTCACGTGACCCCACTTCAGCGAAACCTGACCTGCCATGGAAGATCAACCCCAGTTGCGGAAACAGTCGAAACACCTACACCCTACACCCCGTGCAACTCTTCATCACATCTTAGCACGGAACGGGTCAGCTGTGCATTCGACCGACAAAATACAAAAAACTCCCATCCAAGCCTTCGAAATCTACGAGTCAGGCAGTCTGTAAGGGAAAAAACCTGAACAAATCCGCAGGTCACGCGCATTCTTTGGAGCCTACCCTTTATTCCAATTTTTCCGGCTTCCCCGATCGCATTCGGCCCCAAGATGACGGGATTTTGATGCGTCCAAGTATCTGCTGTCAGTTGTATGTGATCTAGTGAATCCATACCACCGGCTCTGAGCAGTGCATCGTCAAACGAGGTCAGCAGCCCCCGTCTCCCCCCCCAGCGGGCTCTTCCGGAACCGCTCTCCCCGCGAAAACCGTATTTGCAGTACGATCCGGCAGTCCACTCATTCGCTGGTCGCAAGGAGGCGATCCGATGACTCCGCCGAGCCTTGTTCTTCGAGCCCTGCTGATTGTCACTTTCGTTCTGTCGTGGGCTGAGTCGACTTCCGCTCAGGACGCGGGGCCCCAGGCGTCGATCGAATTCACCGCCAGTGCTTCCTTGGCCGCGTCTCCCCTGGAAGACGATGCGACCTTGCACGCGGTCACCTTTGTCGGAGCCCGCACCGGTTGGGCTGTGGGAGATCGAGGCGTCTGCTGGATCACACGTGATGGTGGCCAGAAGTGGATATTCTCACGCACCCCCGTCCGTTGCGCTCTACGGGATGTCTGTTTTCTGACGGATCGGGTTGGCTGGGCCGTCGGAGCTGAAGTCGCCCCTTACACCCGGTTTGCGAGCGGCGTCATTCTCCATACGACCGATGGTGGCTTGAACTGGAAGATCCTCTCCCAGGGCCAACTGCCGCCGTTGTTCCAGGTACAGTTTCTGGACGATCAGCTGGGGTTCGTGATTGGCGAAGCCACTCCGCGCTGCCCGACGGGCATCCTGATCTCAACCGATGCCGGAACCACGTGGGAAGCCGTCAACGGACCGCGGGCCACCAGTTGGCGAACAGCGGCCCTCACGTCCCAGGGGACTGGCATTGTCGCCGGTCCGCGCGGATCATTGGGACTGGTAGGACGCGGCCAGCTGGCGAGAACGATCGATCAGTTCCAGGGACTGCGAGCGATTCATGCCGTCTCGCTCACGGAAGACGGCCGCGGCTGGCTCGTCGGGGATGGCGGCTGGGCCCTGCAAACCTCGAATGGGGGAACCAGTTGGAGCCCGCCGAATGCGGCCCTGCCGAGTCGCCTTCGAGATTGCATGGAGTTCCTGGCAGTCGCACAACACGAGGATCACGTCTGGATTGCTGGCTCTCCCGGCAGTGTCATCTGGCACTCTCCTGACTCCGGGCAGCGCTGGGAAGCCCTGCCCACCGGTGAGACCACACCGTGGCGATCGTTGCACTTCACAAGTCCCACACAGGGCGTTGCCGTGGGTGACCTGGGCAAGATTCTCCGCACGACCGATGGTGGCCAAACGTGGCAACCGGTCCGGGCCGGAGGACGCCACCTGGCTTACCTGACCATCCAGGCCCGTCCAGACCAGATCCCATTAGCGACACTTACCAAATACTCCGCCGAGTGGGGATATCGATCCGGTACGATACTGCTCACCCGGCGTGATCTGGGGACCGATTCAGAACGGCAACGCCCGCTTTCACTGAGGGCCGACGAGGCACTCTCCTCCGTGGGGGCGAACGTGGCCACCGTGGATTGGCGGCTCCCGCTGACAGTGCCCGGACTGGATCGTGATCGCAACAAACTTCTCGATGAATGGTCACTCCTGACGGACCAGAAGCTCCCAGAAGTCGTGCTGACCGACCTCATCGCTCAGATTCGCACCTGGCAGCCGGAAGTGATTCTGCTCAGTGAACCATCCGCCGATGACGCCGCTGGCCGAATCGTATTCGATGCCGCCCTGAAGGCGATCGATCAGGCAGCCGATCCTCTGGCCGGTCACGAGGTCACTCAGCTGTTGGGTCTAGCTCCATGGTCCGTCAGCAAAGTGTTCACCCGCACAATCATCCCCCAGGCCGGACCACTGACCGTCCATCCGCGCGAGATGCTGGTTCGTGTGGGTTCCCCGGTCGACCAATTGGTGGAACCGGCCTTAGCGCGACTGCTCGACACCCCGCCGATATTGGGGATGGAAACACTGCGGCTGATACACAGTCGGATCGAGGCGGATACCACGACACCAACGCTTTTCGGCGGCCTGGAGATCCCTACCAACGGCCCCATGCGTCGAGCCCACCTGCCCACGAACCTTAACGGACTGGAAAAACGGCAGCAGGACATTAAGACTCGGGAAGGCTTCGTCAACTTCAGCCGTCAACTGATGATCGGCCCGGAGGGAGGCCAGCAGCTGATTGCCCAGCTGCGCAGCAAGGTCGCGGCAATCTCCCCGGACGAGGGAGCCAAGCTGCTCTCTGATGTGGCGCGGGATTATCGCGACCGTATGCTGTTTGAGGGAGCCGAGCAGGCCTACTCCCTGCTGCTGGACCTGTACCCCGATCATCCAGCAGCTCCGGAGAGCGCCGCCTGGCTGTTGCGGTTTTGGGCCAGTTCGGAAATTGGCTGGCTGCGGATCAAGCCCCGCCTTTCGCAGCGGGGCGAGTCACAGACGGACCGCGCGATCCTGCAAGCCGAGTTTCAACAGGGGCTTCACGAGAACCAGAAACTCCCGGGCACCCTGTCAGTTCCGGAACTCTCCCCGTCCATAACTCCAATTCAGCAGGCCATCACACCCGTACGGGTCAAACCCCGGGGCCTGGTCGAACTGGTCGCCGGACAGGAGGCTCCGACACAGTCAGCAGACCTGCTGACCCTGCAGGCCGAGCAGTGGCGGGGTTCTGCCGACCGCATCACGGGACTGGTCGACCGGACGGCACCCGGATTCTTTCGAGAACCCGAGATCCAGTTGGCCGTGGCCGCCCTCATGCGACGCAGCTCCCGCCCGGCGGAGTCCGACAAGATCATCGACGAGTTGCTCAAACTCGACTCCAAGGACGCCTGGAACCAGCTGGCCCAGGGAGAAATCTGGCTGTTGCGTCCGCAGATCCGGTCTCCCCGGCCAGTCGCGACCTGTCGCCGGACCACGCTGCCACCGCGTCTGGATGGCGAATTGCAGGATGCCTGCTGGGAGGGCGCTACGGAACTGTTTCTGACGGAACAACCTGCGGAAGCTTCACGCGAGTTCATGGGTGCTGCCCCCGTTCCCACCGCTGGCGTTCAGATCCTCAAAGCCCGCCCGATGGTCCTGATGCTGTATGACGACCGGTTCCTGTATCTGGCGGGAACCATGCCCCGGCAAACAGGTCTTTCACTGGCTCCGTCGCAGCAAGCGGGGCGGACGCACGATGCCGATTTGAACGCGTACGATCGCATCAGTTTCGCCCTTGATACCGATCGCGACTACAACACGTTTTACCGGCTGGATGTGGATCAGCGAGGACACACCCGCGATGCGTGCTGGGAGTTCTCGGGATGGAACCCCAAGTGGTATGTGGCCTCCGCAGGAGACGACCAGGTCTGGCGTTTTGAGGCAGCCATCCCGTGGACCGAACTGGCCCCCGCAGCTCCGCAGCCATCCACGTTCTGGGCGATCGGCATCACGCGAACTCTGCCTACGGTCGGACTCCAGGGCTGGAACCACCCGGTCACCGAAACTCCCAGCCCGCAGACATTCGGGCTGTTGCGATTTGAGTGATCGCCTGCGTAAAGAGTGCCTCAGGCACATCCCATCAACCATCATCCGGTCTTCACATTGCGGCGGCAGGCCAGAACGACCTTAATGGCCTCGTAGCTAACGGTTCCGCCCAAATGTTCGTGGAGTGGCCCCAACCGGTCCACGGGGCCCAGTTCCTCCAAGACAGCATCGATCCGGGAGACCGTTACCGCATCGACCCAGGGAGTCGGATCGGTGATCCGCTGGGACCGCAGATACTCGGTCAGATACCCCGATACCGTTGATATCGCTCGCCCCATCTCGGCGGCGACCGACTCGATACTTTCTCTCTGAGCAAAGAGTGCAAAGGCCCGCGCCGTCGAGGCGTTCATGCTTTTCTTTGCGGGAGCGGAAACCAGAGGTGCAAGGGCATCCTCGCGTTCCACGTCCGAGGTCACGCCGGCGCGTTCACAATACGCGGTGATGGCGGCCACAAACTCGCCGCCCAACTCCTCGCACTTCTTTTCCCCCACCCCCTTAACCTTCCGGAAGTCGCGAATGGTCGTGGGCCGATGGCGGGCCATATCCAACAATGAGGTGTCCCCGAAAATCATATACGGCGGCACCTCACGTTCCCGCGCCAGGTTCAATCGCAACGCCCGCAGCTCTTCAAATAAACCTTCATCCACTCCTTCCCGCGAATTCGCCGACCGGGAAGACGAACGTGCGGACCGCCTTTTCGTGGCTTTGGGCACGCGCAGCTTCGGCTCGCCCCCCCCCTTGAACAACAACCGTCCCGACTCAGTATTCTGAAGCACCGAGAACTCGCCGACCCGAATAAACCCCTGCGACACCAGCTGACTCACCCAGTCCTGGATGACCCCCGTTGGGAATTCCTGAAGCAAACCATAGGTCGTCAGCTTCTCGTGCCCATTGCGTTCAATCCGTTCATCGGCTTTTCCCGCCAGGACGTACGCCGTGTACTGGCTGCCATATCGTTCCCCCTGCCGATGAATCGACGAGACAATCATCTGGGAATACCGCATTGCCGTTTCGGGAGGCAACAGCTCGACATCACCCCGACAATTATCACATGCCTCGCCACAACTGTTTGGCAATTCCTGGGAAAAGTGCTGGACCAGCGTCCGATGCCGACAGTCGATTCCATCGGCGTACTCGATTATTTTCTGAAGTGCCCGCTCGGCCACCTCGCGAATTTCCGGGGCCCCCTTGGCAATCATCTGCTTCGAGGTCACGACATCTTTGGGGCCGTAAAACATCCAGCATTCCGCAGGCAGCCCGTCGCGTCCGGCCCGGCCAGTCTCCTGTTGATAATTCTCGATCGACTTCGGCAACCCTGCGTGGATCACGTATCGCACGTCGGGCTTGTCGATCCCCATTCCAAAGGCCACCGTTGCCACAATGATCGGAACTTCATCTCGAATGAACGCTTCCTGATTCTTCTGGCGATCTTCATCGGACATCCCGGCGTGATAGGGCCGGGCCCGGTGTCCCAGCGATGTCAACTGGGCGGCCAGATCCTCGGTCTCGCGGCGACTCAGGCAGTACACAATGCCCGATTCCGTTCGGAAGCGATCGATCACGGTGGTGATCTGCTCGATCAGCGACTCCCGCGACTCCACAAAGTAGCTGAGATTCGGTCGGTCGAAGCTCCCAACAAGTACCTGCGGCTCGTGCAGATTGAGCTGTTCGATGATATCGGTCCGCACCCGCTCGGTCGCCGTGGCCGTAAACCCGTGAATCCCCACATTCGGAAACCGCTCCCGCAGCTGATGCAAACGCCGGTAATCGGGCCGAAAGTCGTGCCCCCACTGACGGACGCAATGGCCCTCGTCAATGGCAAAGAATGAAATCGGAAGCGTTTCCAACAGCTCCAGCGTCCCCGGCATACACAGCCGCTCCGGGGCAATGTACAACAGTTTGAGCTGGCCCTCACGAAGTTTCAGAGTGATCTCACTACGCTGGTTCGTTGTCAACGAGCTGTTGATGAAGGCGGCGGCGATCCCACATTCCCGAAGGGCGTCGACCTGGTCCTTCATCAGCGAAATCAGGGGTGAGACCACAATGGCCACCCCCTCCATGCAGACAGCCGGAACTTGATAACACAGGGACTTTCCGCCCCCGGTGGGTAATACGATCAAGGAGTCCTGCCCGGCCATCAATCCCGTCATGGCCGCTGCCTGCAGAGGCCGAAAGTCGTCGTATCCCCAATGGGTTTTCAGGGCCGTCTGTAATCGCTCCATGATGGAGGAAGAGGAAGTCATTCAGTCACTCGGGAAAAGTTGCGAAACCGGTCTGCCGGTGTATCGGGATCGACAGCGGAATTCAACCCGTTGGTCGTTGCGGTTTCCAGAACACGTGGCTCGCTCGATCCATCGGCAACGCCCAAGATATTCCGATCGCGGACTCGCGTGAAACCCGGAAGCGATGGCGTTTCGCCAACGCTGGCAACAAGTTACCCTACGCAGCCCGGACGTAACACATACGGAACCGGATTCCCGATTGATCCTCAGAAGCAGAATCCCATGTCCGCGGACACGGCTCCCACGAACGAAATCCCCAAGCTCTACGACCCCGCTGCGGCCCAGAAGGAGTGGTCTGCGTTTTGGGAGCGGAATGGCTCATTCAACGCTGAGCCGGGCACGGTCGGACCCGACGGGCAGCCGAAGAAGCCGCACACGATCATGATCCCGCTCCCCAACGTGACGGGAGCCCTCCACATGGGGCACGCGCTGAACGGCACGTGCCAGGACCTGGTCACGCGCTGGAAGCGGATGCAGGGGTATGAAGCCCTGTGGATGCCCGGAACCGACCACGCCGGGATCGCGACGCAGGCCGTCGTCGAACGCCGCATGCAGGAAGAAGAAGGCCTGACCCGCCACGACATCGGCCGCGATGCCCTCGTCACCCGCATCTGGAAATGGAAAGACGCCTACGAGGCCCGGATCATCTCCCAGCTGAAGCTGCTGGGCTTCTCCTGCGACTGGCGACGCGTACGGTTCACGCTGGACGATGTCTGTTCAAAGGCCGTGCGGCGGACGTTCTTCAAGATGTTCCAGGACGGGTACATCTTCCGCGGCAAACGGCTGGTCAACTGGGACTGCTTCCTGCAGACAGCTGTGGCGGATGACGAGGTGTATGACGAGGAGATTGATGGGCACTTCTGGACGTTCAATTATCCGGTGGTGGAAGACGAAGCGAGCGGCAGACGAGAGTCTGCCGTGAATGCGGGTGATCCCGCTGCCAGCCACGCCGATTCACGGGAGACTCACGTCCCCCGCTCGCTGGACGTCATCCGGTTCTCAACAACTCGCCCCGAGACGATGCTCGGCGACACCGCCGTCTGCGTGCACCCAACGGATGAGCGGTACACGCACCTGATCGGGAAGAAGGTCCGCATTCCGGTCAACGGGCGGCTGATCCCGATCATTGCCGATCCCCTGCTGGCGGATAAGACGCTGGGGACTGGCTGCGTGAAGGTCACTCCGGCTCACGACCCGAATGACTACGCCTGCTGGACTCGCAACAAGGACAAGATGGGCGAGCCGATCAACATCCTGAATCCGGATGGGACGATCAATGAGAACGGACGCTCTGAAGCGAGCGGCAGACGTGAGTCTGCCGTGAATGCGGGTGATCCCACTGCCAGCCACGCCGATTCACGGGAGACTTACGTCCCCCGCTCGCTGGACTTCACCGGGCTCGACCGTCTGGTGGCCCGCGAACATGTCATCGAGGAAATGAAACGCCTCGGCCACTTCGAAGGAGTCGAGGACCGCAAGATCCCGATGAAGCACAGCGACCGCTCGAAGACCCCCATCGAGCCATACCTCAGCGAGCAGTGGTTCGTGAAGATGGACGATTGGTCCGACGGTCGTCCCGGTCTGGCCCAGACCGCTCTCGATGCCGTCAACGATGGCCGCGTCAAGTTCTTCCCGATGCGTTACACGAAGACCTACCTCGACTGGCTGGGGGAGAAGCGGGATTGGTGCATCAGCCGGCAACTGTGGTGGGGGCATCGGATACCGATTTGGTCCAAGGATCTTTCCGCTGAGGAATTTCGAAAGAATGAGGTGTTCTACTACGCGGCCACTGAGTCTAGCGGTCCTCCCTGCGTTTCTCTGCCTCAATTTGGTGATGCCGCGTTAGCAACATTCACCTCAGGTTCTGAGAAAGGGATTGATACTGGAGTCCGAATGCTCGTCTGTGTCAAAGACGGATATCGGAATGTGGAACAACAACTTGAAGCATCAGGCTTCACCCAAGACCCCGATGTCCTCGACACATGGTTCTCGTCCGCTCTCTGGCCGCATGCGACGCTGGGCTGGCCGGATGCGGAGCACAATCCGCCGTTGGATGCGAAGGAGGTGGCGAAGCAGACTGCGGTGGCTCAGCGAACTCCGGGCGCTGACGCTTCCGGCTCTCAACGCTCAACGCTCAACGCTCAACGCTCAACGAACGAAGTTCTGCCGACGTTCTACCCCGGTAATGTCCTCGTGACCTCGCGCGATATCATCACGCTGTGGGTCGCCCGCATGGTGTTAACCGGTCTGTATAACAATGACGGAAAAATTCCGTTCGAGCATGTCTGCGTCCATCCGAAGATTCTCGACGGGTTCGGGCAGACGATGTCGAAGTCGAAGGGGAACGGGGTCGACCCGCTGGAACTCGTCGAGAAGTACGGGGCCGATGCGGTGCGGTTCACGATCGCCTCGATCGCGGGCGAAACGCAGGACGTGCGGCTGCCGGTCGGGTACGAGTGCCCGCATTGCAGCTCGGTCATCCCGCAGACGCTGGAGCATCAGAAGGCGATCCCCGGCGGCGGGGCCAAGCCGCGCGTGACCTGCGTGAATTGCAAAAAATCCTCGCAGTACACCAGCCCCTGGTTCGAGCCGGACGAAGGCGAAAAGGTCGCCCGCATCGTCGCCGAACGCTTTGAGTACGGCCGCAACTTCTGCAACAAGCTGTGGAACGCCAGCCGGTTTGCGATGCTGAACCTGACCGACTACACCCCGGGTCCGGTGACTGCCGATCAGCTGCAACTCGAAGACCGCTGGATTCTCAGCCGCCTCTCGACCGTGGCCAACGAGATGACCGAGTACCTGGGCCGCTACCAGTTCGACGCCGCCACGCGGGCCATCCGCGACTTCACCTGGAACGAGTTCTGCGACTGGTATCTGGAGATGGTGAAGCCGAGGCTGCGGAGAAGTGACAAGGGACAAGGGGCAAGTGACAAGGCGGACAGTCCCTTGGCACTTGGAGACTTGGCCCTTGGCACTTCGGACGAAGTCCGTGCTACCGCCCAGCGCGTCCTGCTCTTCGTTCTCGACTCCCTCGTGCGGCTCTTACAGCCGTTCACGCCGTTCATCTGCCAGGAGCTGTGGAGCCGACTCAACGAGATCGCTCCCACGCGCTGTCGCGAGCCGCTCAGCTCTGACCCTCAACCCTCTGACCCTCAACCCTCAACCCTCAACCCTCAACCTGTCGAACCCGCTGCCATCGTCGCCGCCTGGCCCACGATCCCGCGTTCATGGCGCGACGACGCCCTTGAACGCCGGTTTGCCCGGCTCCAGGAAACGATCGTGGCTGTCCGGAACGTCCGCTCGATCTACAACATCCCGCCAACGACCCAGCTCCAACTGCTGATCCGGGCCTCGTCCGAGGTCGCGGGCGAGATGAACAACGTCGCCGCCCAGTTCGACAACCTCGCCAAGGCGGTCCTGACAGCTGCCGGGGCCGACGTCGTGCGGCCCAGCGCCAGTGCCGGGTTCACGCTCGGCGATGCGGACGGGTATATCCCCCTGAAAGGGATCATCGACCCGGTCGCGGAACTGTCCCGCCAGCAGAAAGAGGCCGACAAGATCCGCAAGCACATCGCGGGCCATGAAGGCAAACTGGCCAACGAAGCCTTCGTCGCCAAAGCCCCCGCCGATGTCGTCGCGGGAATCCGCGAAACCCTCGCCGGACTGAAGAATCAGCTGGGAAGTGTGGAAGAGATCGTCAAGGATCTGGGCGGGTGATGCGATGTGCAATTCCCCACATCCCTGGACACGGGTTTGACGCCTGTCGCCGGGGGTGGGGTTGCCTTCGTGTGATCGGTCGTTGCCGTTCGCCATGACGCTCGGGAGTTCCTGAAGTGCTGTCTTGTTTTGGATGACAGTTTTCATCATTCGGATTACAGGTCGTCGGCTCATTCTCAGGCACTCGCAGGCAAAAGCTCGGTAATTTCTGGAATTCTCTTTGCGGATTCGCTGTTGGCACGGCGATTGCCTTCTCCAGGTGATGTCGGAGGACGCGACCGGTCAGGAAGGATCGGATGTGACGTCCTCGCTCCAGGAGACTGCCATGTTCGTTCCATCGCTGATCGCATTTTCATACCAATGCCGAGAATCTCTGAGGAAGACGTTTGGCGGTTCAAAGACACGACAAAAAGCGACTGAACCTTCGTCGCTGGTCGCCCTCGAATCCCGCAAGGTTCCCGCAGCTGTGATCGCCGGCAATCTCCAGATCGTGGGTTCAAACCGGGCGGACTACGTGCAGGTGGATGACATCACTGTCAATGGGCGGGCGATGGTGCAGGTGAATCATAACGGTTACATCCAAAGGTTCTTTCGGTCGAGTGTCCCCGGAGAAATCCGGTTCTTTGGCAATGCCGGGAATGACAGCTTCGACTACCTTGGCACACTCGACTGCTACCTGAGTGGAGGTTCAGGAAATGACTACCTGATAGGCGATGCGGGTTGGGACTACATCGTCGGGGGCGATGGAAACGACATCCTCGAAGGTTGGTCCGGGAATGATGACCTTTACGGCGGCAATGGTCACGATCTACTGGATGGGGGGAGCGGATCCGACTACTTGTTTGGGCAGGCGGGGAATGATCTGCTGGGAGGTGGGTCGGGCGATGATCTGCTGAATGGCGGGTGGGGCTACGATGTGGCTTTTGGCGGGTCGGGATGGGATGACTTTGTAGCAGTCGGCAATGACCCCGGTGGCTATCTCGTGTTCCCAATCCTGACACGCTTTGGAGTGCAGCGATGGGGAGCGGGTGTTCAGGATTACAACCGCGAGGATGACCTGATCATCAGCTGATCAGGACCGTACCGGCTGATGAACGGTCGTGAATCGCCCGGGCTCTCGCGAGACGGCGTGTCGACAGCGGGGCCTTAACGCTGGCGGAGCCAGGCCAGGGCTGCCAGTCCCAGCACGGCAATCAGTGAGCCGGTCATCGCCCGGGAGGTGGGGCGTTCGCGGTCAATCAACCGGCTGAACGGCAGCAGGAGCAGCGGGGCGGTGGCGGTAATGGCTGACACGATGGCACTGCTGCCCACCTGTTCCAAGGCGACCTGCATGGCGCTGACACCCGCGACTGGACCGAAAATTGAGGCCCCGATCAGCCAGAGTGGTAAACGCCGGGTGGTCTCCCGCGGTAACGTCAGTTTATGCCCCGCCGATGACCAGCGCATCAGACACCAGACGGTCCAGCCGACCAGCACCCCGCCCAGCGTACGTTGAAAGGCCTGACTCAGCCCGGACATGGGCTGCTCATTCGATCGAGAGATTGCCTGGGCATGGCGACTGAGCATCAGCCCGATTCCCTGACAAGTGCCCGCAAACAATGTCAGACCAAGACCGACATTCCATTGAAAGGGCTCATCTTTCCGATGCAGAGCCATCACGATACCCGTCAGCGTGACCGCAGCCGCTCCCACTTCCAGCAAGGTCAATTGGGTTCCAAGAAAGGCCCAGTCCGCCAAGGCTCCGACCAGAGTCGCCAGACACAAATTGACCAACACCGCCAATCGCGCCCCCATGAGCGGGTAGGCCACATAGAGCGCAATATCACCGAGCCCAAACCCCAAGGCTCCGCTGAACATCAGCCAAGGAACAGTCGACCGATACCATTGGCCGGGTGTCACGATGCTGGAGAGAATTGCCAGCAGGGTACAGGCGATCGTGATTCGTAATGCATTGGCACTGATCCCGCCCAGTTGACGGGTCAATCCCTGACCGCAGACCGCCGATGCCGCAAACAGCACCGCTGCCAGAAATGCCAGGCTCATACAATCCGCCGCCGATGGAGATGCCACAATCCGCGAAGGCGGGCATCGTACCGGTTTGCCTGTTCGGGACAACTGACCGGTGAACGATCACATGGCTGGCGATCGATTGACGATCCGCTCCTGGCTTCCGAACATGGTCCGACATTGCCTGCCTTTTCCGGAGAACCGCCATGGATCAGACGACTTCAACCGCCCCGCCCTGTGGATCGGGAGCCAACCATTGGGCCAGAGTCGGAGCGGCGCTGGTGGGCGTCGCCATTGTCATGGGAGCGTGGGCCGCCCATGGACTGGACCGAGCGATCACGCCCTTGTACGAAGGGATCACGAAGACCGTCGCTGGCCAGACGGTGCCCGGCGTTACCAAATACATCGGGGACTTCAAGACGGCTGCGGAGTACCAGCTAGGACAGGGACTGGGTCTGATGCTGATCGGACTCCTGCTGGCTCACCGTCCCCAGCAGACTCTGCGGATGGGTGCCTGGTGTATCTTGATGGGTACGCTGATTTTTTCGGGCAGCCTGTATGGGCTGGTCCTGACTGGAATCACCCGACTGGGAGCCATCACGCCGATTGGCGGAGTGCTGCTCATTGTGGGTTGGGCCCTGGTCGCCAGCGGAGCCAGCACCGGACGAAAGTAGCGACACCGAGACATCTCACGGAGGCATTATCCCGCCGCGGATCGAAGCCGGAACTCCGAGGGACTATTATGTGACCGTCCAATGTGACCGTCCAACTCCGGTGGCTGGTCACTGGCGTGGACCAGTGGATCACACACCCAAGGATTGCCCCTGTGCCGTTTCGGATTGCCATGCTGGGGACCGGCGAATTCGCCTTACCCACGTTTCAGTCGCTGGCCGATTCCCATCACACCATGGTGGGTCTGGTGACCCAGCCGGACCGCGTGGCGTCGGGAGGCCGCGTTCATCCGAACGTGATGAAGGAATTTGCCCTTCACAGAAAGATTCCGGTCCTTCAGCCTCCGAACATCAACACGGCGGAAAGTCTGGCCGAACTGTACGCGCTGCAAGCCGATCTGTTTCTCGTCGCGGCGTATGGCCAGATTCTGTCTGCCGAGGTGATCGGTGTGCCACCTCGCGGATGTTATAACTTGCACGGTTCTCTGCTTCCCAAGTACCGAGGAGCCGCCCCCATTCAATACGCAGTCTGGAAAGGCGAAGCGACCACCGGCGTTTCGATCTTTCAGATTGTTCCACGGCTGGATGCGGGCCCCATCCTGGCCGAATTCACCACGCCGATTGGCCCCAAGGAGACTAGCGGTGATCTGGAAAACCGCCTGGCCTCGCTGGTGGCCCCGGTCACCGTGCAGTTCATTGATGACCTGGAATACGGACGTCTGAATGGACGCCCGCAGAACCCCGCCGAGGTCACCCGGGCTCCCAAATTGAAAAAGGAGTTCGGCATGCTCGACTGGTCGCAATCGACAGCAGCACTCGACTGTCAAATTCGCGCCATGCAGCCGTGGCCGACGCCGCATACCTACCTGCATGTGACTGCCAAGCCCCCCCAGCGGATTCTGGTTCTGGAGATTGATCCTGCGCCACTTCCCGCTACCGGTATGGAAACAGCTGCGGGAACGATCGTCAGGAACGATGGCCGCTCGCTGCTTGTGCGAACGGGCGATGGGGCCTGTGCTATCCAGCGAATACAGCCGATTGGCAAACGAGCCATGGCTGTCAGCGATTGGCTGCGCGGCAACGCGGCCCCGGTAGGCAGCCGTCTGGGCACCGAGACGTAATTCTCCGATAGCGTCCACGATTGGCTGAAAAAAGGATAGTACCTCCGGGTGCGTGTCCGTCCGATCTCCGAGGGATGGTGTTTACGCCCGGCCCGCGATAGGGGTACGATTACAATCAACGCACGCGGCAACCGGAGGACGCGATGAAACGACAATGGACATGGATCGGCAGCCTGGTGCTGATATGCGGTGTCGCAAGTGCCGCCGACGAACAACGACGCGATCCTCGTGAGATGATTGATCGTCTCGCAGCTCGCAGTTTCTCGCAGCGGATCGCTGCGGAGAATGCGTTGTATGAATCGGGTCATCGCATCCTGCCCTATCTGGAGTCCGGCCTGACCCATCCCAATCCGGAAGTTCGCCTGCGTGTGGAAACCCTGATCCAGCGGGTATCACGGAGCCAACTGGGCGAGACAATTACTGATTTTCTGGCACCGGGTTCGCAAACCACCCTGCCCGGCTGGGATCTGGTGGCCGAGGTAACGGGTGATCGTCCGGAAACACGGCAGGTCTACGGCGAATTGCTACGCGGTGACACCGACCTGTCGGCGGCTCTCTCCCAGCCAGACCAGATCGAAGCGGAGTTGCGACGGCGGGTCATGCTACCGGGAATGCCACGATTGCGTGATGCTCGAGGGGTCTCGGCATTGTCACTGTTGATTCTGCTGACCCATCCCGAAGCCGAGCATCCGGACGATGTGGCCCGCTCGGCGTATTACTTGCTGCGGCAACTGGTCAATCAGAATGCGACCACCCCCGAAGACACGATGAAGCTGACACTGGTGGCCTACTGGGTCACCCAACCCGCGCCGAATCTCGCCCAGGACCGGTTCGAACTGGCCAATCGACTGGGCCTGCCGGAGGCCATTCATCCGGCCATGGAACTGATCGATAATCCCCGCCGACAGTTCCAGATTCATGAACCGTTTGCAGTTATTGCCCACTATGGTGGTTCCGAAGAGATGGCCGCCCTGGAAAAACTCTTGACCGACACGACCGAACTCTCGGCATCACGTGGCGAGAATGATGCCATCAAGTCAACAACCCAGCTGCGAGATTTAGCCTTGGCAGCCCTGATCGAAATGACGAAGCAAGACCCCGAGACGTATGGGTTGAAACCATTCCGACGAGATCCCTCGGGCCAGATTCGAAACATGTCCGTGGCCTTCGATAGCGAAGAGGCCCGCAACAAGGCTTTTGCCCAATGGAAGACGTGGAGCACGAAAAACCTGAAAAAGTTTCTGGCTCCTCCGAATGAGGCGGCTGAGGGATTTTCCATCTAATCGCCGGTTGAGTCCCTTGTCACTTCATCGAGGTGTCAGGAGTAAAGGTGCAGGAACCGTTTACTTGACGCACCCTCGCGGTCGCCCGAAGTTGGTGAAAGGAGGCGGACATGGTTCCTGACACCATTATTCAACTCCTGAGGATTTGTGGACTGATTGTATTGCTGTGCGGGATCACGTTGGGCGAAGAGTCCCCGGTGAATACTACCACACCCGATAAGTCAGAACAGAGCTTCGTGGTCGAAGGTCCAAATGCAGCCTTGCGGGTCAAGTTTGAAGACCTCGAACTCCGCCAACGGCTCGGCCTCGATAAGCTGCCGGTGGATGTGGAGCAACAGCTGCCACAGAGACTCAAGACTCTGGACGGCAAGGTAATCCGGATTAAGGGTGAGATGTTTCCTCCTCCGACGGAGTCTGGCTTAACAGCGTTTGCGTTTCAAAAGTACGTAAGTCTGACGAGCTTTGGTCGACCTGTTCATGCCGACGAAAAGATCGGCGTGCGCATGCGTGAGGGAGTCACCACCGACTATATCCAGAGTCGACAGTTCGATGTAGTCGGTAAGCTCACGATCAAGCCACGAGTCCGAAACAAAGAACTAATGTATTTGCATGTCATCGAAGACGCTGTGGTGATCGATCAGTAAGGATCTGAGGGGTATAAAAGTGTCAGAAATCATACCAGGCATCGCTTGGGGTGTCTGGGTGACGAAGAAACAAGAGGGATGGAAGGCGAGCGTCCCCCCTGTAACCTCTTGTTGCTCTGCAACCCAGACGCTCAAAGCAGCGTCCGGGCCACCCCGGAATCATTTGACAGGCACAACGGTGTCAGGAGCCGGCTGGCCCGTTTGTGAATCTGCCAGGTCGGGAGCCGCGTGCGCGGGAGCCAGGTTTTCAATGAGTCGCAGCTCCCGACCGCACAAACCTACCAGAAGAACTTTCTGGCCAGCCGTGCGCGTCAAGAGCCGTTTACTTGACTAGCGCGTACCGGCTGATCCCGCAGGTTTCGCATGGACGATGCTCTAGTCCAGCGTGGCGTGACTGCTCGGGGCGGCCACGAAAGTGTCCATTGTTTCCGCAGAGGTGAACATGTAGAGACGTCCCTTGTACCAGACGGCATGTTCCAGACTGCCTTCGGATTCTTCGCCGGTCACCGACAGCTGAATCACATCGGAGCCCCGTGATGCCGGGGCGTACTTCGCCGGATCTCCCAGGAATGTCTGTACGGCTTCGCTGGAGCCCAGGTAGTAGGTTTTATTGTTGTAGACCACGCGGAATTCGCTCCGGGCATCCACCAGATCCCGATGATCCCGCAGGGCAACCGGGCAGAACCCCTTCAAGCCTGGCAACGATTTGCGGGCGGCAATCATCTCCCGTTTGGCCAGGGTGCGTTCAGCGGCATTTCGAGGGATCGGCCGCAGGCCGGTCGCTGGTAGCGATTCCTGCGGATTGAATGTCAGCGGCGGTTCTTCATCGGTGTTCGATCCCAGATTTTGCGAAGCGGGGAGTGGCTCCGGAGCCATCGCTGTGGTATTCGATGGGGTATCCGCCGTTTCCGGGGGAGGCAGCGGTGCTGCCGGTCGAGCCACGGCGGTCGCTTCGGCGGGATCATCGCTGAGCGACAATCCGGAATAGGGATTTTCCTCCGCCACAGGTTCACTGGGCTGTTGAACGGGGTTTTCCTCAACCGGGGTCTGGGCAAGCGGCTCGGCGGTGGATTGCGGCTCAAGGCTCTCCGGGGCAATGCTTTCTTCGATGACAGGAGTCTCCAGGGGGGCCGCAGCCTCTTCTGGAAACAACGACGAATCACTGAATGGGTCGGAAGGATCCTGCGAGGCGGCGGAAGCAGCAGGTTCCGCCGGAACCTCAGGGACGGTGGCAACGGGAAATTCCGCAGCCTGTCCCAGGTTCACCGTATCGTCAACGGGAGCTTTCAGGGGGGTGTTCAGGTCCAGCGCCGGAAGAGGATCGTAAGGTTCAACGCCGTTGGGAGTGTCGACAAACAGCGGAGCTTCAAAGCCATTGGGGTCGCTCGGGGCAGCCTCAGCGGTGATCGCAGGCAGTGTCTCTGGAACAGACTCTGGCTGCACCATGGGTTGCACGGCACTGGCCACCGCAGGCGGTGTGAACGCCTGTGGTGGCTGGGCTACCACAGCCCCATTTTCAAAAATCTGCCCATAGTTGGGGCCGGGAGTTGCCGGAAGAGACACCGGTGGGGGGACGATCTGCGGTTGCTGTGCCATCCGGGTGGGCGGAGTGTAACCGGGCTCAACAGGGGGTTGAGTGGGCGTTTCGGCTTCCTTCTTGCCGAACAGTTTATTCAACAACCCCTTTTTTTTGGGGGCTGAGACGGGCTGTGCCGCGACCGGAGTCTGAGGAGGTGTGTACTGCGTCGCGGAGGTTCCCGCCGGTGGCTGATACACAGGCGACTGCGCGGCGGAGGGCGCGGCCGGGGGGCTGGTGGCGGACTGCGCCGCACGAACATCGACCATTTCGGGCATGGCCCGACCGTTCTTCTCGTACAGTTTTTGCAATTCCCGCTGGATTTCGGACTGTGGAGCCTGAGCGGGTGCGTACTGTTGAGCCGGTTGTTGGGCGAGTGGCTGAGCGGGACGCTGAGTGTTCAGTGTCTGGGGTGCCCGCAATGGAGCCAGGGGTCGGGCTTCGGCCTGAACCTGGATGATCCGCGGAGCCGGGGCCGTCGATTGGGACCAGCTTAACCCTGCCCAGCCTGACAGCCCCATGGCCGCCACTGCCGCTGTGAAATGCTTCCAAGACTGACGTGAGTATGCCGGATTCATCGGGGACCGACTCCTGCGTGATCGCGGTCCAAGGCGGACCGAGACTTTGATTCCGTGAGGGCACCAGCGATAATCTCGCCGAGTGTCACCGGTTCTATCGACGGTCGGTCGTATCGGTTTTGACGGCAGAGACACCCAGTACATCGATTACGATCCCTTCCCCGCGATGAATCGTTACCGTTGGAATAAGCCGTAAACCAACCGCAATACCCCCATTTTGACTGGATATCCCCATGGAAGAACTCCCACGAACCATCCGTGTCGAATTGGTTCAGCCCCGTCGGTGGTGGCCCAGAATTGTGCTGGGGCTGTTTCTGATGTCGCTCCTGCTCAACCTGATCCTCATGGTGACCACCACCGCGATGGTGACCCTGACCCCCAGTCAATCCCAGGGGCCGATCGAGAAGTTCGTCTCGGGGGATGCTCACAGTCTTCAGAAGCTGGCAATTCTGGAAATGTCCGGCACCATTATGCCACCGTTTACCGAGCGGACGCTGAAAACGATCGACCATCTGATCGAGGATGACAGCGTGAAGGGGGTTCTGCTGTCGATCGATAGTCCCGGTGGGTTCGTTGCCGACAGCCATCAAATCTACGCCCGACTGCTCAAGCTGCGGGAAAAGAAGCCGATCTACGTGGCGATGAAACGTCTGGCTGCCAGCGGTGGGTACTACGTGGCGATGGCCGCCGGACCGAGCGGCAAAATCTTTGCCGAGCCGACCACCTGGACCGGATCAATTGGCGTCATTATCCCGCGATACGATGTTTCGAAGCTGGCCACCGACTACGGCATCAAATCCGAGCCACTGGTCACCGGGCCATTCAAGGACACCTTAAACCCGTTTCGCGCCATGACACCGGAGGAGTTCACTCTGTGGAGCGATATCATGAACGATGCGTTTGACCGGTTTAAGGGAGTCATCGACGAGGGCCGCGGCACGCTCAACGCGG
>QWPB01000170.1 GCA_003671275.1 Planctomycetota bacterium | reverse complement strand
GTTAGGCAGGGTTGGCTAACGCAACTGAGCTCGGTGGCCGTCCTCGTCCGTTCAAAGCTCCCGGTAGCCGCGGCAAGGACAACACCACAGGCACTCTCTGGAAGGACGAGTCTGATGGCTAAGAAAGCAGCAGCGAAGAAGGCAGCCCCTGCAAAGAAGGCAGCTCCCGCTAAGAAGGCAGCTCCCGCTAAGAAGGCCGCCACCAAGGCTCCGGCCAAGAAGGCAGCTGCGAAGAAGAAGTAATTCGACTTCGACCGACTGTGTACGAACGGTCGGCTGGGGAAACCTGGCCGACCGTTTTTTATTGGTATCACGTGTATTGAGCTTGGCGGGCAGGTGAGAGAGCCCACGAATTCAATGGTTAATCATACCACCAGACGGTGACCGGTGTGCCGGGGGCCATTCCTTCGCTCATCTCGGGAATCACGACAAACCCATCGGCCCGGGTTGTGGACGACAGCACCGATGCACCACTTAACGCCAACGGTTCAATCCCGTCGGGGGTCATTCGCACGCGGCAGTAGTCGACGCGCCCGATCGCCGACACGATCTTTCGTGCCAGCGGTTCGGACGAACTGCGGTAGCTCCAATCCCGGGGACGGCCTCCCATAACCCGGATGGCCCGTCCTGCAAAAAAGTCATAGGCACACAAGCAGGAGACGGGATTCCCCGGCAGGAGAGCGACCAGGGCTGTTCCAACCTGTCCCAGTCCCGCTGGACTACTGGGCCGCATGGCCACTCCATGAATCCCGAGTTCGCCCAGTTGATTGACCAGACGCGGGGCATGGTCTTCTGCTCCGACGCTCGATCCTCCCGAAACCAGAATCAGGTCGGCACCGGGGGCTAACAGTGCCGCGGCAATCGCTTCGGGGTCGTCGGTCAGATGCTGCACGCTTTCAAGGATTCCCCCATCACGCGGTACCAGACCACGCAGCAGGTATGAATTGGCATCGTAAATCTGCCACGGGCCGCGCGGTTGTCCGGGGGCGACCAGCTCATTGCCCGTAAAGAGTATGCGGACCCGTGGCGGACGAATCACCAATAAGGTGGGGACGCCCAGTGAAGCGGCAACCGCCACGTCCTGTGGGCGGAGTCGTCGACCGGCTGCCAGGACCGACTGGCCGATTGCGATGTCTTCTCCAATGCGACCGACATGTTTTCCAATGGGCAAGGCCTCCGTGACTTCGATCCCCGCAGGGGTCTCTCGCGTGGCTTCCACTGGGACGACCGCATCGGCTCCTTCGGGTAAAGGAGCCCCGGTCATAATGCGGACAGCTGTACCCGGTGTCACGATGACTTCGCTAGGTCGGGCGGGCAGGCTGGTGGCGATCACTTGAAACTGAGCGGGAGAATAGTGGGAGGCGCCGATTGTCTCATCCGCCCGAACGGCATACCCGTCCATAGCTGATCGTTCAAAGGAGGGGACGTGGATTGTCGCCACGAGCGGTTCTGCTAACACCCGGCCAGTAGCGTGTTCGAGGGGGACTACTTCAGGTTCGCGGACGACGGCGCGAGAATCGAGCCAGGCCCACGCCTCTTCGACGGTGTGCCGTGAAGTAAAGCCTCGCATTCGAACATCGCGACGGGGAGCGTTCATAAGGCGGGTCAGTGATTCCAGAAGAGACAATATCCGAAGCGCGTCCCGCCCGGCGGATGAGATCGAACCAGAAGCGGGCACATTCCGGAGGGTTCGCCGAGGCGATGAATCCCCCCGGCGTCATCTCCGCCGCGCCGGGAAGCAGTCCGCATCTTATGAGAATGGCTGCCTTTCTCTACACTGTGCCAGATTCTTGAACGCCTGTTTCCCAGCGATGTGAACTCGTGAAGCGTTTATTCGACCAATTCCGCCCGGCCTGGTGGCTGCCGGGAGGTCACGCACAAACCCTCTCTGCCGCTTATTGGAAAGGGGCTCTCGCGCCGGAACGGGGCGTTCCACGCGCGATTGAACTGCCTGATGGAGACCAGCTGGTCGCGATGGATGATCGTCCGATGGGATGGGCGGCTGGCCAACCGGCAGTCCTGATGATGCATGGGCTGGGAGGATGTGCGCGGAACCCACTGCTCGTCCGCGTGACCGGTTTGTTGGTGCAGCGTGGCATTCGGGTGTTTCGGCTCAATCTGCGCAGTTGTGGAGCAGGTTCCGGGCAGGCACGACTGCCGTACCATGCGGGCCGGTCGGATGATCTCCATGCAGCCGTGGAAGCGGTCGACCGTTGGTGTCGGGAGAATCACTCGTCATTGGATTCCCCGTCGCCCCTGATGCTGTTTGGGATGTCATTGAGCGGCAATTTGCTGCTGAAGTACCTGGGCGAGAACCCTCAACGTGTGCCGCCGGTGGTCCGCTGGGCTTTGGCGGTGAATCCCCCGATCGATCTGGCACGCAGCGTTCGGACGCTGGAGCATCGGTGGAACCGGGGATACGATCGGCATTTTACGGGCACGCTGATTGAACACGTCCGGAAGCAGGGCACACTCCGCCCGGACTTTGCTCCGCTCCCGAACCCGCTGCCACAGTCGCTATACGATTTTGATGATCGCTATACCGCTCCGCATGGCGGTTATGTGAGTGCCGCTGACTATTACTCGGCGGCCAGTGCCTGTACTCATCTGTCTCGGATTCAGACACCCACGTATCTGCTCACAGCGGCGGATGATCCCCTGGTGCCGGTTGAGATGATTCGTGAGCAGGTGTCGCAGATGTCCCCCGCAATTCAATTGACGATTACTTCAGGGGGCGGTCACCTGGGCTACGTGGGGAGACAATCAGGCGATCCCAACTGCCGGTGGCTCGACTGGCGAATCGTGGAGCTCGCGGAGCGGCTCTGGGGCAATTCCTCGATGTCGTGACGACGAGGGAGAGATTCAGAGTTTGGCGAAAATCGGGCTACTCACAGTGCCGGTGCTGTCGGCGAACGAGTCCTGCTCGATTTTCAGTGAATGCAGAATGCTCAGGTAGACATTCGACATCCGGGTTTCGCCGTTTCGCCAGTACTGACCATGTTGCAGTCCCAGTCCATTGCCGCCTGCGATGAGGGTCGGCAAGTTTCGGGGGTTGTGAGTTGTGCTGGCTCCACTGCCGAACAGGACGACTGTATTGTCGAGGACACTGCCCTGACGGTCCTGGTACTCAGTCAATCGTCCGAGAAAGTGGGCCACCTGTTCGCTGAGGAAACGGTCATACTTTGCAAACTCCAACTGGCCGGCTTTATCCCCGGCATGCGATAAGGAATGGTGTGTTCGCGTCAGCCCCAGCTTCAGGGGGAATGTGTCGCTGATCCCCATCCCGTCTTCCCGGTTGAGCATGAACGTCACGGACCGGGTGATGTCGGCGTCGAACGCCAGCGCGATCAGGTCGAACATGTTGCGGTAGTATTCCGCCGGTTCGCTCTCGTGAGTGACATCCAGGTTGAGGTGCGAATAGTCCTGGGCCTTCAACGGAATGTCATTCCACTGCTCGCTGGCGATCAACCGGGATTCGACTTCATTCAGGGAGGTCAGGTATTGATCCATACGGTCGCGGTCGGACTGACTCAATTGCTGGTTCAGTGACCGGGCACTGTCCACGATGGCATCGACCAGCTTAATCCTGCGTTGCAGAGCCGATCGTTCGGACTGCATGGAGGTTCGGTCGCCCCGAAACAGGCGGTCGAAGACACGTTGCGGACTGTTTTCCGCAGGGATCGGACTTCCCTCGAGGTTATAGGAGATCGTGCCCGTTCGTGAGAGGAACCCCGTGCCCGCATCGATCGACAGCACAAGCGATGGCTGACGACAGTATTGCTTGGTATGCAGTGCGATGACTTGATCGAGTCCCGCCGAGTTATAAGTGCCTGGCTTGGGGTTGTGCAGGGGGGCTCCCGTCAGCCACATGTCCGAACAGACGTGCGGGTCGGCCTTGGGACCGCTGGGATGATGCAGGCCGCCGAGAAAGCTCAGACTCTTCCGGTACGGCTGGAGCGGCTCGGTCGACTGGCCGAAAACGAATTGCCCTTGAGCTTCCGCCGTCGGAAACCAACTCCAGTCGCTGATTCCATGATCCGGATTCGGCAATGACATTCCGTTGGCGGTATACAGGGCACAGAACCGGCGTGGTACCTGCTCCGTCACCTCCGCCCCCATGGCATCCAGTACAGGCAGAGCCAATGTCGCCCCCCCGATGCCCTGCAAGTAGGCCCGGCGACTCATCGAGCGGATTGTCGTCATGTCATGCTCCTCAATGGTCTTGACTGTCTGATTCTCGACCGATGCCACAACGGTTGTCGATTGATCGGGCCTATTTTTCGAGAAACAGCGGACTGTGGATCACGAATCGCATCATGTCCCGCATCCGGTAGCCCTGCGGTTTGAGCTGGGTCTGATTCTGTCGGAGCCATTCCAACTCGTTGTAGGCCAGTGTCCGCCCGGTGCCGTACGTGGCCAGATGCTTTAGCAAGCTGAAAGCCACCTGGTCCAAGCGATCCTGCACCAGATAGTTCCGCAGATCCTGAAAGCCCGCGATCTCTGTTTGATCTGGCAGAGTGGAACGGCCATCCACGGAGTTCCGTTTCCAGCGGCCCCCGGCATCAAAGGCTTCCAAGGGAATGCCCCACGGGTCAATTTTGGAATGACACTGCGCGCATCCCGGCTGATTGCGATGCCGTTCCAACTTTTCTCTCAGAGACAACTGCGAGTTGTCTTCCTTGAGGGTCGGGACATTGGGAGGAGGATCATCCGGCGGCTCGGCGATCAATCGTCGAGCCAGCCAGGCTCCCCGTTTGACCGGGTTGGATTCACGACCGTCCGACAACCCCGCCATGATCGCCGCCTGAGAAAGGACACCGCCCAGTTCGGGGCGCTCGCGAGCCACCGGAATGAACGCGAAACCACTCTCGGGTACGGTCTTCAACTCGTAATAGTGAGCGACGACTTCGTTCACCAGCATGAAGTCGGACTCGATCAGGTGCTGGACCGGCAGATTCTCCTGCATCAGATACCGCACAAACTGTATGGGCTCCTCCCGCAAATGCGTTCGGGTATCACGGCTCATCCGGGGAAACCGCTGACGATCCGGTTCTAGCACCTGAAACTTGTCGAGTGCCAGCCACTGGGTGCAGAACGGTTCCACGAATCGATGGAATCGGGGGTCACCGATCATTCGATCAGTTTCGCTCTCCAGTTGATCTCGCAGCTGGCCTTGTGAAGCCAATTCCAGCAGCCGGGCATCGGGCGGGCTGTTCCAGAGGAAGTACGACAGTTTGGTGGCCAGCTCGTACTGATCCAGCGGCTCCGGCTCCGAGGTATGGCTGTTTTCAATCAGCATGAGAAATTGAGGTGAGGCGAGGATCACCTGAAACGCGTCTCGAAGTGCGTCCGAGACGGAACGACCCTGCGTGCGAGCCGATTCGAAGACCCGCCACAGGGTGGTTTCTTCATCGACGGTCACGGGTCGCCGAAAGGCCCGAGTCGCCATTCGCTGGATCGCTCGACGTGCCACTTCGGGCGAGTTGGTTGGCAGATCGGAGGCGGGCCACAGATTGCGGTGGGACGCCGGTGGCCAGGCGTCATAGAGTGGGCCTTCGAACTCGACGGATTGGATCAACAGGCGAGGCATGTCTCGGCCATCGGTGTACTCGCTGCGGATGCCGATCTCGCGAATGCCAGCCAGATAGTTGACGTTGTCCTTCTCGACATCCGGGCTGGGAAAATTGCGGATCGCCCCCTCGAACTGGTATGTCGTCAATTCCGTTCCGGTCACGGGCTGAGGAGCGCCCACAGGGCTGAGGGTACTGCCGCAATCGCGGCGTAATCCCAGATGGACACCCAGACGCGGAGCCCGTTGTTCAAAGGCTGTGAACCGCTGTTTCACCGGGTCTTCATCACGCAGTGGAGAAAACGTCAACCGGTCCAGCGGCATCCCCTCGTGGAGCGACACGGACAGTTCACCGGCGGGTAAGCGGACAGCCAGAAACGCGGGATGATGGAGTGTTCCGCTGAATGACCGCTCACCCAGTCGCAGCGTCAGTTCCCGTGGTTTATCCGATGAGGGGGGCGTTGCGAACTTTCGACCAGGCTCGACCAAGGCCTGGATCTCAGCGTCCCCCAAGGCTCGCCGATAGAGACGGACCTCGTCGATCTGGCCGCGAAACTCCTGGGAGTCCTGAATTCGTCCCAAGTGGAGATCAACCTTGGGGTTGTCCAGGGCAGCGGGACCGATACTTCCCTTAGCCACCGGATACCCGTTCACAAATAGCTGGGTCTTCTGCTCGCCGCGGCGCACCACCGCAGCCACGTGTTGCCAGGCGTTGGCGCGAATTGTGCCAGCGGGTGAAGCAATCGTTCCATTGGGCTGGTGATCAGGACCGACCGTTTCGATTCGCAGCACTCCCTGATCGTTGGGCATGTCAAAGTACCAGCCATGAACCCAGCTGTACTTGCCCAGGCAGACGATTCCCGCCTGCCGCAGTTGCGTCGGATGAATCCATGCCGCGACCGTGAAATCTCCCGCGTCGACATTCATGGAGGGATCACGCGGCACACGAATCGCGTCGTCGTTTCCGTCGAGGGCAATCGCCTGGCCCCACGGTGATTTGATAAACCGGGCATCGGCTTCGGGCTTTCCGACTAGTTCCGGACGATCGGGCAGCCCATCCCGTCGTGCGTTTCCGTCCAACATCCAATGACCGATTAACTGTTCCGTGAGCCGCGACGCGTCGGGAGTGACTGACGGAGGCTCGATTGGAGCGTGATGCAGATCGACCTGATAAACCCCAGCCTGGGGAATCGTGACGGACTGTACCGCCGGACCGGGTGATCGCAATGTCATCGCTCCCGCGAGGTCGGCAGCCTGGGCTTCATCGCTGGCGTCCAGCAGCAGGCCATCATCGTATCGGGCCGCCATGACTGTCACACGAAACCGTCCCTGACCGGGCAGCTCGCGCAGTGAGATTTTGAAGTTCGCCCGAGGGCCATAGGTGCTTTCAACACCGAACTCTTCGGCACTGGGAATTGCCGGACGCAACAGGAGACCCTGTGGAACGGTCGAGTAGGCGCGCCCCTTGGAGTAACCGTGTGATCCCCGCATGCAGGCAAACACGGCGTGATAGATACTGTCATAATCCCGCCAGCCCCGGACGGTATCGTTTCCCTGATACCCTTCAATGAATCGGAACTTGGTCTGCATCCGGAACGGTTCGTAGGCGAACGGCTTCTCGGGCGAAAGCTCCGTGACCCGTAGATCCGCATTGTTCAGCAGGACGCTGTCCGCCCCCAGAATCAACGAATCCGGGCACGGCTGAGGATTGACCCCGGTTCCCAGGTCCACACGAAAGTTCTGAATCGTCGGCCGCGCAGCTTCATCGACCAGACTGCGATCAAGGGCCTGCTCCGCAATCTCTAGGTAGGACTCCAGCAAGAGAGGCGAGAGAGCCAGGGTCTCCTGATTATTGGTGAAACCATCCTTCGACACCGCATCCGGAGGCAAGGTGTCGGTCAGGTTGTCCTCGATCAGCAACAGATCCCGCAGCGTATTGCGGTATTGCTCACGGGTCATTCGCCGGGCACCGCCATTCTTGGGGATTGGTCGCCGCCGGGCCACATCGAGGGCTTGATCGATCCAGCGCAGGGTGACCTGACGTTCGTCAGCGGATGGCTGCGGTTCGTCCTCGGGAGGCATGGCCGACAGGTCAACCTGGTGCCGAATGGCTTCCCACAATTTCAGGTGCCGATCCGTCAGCGACGCATCCAGATGGTCGACACGAATCCCGGAGGTCAACTTTTCGGCCTGATGACAGCGTTCACAGTGGCTTTGCAGAAATGGTTTAACCTGTCGGGTAAATGTCGACTCCAGAGTTTCCGGAGCCGACGGGATCTGGCTCCATCCCGTTACCGTCCAAAGAAGGCAGAGTCCCGTCCAGAGGCCGCACTTCAGGCTACCGGGAATCCCTCTCCCGCAGGCGAGCCGCAGGAGTGGAAACCAGAATGCCTGACCGGGATTCGCGTTCATCAAGACAACCTCACGCCCAGCCGAGATCTTACAGCGCGGACCAGCCCGGCTTCTGCGGGGGCACCAGTCGCGTAAGACGCAGTGGGATTGATTTATACGTTGAGGGGTTCTTCCGAGTCCATCCGCCTTGGCCTGACGCTATTTTTCACGAATCCGAAAGTATCAGCAGTAGCAGATTTGCGGACGTTTTCTGAGGATTATGCGAGTTTACTGCCCATGAGGTTTGAATAGGATGGGTGGCCTGCGTAGGATGTATTCCAAAGGCATATTCTGCCGGGTAGCACGGTGGCAGGGAACGCCGCCCATCGCTGCTCGGAAGCCGGGCAACGTTGCTCGTACCGATCGCAGATTTGCCAGTGTGTCGGGCGATAGAGAAAGCAGTGGCTGGCTCGCCGTCTGGAACGGTTCAGCTCTACCAAGGAAAGTGATCACCATGCGTCAGTCTCGCGAAAATCGTCCGGGAAACTGGGGAAAGTTTCTCAAGATCGGAGCCCTCGGCCTGTTTGTGTCGACCTCGTCGTGGGCTGTTGAAGAACAGGCCCCCGTGGGGCTTCGCGGTCTCCTTCCGGCCAAATCCCCCATCGGTTTGCAGTCGAAAGATTTCGAGTTGCTTGATGGCAACTGGCAGGCCTGGGGCGAGGAAACCAACCTGCTTGTTGAAAAGCTCTACTCGGAGGAAGCACTCGATCTGGCGGGGCAGCATGAACTGCTGAACCAGCTGCAAGCCCGTGTTCAGATCATGGAAACGGCACTAAAGAACGCGTCCTACAAGCAGCTGCATGGTCCGCTGGCTGATC
This sequence comes from Planctomycetota bacterium, assembly GCA_003671275.1. Lineage (GTDB taxonomy): Bacteria > Planctomycetota > Planctomycetia > Planctomycetales > Planctomycetaceae > TH-plancto1. Next base: position 14,086 of record QWPB01000170.1, on the reverse strand, counting down.
TGCACGGTCGTCTCGCCCGGCGAGTGGTCTTCAGCTCTGCCATTCTGGAGATCCTGGAAGCGGATCCGAACGCCGCCCAGAAGTCCCGGTCGACGGAAAGTTTTGGCCAGTTGTCGACGGCCATTGCTGGAGTGCGATCGGACCTGGGGAGTTTCCAGGGTGGTGACCTGTGGATTCCCTATCTGGACCTCGAAACACTGACTGCGGCGGCCACAGCTGCTGATAACTCACCGACAACGACTGAGCTGTTGACACGGGTCAAGGCCAAGCTGACCCCGGTTCCCGAGTGGAGTGACGCACAGAAGGAATTTCTGGCTCGTCCGGCTCTGGCCAAGTTGTCAGACGCGGTGAGTGGTACGCTGACCACATTGACGACAGCGGTGGCTCCGGCGGATCCGGCCAAGCTGCGGGAACTTTCCGGACTGTTCTTGTCTGCCCTGGATGAGTACGAAGCGGCCGCCGGATCGGCAGCGGCGACCAACGCTCGGGTGGCCTACAACGCCCTGAAGGATCAGGCACCGGACGGCGGGGCTCGGTTGTCGGAGCTGATGCGGGCTCACTACTACAATTACAACCTGCGAGTGACCGCTTCGGAAGGTCTGCTGCGTCGCGTTCTGAGTGACAGCCGCAGTGAATCTTCGTGGGTGAATGACTGTGTGATGGGGGCTCGGATCAACGGACAGCAGGTCACCAACTCGACGGTGAGCGTTGACCTGCGACCCAGCAGCGACTCCGCCCAGATCGCCTTGGTCGTGGATGGATCGGTCAGTGCGAACACCACCGGCTACACGTCCGAAGCCACGGTGTTCTCAACCGGGTATCACTACTTCCGAGCCGAGAAGGGTGTCTTCTACGACGGCCACAAGTTCTCGACGACTCCCGCGAGCGTCGGAGTGAATGCCAATACCCAGTTCAACGAAGCCCGGACCAAGCACAGCGGCATCCCGCTGATCGGTCGGATTGCGGACAGCATTGCACTGGACATCGCTCGTGATCGGGCAGGTGAAGCCAATGCTTACACCGCCGACCAGATCCGCAACGAGGTCGGTCCCCGCCTGGACAGCGAAGCCACCACGAAGTTTGATAAGGCGAACCTCGAACTCGAAACCCGTGTCTGGGGTCCGCTGCGTGAACAGGGAATGTATCCCGACAGCATGCACTGGAGCAGCACGGACAGTGAGGCTCTGATTCGCTCACGGCTCATGGACACGGACGAATTGGGCGGAACCAATCCGACTCCCAATGTCAGCGTGCCGACCGATGGCGTGCTGATTCAGATTCACGAAAGCCTGCTCGGAAATGGCGCGGACCGGTTTGAACTGGCCAGTAAGGTCATGACCGAATCTGAACTGCGGACCTACCTGGAAGAGCGGCTGTCCAAGCTAATGGGCAAGACGGTTGACCTGCCGGATCCCGTGGTTCCAGAGGGTGAAAAGCCCCAGAACAACACGCTGACCTTCGATGCTGTGGATCCGATTCGGTTCCAGGTGGATGGAGGCGAAGTGAAACTGATTATGCGGGCGGGTCTGAAGCCTCAGGATGGTGAAGAGATTCCCGTCCAGATCATCAGCGTCCCTCTCAGCTTCGAAGTCGCGGGTGACAAGGTGTTGATGAAGCGGGGCAGTGTCGGGGTTCGTCCGATCGGCAAGGTCGACAATCCTGGGGCCCAGGTGACGCGGGCTCGAATCATGAGCCAGAACATCCAGCGGGCACTGCCTGACAAAACGTTCGAGGCCGAATTCGAGCGGACCATCGACGATCGCAAGGTCAAGATGTCGATCACGGGGATCGATGCCCGCGATGGCTGGCTGTCGATTCAGGCTCGCTAAGTTCCGCCGCACATCTTCTGAAGTTCCCGAACGGTCGACTGACGCGCGTCAGTCGACCGTTCGTTTTTGTGCGGAGATACTCGCACGGAATGACTCGCCCCGCTTTCTATTGCCAATACTGTCTCTCGTTCACGCTGTCTCTCGTTCACATCGGAAAGTCTGTGCCTCTGATCGGTGGGAGCGTCATACCGGTCGGTCTATCCGGCAGACCAATGTGAAGCTGCTCTTAAGTTCCCAACTCCTGGCTGAGTGTGATGTCTCAATCCACGCTGGTCCGCGACCGGGGACCAATATCCGACGAATCCGAGACTCACATTGCCGCAGGTACGCCCGAACCGTCAGCCAGGCAGTATCGGATGAGTTGTGAGGTATGAGCCTGACAGAGGGCTTGGCCCGCTCAGTGCCTTGCGGTTCGACAGGCTTTACGGCAGGAACAGAAACTCATTGCTGTTGTACAGGGCCCGGCAGAGCGTGGCTAAGCCATGCTGCTGGACGACGGCAGTGGCCTCGACCAGTTCGTCGGTTTCCGGTTCGCGGCAGACCATCCAGAGGTACGTCTGGCGAATCTGTGCCGTCAGGTCATCCCCAGCCTCCTTTTTCATTCGATCCGCCAGCGCCACCGACTGATCGATGGTGAACTGGCTGTTAAACAAGTTAAGGGCCTGAATCGGTGTGGTGGATTCGCGTCGCCGGGCGGTGCTTTGACCAGCATCCGGGCAATCAAACGCACCAAAGACAGCCTCGCGTTCCCGGCGGACTTTGTGGGCATAGATCATCCGACGCAGTCCGTCCCCCTGGAACGATTCGACGGGGTTGAAACCACTGAGTCCGCCCCGCTGATTGAACAGATTGAACCCTCGTCCACCCATCTTCAGATTCAGTTGACCGTTCACCGACAACATCGCATCGCGAATGGTTTCGGCTTCCAGCCGACGAGAGGGGAACCGCCAAAGCAAGCGAATGTCGGCATCCTGAGCGGCCGCGGCTTCCTGATACTGAGTGGATTGACGGTAGGTCGCTGACAGAACGATCAGCCGGTGCATCGATTTAACGGACCACCCCTGTCGCAAGAATTCCCCTGCCAGCCAGTCGAGCAGCGCCGGATGGCTGGGCTTGGTACCCGTGCGACCAAAATCACTGGCAGTCTCGACGATTCCCGTTCCAAAGTGTCCCTGCCAGATGCGGTTCACCATGACCCGGGCGGTCAACGGATTCTCGGGACTCGCGATCCAGTCGGCCAGGGCCAATCGCCGTTTAGGTTCACCCGCGTCAGCTGCCAGCATCAGCGTACCCAGGACTGTCGGCACCGCAGGGACGACGGGCTCTTTCGGTTGTTCCGGATCGCCCCGGTGCAGTCGGTGGATCGGGTCGGGATCGCGGAACTTCCCCGCGAACGCCTTCTGTCCCTCGGCAGCCATCGTGGCCTGTTGTTCGAGTTGTTTCTTTCGATCCATGAGTACGTTGGCCCGGGTGACTTCCATCGGGGATAGCCCGGATGTGGAGAAACCCGCAGCAGGCATCTCGGTGGGCAAATACGGTTTGCGATCCATCGAGCCCGCGACCAGTTGCCATTCATCCGAGGCATCTCCCACTTCGATTCGGTACTCGGTGGGCAATCGGTCGGCGAACTTTCCCGGACGATCGCGGCCCCAGACGATCCGCTCAATCGACTTCGCCTGAGGGAACTCCACGACGACCCATCCCTTGCCGGTTTCACTGGACATCCAGCTGCGGCTGTTGCCATAGACGCCGTCATTCAGGAACCGCAATTCGTGACGATCCGGGGTCACATTGTCACCGGACGATGTCACCTGGGCTCCGGCACTGGCCAGCGCGATGTTCTGCCCCGAGCTGTCCCAGACTTCCAGTTCATCCAGGCAGGGTTCGAGGTTATTAGTTGCCTCGATCGTGAATCGCACCTGGCGGGTCGTCACGGGGGAGATTCGGTCAGTGTTTCGGCGAGCATTCACGGGAGCCCGGAGAACTCCCTGGCTGACCACCGTCGTCATCTGGTCCAGTGCCGGACCGGCTTCCAGGGTAAAAGCCGTGGGCAGTCGGTCGCTGAACTTCCCCTCCCTGTCACGACTCCAGCGGACTTTTCCAACACGCTCCGCCTGAGGCAATTCGAACTGCACCCAGCCGCGACCGGCCTCGCTGGACATCCAGCTGCGACTGTTGCCATACATTCCATCGTGAATGTGTTCCAGCTTGTGGATTTCGGATGTGCGACTGCCGGACGCGGATACGTGGGTTCCTAGTGACGCCAGCGCGACATTGCGTGGAGTCGGCTCGTCGGTGAGGATCTCGAACTCATCAATGCATGGCTCAATCAGACCCAGTGTGGGATGGTGGTTGGAATCGTGAATCGTGAAGCGGACATACCGTACCGCGAGTGGATCAAACGTTTCCTCGTTGAGCTGCGCACTGGTTTCGCGGCCAGGGATTGTTTCGACACGCGCCAATGGTTCCAGCTGCGAAAGCTGCTGGTTAATCGCTTCGATTTCGGCTTTCAGGGCGATTTCTTCCTGTTTCAAGGCGAGGGCCGCAGGGGTTCGCACATCGCGATCGGCATACTCGACCCCGGCGACGAACGCCTGCAGGGCGTAATATTCCTGTTGTGATACGGGATCGAATTTGTGGTCATGACATCGGGCACAACCCACACTCAGACCAAGGAACGACTGGCTGATGTTGACCACAATTTCATCCAGCGAATCCTGCCGCGCCAGGCGTTTGGATGGTTCGTCCGCACCGATCTGACCGGGTAGCAGAACGGATGCGGTGATCAGGAATCCGGTTGCGGAGTCCTGTTCCAGCTGATCGCCTGCAATCTGTTCGCGAACGAACTGGTCATAGGGCGTGTCACGATTGAGCGAGTCGATGACATAGTCGCGATACGGCCACGCATGAGGTCGTTCGGTGTTGACTTCGAATCCGTGCGTGTCCGCGTAACGCACAACATCCAACCAGTGCTGAGCCCACCGTTCTCCATAGCGGGGAGAGGCCAGCAGTCGATCAACGACACGTTCATAAGCCTTGGGATCGAGATCGCGGACGAAGGCACTCACTTCCTGCGGAGTGGGTGGCAGTCCCGTTAGATCGAGGGTCACCCGGCGCAGCCAACTCACGCGGTCCGCCTCTGGAGCGGGATGCAGTTTCGCTTGATCGAGCTGTGCCATCACGAACTGATCGATCGTATTGCGCGGCCAGGTGGCGATGCTTATCGTGGGGACCGACGGGTTTGTCAGGGGACGGAAGGACCAGTGATCGCGTTTGTCTTCCAACCGGGCATCGTCGGCCCCATCCGGCCAGTTTGCTCCCTGATTGATCCAGTCCGTCAAGGTGGCGACCTGCCGGGCGGTCAGACGCGGCCCTTCCGGAGGCATCTGAGTGCTGGGATCGGTGCTGGTGACCAGCTGCCAGACGGGGCTGTCGGCAGCCTGCTTCGCGATCAGGGCTGGACCGTAATTATCCCCCCCGCGAAGTAGTTCGGAGCGGATGTCGAGCCGCAATCCGCTCTTCTGCTTCTCCGATCCATGGCAGCTGTAACAGTGCACCCGAAAGATGGGCTGGACATCCCGGACGAAGTCGACCGGTTCCGCTCGAACCAACGACGCGGACAAGACGACCCATAGGAGGGGAACAACACGCATGGGACAGCCCTGACTTCGGGAGCGACTTCCAGAGATCAACGTCCGTTGATTCTATCGTGGCGTCTCGGAGAATTCCGAGCCACCACCGGTTATAGGAAGTAAACGTGTCTGTGCGTCGGAAAGGACGACAGTCGGGTAGGCCATCTTGCCGGTCCCACGAACTTCAGGATGTCAGCTCAAGAATCCAGGTAACGTGGCTGCCTGCTTCACCCACATGGCCATCTGGGCCTCGTCGAGTGGGGCACCCTCGCGGATGTCGACCCAGCGTGCGTCCCGGCTGCGCTCCGTCCCACCGGGCGGGAGCGGTCGCAGCGACCGACCACAGAAGAAGGTCACCCGAACGTAGTGGGTGAACACGTGGACTCCGAGGAACCAACCCTGGCCTTCGATGCCATACAATGGCGAGTTCCACTTCACGGCTTTGCGCACGCTGGGAACGTTCCGCACAATCATCGAATCAAGCCAGTGGCCGATGTCGCGTTTCCAGCCGGGCATGGCGGCAATATACGCCTGCACCGGAGCGTCACCGTCAGCCTTCGCAATTTGCGGATTGCCACCAGAAAGGAGTTTCACGGGTGGGGCCTTCGCGGCCTTGGCCGCGGGCGGGCTCGCCTCGCTGATTCGAGATGTACGCTGCGCCTTTGTCTGTTTCTTGTCGTCAGTCATCACATGCCCTGCGATATTCCCGGTTTCTCAAATCATGTTCCTGTGACTACGGATGTCGAATCCCGTCCCTGCCCCGAAAGTTCCGGGAAGAGTCAAAGTTATACACCTTTACTTCAGCAGTGCTGCCGCCTCACGGCGCAGAATCTCCGTGACAAGCCAGTCGTGATCGGTAATTCCGAGCGGTACAGGCAGGGGGCCGGTGTCGTCGGGGGTGCCGAGTGTTCTCAGTCGCAGCGGAATCTGCTGTTCGGCCTCTTTCAGGGATTGCCTCGCGGCGACGTGTTGGCCGAGTTGAAATTCGGCCATCGCCCGGACGCACAGTGCCAACGTACCGGGTTGGCTGTCAAATTCGGACAGCTTCCTGGTCCAATCGATTGCGGCTTCGGGTTGGCCCTCGCGATATGAAATCAGTGCGCAGCAGGCGATGAACCATGAACGATAGTGCGCCCACTTGGGGTCGTTCGCGCCCGCCCGCAGGACATCGATCGGCAGATCAGTCAGCTTCACGACATCGGGAACCAGCAGTGCCGTCTTGCAGACGGTGTCCGCAACGTCGGCCTCGGTAGTGCCTCGGAATTGTTCGACCATCGTCAGACAGTGTTCACGGTATCGGTCCTGCTCACCGGCCATCAACAGGGGTGTCGCGGCGATTCCCCAGTGGAAACGCCGGGTCGGCATGCTCTGTGCCACTTGCAGGTAATCGTCGGCACTCTCTCGCCAACGCCCCAGTCGTGCCAGGAAGACGCCGCGATTGTTGAGCCAGGCTATCGAGTTTGGGCCGGCTTCAATCTCGCTCGCCATGCGAGCTAACTCACGTTCGATGTCGGCGGGAGACAGCGGCAGATCTTCCGGCCGCGCTGGTCCGCCCGTCGGCGGGGGCGGTTCTGAGTCCGAATTCGGGGTGGCAATCAACTGCCGCAACGGGTCAATGCGCGCGTCCCAGATGCGAACTTCGCCATCGCCGCCGCCCGAGGCCAGTGCCTGGCCATCCGGGCTCCATCGGACTGATGCCACGTGAACCTTATGGCCGGGCAGGACGAGCATCTGCAGTCCTGATTGCGAGTCCCAAATACGCACGGTCTGGTCATGTCCACCCGAGGCGATGCGGCTGCCGTCGGGACTCCAACTCACAGCGCGTACGTCGCCGGTGTGGCCCACCAGAACCTTCAGTTCAAGTCCCTGCTTCGTGTCGATAATGCGCACGGTGTGATTGAAGTGAGCCAGCGCGACGCGGTCTCCCGTCGGGCTCCAGGCGATCCCGTGAGTCCAGCCGACCGAGTAGTCGGCCGAGTTCTTTGCAATCAGTTCTCCATTGCTCGCATCGACGACGGCCAGCACGGTCCAACCGCCGATTGCAATGCGCGAGCCATCAGGACTCCAGGCCAGGCTTCCCGCAGTATCCCCATGATGCCGGGCCTCCCACACAGGCTTGCCGGTCGCGGTGTCGTAGACTCGCAACATGCCGCAGTCACCTTCGGTCGCCGTTGGTTCCTGATAGGCCGATGTCGCCAGCCGCGTGCCATCGGGGCTCAGAGCCAGCGAGCGGAATCGCGTATCGACGATCGGAATCTCGAACCTCGCCTCGCCAGTCTGGTCGTCGAACAGGACCGACGCGTCATTTCGCCTTGCGGCGAAGAGATGTGCCGCCGAGTTCCAAGAGACAGATGGTGTGAAGGTCGTATCCAATCCACCAAGGCCAAGCTCGACAACAGCCTTTCGTTCCAATGTGTCCACTGCCCAAAAAACAAACCGGCTGTGCCCTGCTGCGAGAGTCGAGCCATCGGGACTCCAGGCCACCTCCGCGATCGCCGTTCGTTCCAGCGTCAGCCGTGCGGGGTTGGGACGATGTGGCCAGCTCCAAAGTTTGATCGCACTCTTTGAGACGGACGCCAGCTGCTTGCCATCGGGACTCCACGCCACCCCCAGTACCCAGTCCGTGTGACCGCGCAGCGTCGTGAGCAACCGACCCGTGAGAGTGTCCCAAACGCGGAGTGTGTCGTCGTGACTGGCGGTCGCCACTTCCGTGCCGGAGGGACTCCAGGCGATCTGATGTATCGCTCCACTGTGTCCCGCCAATTCAAACAGCACTTTGCCATCTTCACCCGACAGGATGAACGCGGATCGGTCGGCGGCCACTGCTATCCGGTTACTGACCGGACTCCACTGCATGCGATGGCCCGGATGCGACCACCGCTGAGTGCCCGATGTCATGTCAATGACTGTCTGGCATGTGGCCAACTGCGGCTGGCTGGGATGCCATGAGATGTCGGATTCTCGGTCGAGCACCTCGAACGTCTTGACGGGCAGGCCGGTTTCCACATTGCTGATGACAACGCTTGCCCCGGCCTTCGCGGCGATCTCCCGGCCATCGGGACTCCAGCACAGTGAATTGACCGCGGCTCCAATCTGTTGCACGGGCGCGCAGTTCTCGCGCGTGACCGAATCCCAAATGCGAACCGTCTGATCGTGACTCGCCGACGCGATGCGATCCCCATTCGGACTCCACGCAACTCGGAAGATGTAGCCGGAATGCCCCGCCAATTCGAACCGCAGCTTGCCGGTCGTCGTGTCCCAGACACGGACACAGCCATCTCGCCCGCCCGTCGCGATCTGAGTTCCGTCAGGATGCCAGGCTATGCAGTTTGCCTGCGGATCTTCGATCGTCATCCGATCGAGATGTTGCAACGCTTCAAGGTACGACCACTCTCAGCCGCGCAGGTTGCGGGCCACTCGTTCTGGTCCCCAGCTGGTCGTGATCTGCCCCACGCGTCGCAATCCGCTGACATCGTCAGCTGCCTGCCCCGCGAGATTCATCTCTGCGGCATACAGCATCGCCTGGATCGTCTGCTCGCGGACCTCGGCCTGCTGCCGCAATTCGGATTCGCGTTGTTGCAGATCTTGAGCTTCCTGAGCCAGCGCCTGCTCGCGCCGGGCTGCCTTCACAGCCCCTTCGCGGGCTTCCTCGGCCACCCGTTCTGCATTCAGCGCGTCATCTTTGAGGCGGCTTTGAACGACCGCCGACCGCATAGCCGCGACACCGCCAATGGACACCAGTACGAGCACGACAGCCGCCATGATCAATTGTAACCGCTTGGCACGACGTTCGGCCCGCGCCCGCGCCTCGGTCTCCGCGACCGTATGCAGCGCCTCCTCGGCCCGCGCCGCTTCCGCCGCGCGCTCCACCTCCGACACGCGCAGCCGCGTCTCGACCGACGCCAGATAGGCGGTGATCCGTTCGGTCAACACATTCGCATCGCGCGGCCGTTCACTCGGTTCAACGGCCAGGCAGTGTTTCGTGATCGCGATGAGTTCCACATCGGCCCCGCATTGATCCAGCCGCGAGAAACACTCGCTCAGCTTGCCACGCGTGGCCATGCGAAACACCATGGTCCCGTTGTCGGCGGTATACGGTGGCTTGCCCGTCAGAATCTCGCACAGGATCGCCCCCAGTCCAAACACGTCGGCCCTCTCGTCGAGATGGTCGGTCTCACCCAGTGCCTGCTCCGGCGGCATGTAAGCCGGAGTCCCCATGACGCTCCCGACCTGGGTCTGCGAACCCGCGCTCCCCAGATCGCCCACCGTTCCCGGATGGTCGCTGCCCGTATTGTTGCGGAGCGTCTGAATCAGACTTTGCGCCAGCTGGGTGTTGCGAGCCTTCTTCTCGTCTGCGACGCCGCCTGCCAGTAAGACTTTGGCCAGGCCCCAATCCATGACCTGCACTTCGCCAAACGCACCCACCATGATATTGGCGGGTTTGAGATCGCGATGAATTACCCCGCGCGAGTGCGCATATGCGACCGTCTGGCAAACATGCTCGAAGATCCCTACCAGCTTCGCGCGATCCACCGACGGGTCCGCACGATCCGCCAACAGCTTCGAAAACGTCTCGCCTTTGACCAGCTTCATGCTGAAGAACGGTCGCCGGTCCGCGAACTGTCCCAGCTCGTAAACCGGAGCAATTCCCGGATGCTGCAGTTGCCCGCCGATCTGGGCTTCTTCAATGAACCGCTGTACGACATCCGGCTTATCCTTGTGCGAATCGAGCAATACCTTGATGGCCAGCTCGCGCCCCAGATCGGTGTCGCGGCCTTTCAGAATTGCTCCCATTCCGCCCCGTGCGATCTCTCCCTGTAGCTGATAACGACTGTCTGAATCGCGATCCGGTAACTCGAAAGATTGTGGTTTGAGAATCGGCTCCGGACCGTCTTTTATGGAATCTCGCAACAGGATTCGCGGTACATTGATGGTCCCTTCCAGATTCTTCAGTACGCTCAGCCCGGCCCGCCCGATGACCACTGCTTGCCGTTGATCAAACGCAGTGGCCGGCCCCGCATGGATTGCGACATCACCGTTTAAGCTGCCTTTCCGGAACATCATTGTGGCATCAAGTTCCGGAGCCGGTTGCTCCAGAAAGCTGCCCGATAGTTCGTTGGACTTAAGTAACCGCTCGACCTCGTGTCGCAATTCCAGATTTGTTCCGCAAGTCTCATTCAAAAACGTGGCCCGCTGCTCCGGCGACTCGATATCGAGGGCTGCCAGGAACAGCGAATCCAGCTGAGGAAGGGGCTCTTTCATTGTGCCTCCGAATCATCACAACCTGGGTTGTCTCGAATCTCCGGCATCCATAGTGCGAAATCCACGGCGGAAACCCCTCACGGGATTTGGAAAATCATCGCGAATCTCCCCCAATGGTTCGTCGAGAAGCTTCCGTTATCGGTGCTCCAGAAGTTCAATTTGCCTGCCAGGATGCTTCCGAGACCTGCTGGTCCCTGGTCTCACTGTGTCAACTGCGAATGCAGCCACGCGCGTGAGAATGTCCAGTACCGCTCTGCTGTGGCGACGGAAATCTTCATTGCCTGGGCGGCCTCGGCCACCGTCAGTCCGACGAAGTATCTCAACTTTACCAATCGAGCCTTCTCCGGCCACCGGGCCTCTAACTGAGTCAACGCTTCATCCAGCGACAGCAAGTCATCGTTGCGATCTTTAGCCCCACCGCCCGTCGTCTCCAGTGCCACACGATGCAAGTCCCCGCCGCGTTTCAGGCTTTGTTTGCGGCGAGCGTTCTCCACCAGAATTCGTCGCATGGCCTCTGCCGCAGCTGCAAAGAAGTGCCCCCGCCCATTCCATTCTTGTGGCTGGTTCACATCCACCAGCCGAACATAAGCTTCATGCACTAACATCGTTGGCTGGAGAGTCTGTCCGGGTTTTTCCTTCGAAAGCTTGGCTGCGGCCAGCTTGCGAAGTTCCTGATAGACGAGCGGCAGCAAGGCCTCCGCTGCGGCCAGATCGCCGTTCTCAATGGCAGAAAGAATGAGGGTGACATCAGGCATGCTGCCCATCTTAACCGGGAAACCTTCCGAGTATCACGGTCAGCAGCCCATGGGCCTCGTCAGGCGGGGTTTGCCGCCGATAGTTTTTCGTCCAAGGTTCGCCAGTTGAGACTTGGTAACCTTAAGCTCCAGCTGGACGTTGTGGACCACTCTCACGATGAACTGGCGGAATTGGCCCTCAAGGTGTTTGAACTTTCTCAAACCCTACGGGATCAATGGCTTACCGCCGACTACGCGGCCAAACGACGAATCCTGGAAATCGTCTGTTTGAACTGCCGTCTCATCGACGCAAAGCTTTGTCCTGAAATAAGAAAACCCTTCGACGTACTCGTCGAAGGGCTTCTTGTTCCAGAAAGTGGAGGATACCGGACTTGAACCGGTGACCTCTTGCATGCCATGCAAGCGCTCTACCAGCTGAGCTAATCCCCCCCGGTCGCAATCATGGAGAATGCGACATGCCGGTCCGGAAGCAGCAAGGCGGCTTCCATGGGCTGGTGGGCGGACGTTATCGGACGAAAAACGGGGCGTCAAGTCCGAGGGACAGGCGGTCTGAAGTTCAACAGCGCCCCCCGCAGATTCTGCCGTTCCCGGCTGGAAACCGCCTTGTGCGGTCATTGCCAGTTTTGAAATTTCTCGTTCGATCTGGTCCCCGGGGAAGCCACAGATCGGCTATGATTAACGGCCCGCCTGTTTGGTCCCTGCCTGACTACAGTTTGGTGCCCCATGTTCTCTCGACGTGAATTATTGCGACGTTCTGGAATGGGGATGGCCGGGCTGGGGCTCGCGGGGCTGCTGGGCGCGCCCGCTACCGCAGCTGTGCAGTCGCCGATGAGCCCTCGGCAGCCACACTTCCCCGCCAAGGCCAAGCACGTCATTCACATCTTCTGTAATGGCGGGCCCTCGCACGTCGACACGTTTGATCCCAAGCCAAAACTGGCCGAGTTCGCGGGGAAGACGTTACCGATCGAGAATTTGCGGACCGAGCGCAAGACGGGAGCTGCCCTCCCGTCACCCTTCCGGTTCCAGAAGTACGGCGAATGTGGCACCGAGGTCAGCGAGTTGTTCGCGCACACCGCTCAGCATGTGGATGAGATGTGCGTGATTCGTTCGATGTACGCGGATGTTCCCAATCACGAACCATCGCTGATGTTAATGAACTGCGGCGAGGCGCGGGCGTCTCGGCCTAGCTTTGGCAGCTGGGCGACCTATGGGCTGGGCACCGAAAATCAGAACCTGCCGGGCTTTATTGCGATGTGCCCGGGCGGGATGCCGATCACTGAGTCTAATAACTGGCGGTCCGCTTTTCTGCCGGGGGTGTACCAGGGCACCTATATCAATACCGAACATCGTGAGATTCACAAACTGATCGAGCATGTCCGAAATGACAAGTTGTCTCTGGAGCACCAGCGGGACCAGCTGGACCTGCTTCAGAATCTGAACCGGCGGCATTTGGAGACCCGGGGTGAGGATCCCGGCCTGGAAAGTCGGATTCAGTCGTTCGAGCTGGCCTACCGTATGCAGATGGAAGCCGCCGACGTGTTTGACCTCAATCAGGAGCCCAAACATATCCGCGAGATGTATGGCGATTCGGTTCACGGACGCCAGCTTCTCATGGCTCGGCGCCTCGTTGAACGCGGAGTGCGCTTTGTTCAGTTGTGGCATGGCGAGGGGCAGCCATGGGATAACCACGATGATCTGGAGGTCAACCACCGCCGCCTGGCCGGACAGCTGGATCAGCCGTTGGGGGCGCTGCTGACAGATTTGAAGCAGCGGGGAATGCTGGACGAGACACTGGTGATTTGGGGGGGAGAGTTTGGACGGACCCCCGTAGTGGAGCTGCCGACGCCGGGAGCCAATGCCGGCAAGGTGAACGGGCGGGACCATAATCACTGGGGCTTTTCGATGTTTCTGGCGGGGGGGGGATGCCGGCGCGGCACTGTTTATGGTGCTACGGACGAGTTCGGATTCGCCGCGGTCGAGAATCGAGTGCATGTCCATGACCTGCATGCGACCTTGATGAAACTGTTGGGTTTCGACCACGAAAAACTGACCTACCGCTTTGCAGGGCGAGATTTTCGGTTGACCGATGTGCATGGAACCGTGGTGGATGCGCTGATTGGATAGCAATTTTACGAGGGGCATATTCGGGGGCGATGGCAATGTGGCACCAGTCATCAATGGAGTAGAAAATCGCAGCCCGTTTCGCTGGCGACTCGCGTCAAGTTTCGATATAGTCTTCGATCCCTCGCAGCTGGGCTGTGGGACCGTTTCGCACTGTGGAGTGCGGAAGCAGTCGGAACTCGTTGATCGTCTAGAAGTTACGCGATGCCAAACAACCGCAACGCAGAGAAGGCCCTTCGTCAAAACCTCAAGCGGCGGATTGCCAACCGTGGACAGCGGACGGCTTTGCGGTCCGTGGTCAAGAAGGTCCGCGTGGCCTTGGCGGATTCGACTCCGGATCTGGCTGTGACAGAAGCCAGCTTGAAGGAAGCGATCAAGAAGCTGGATCAGGCTGCTGCCAAGGGGCTGATCCACAAGAATGCCGCAGCTCGGACCAAGTCTCGGCTCGTCGGTCAGAAGAAGAAGAAGTTCGACGCACCGCAAGCTG
>QWPB01000085.1 GCA_003671275.1 Planctomycetota bacterium | reverse complement strand
TCGGTCCAGCGGCGGGCCACGTCGTCGACGATCGACATCTGGCTCGGCAAAAACACGATCAGTCCCACAAACAGCGTGACCATCCACAGGATCGGTCGCAGCGCAGCAGCGATTCCGGGAGCGTGATGAATTCCATCCGCCGCGATCAGCGGCTGGGAGTACGGGGGATTCTCGGCAAACAGCGGCGAGTGCGCTGCGAATTCAATCGAGAGCAGCGCGGGCAAGGCCATCCCCATGAAGCAGCCCGGTGCCCAGACCAGAAACTGATCGGAGAGGATGTACTTCCACCACCCCTTCCAGCGAGTCATGTTTTCGTCAGTAATCGGGAAGACCTTGCCGACGTGACTCAGGGTGATCTCATGCCCGCCGACCGCACTGGGGATCGCGCCGACCTGGCTCCCCATCCCCCAGCCTTTGTCGCGGACGAAATTGCTGTACGTCGAGTTGCTCAGCCCGCCCCCGCCCGCGTATCCCGCGAACGCCCCGAGGGCCGCGATGTTGGCCAGCTCAACGACCGGCCATTGGCCATGACTCCAATAGTGCGTGAAGGCATTCACGACGATCTCGCGACCATTCGCGTCCTTCACTGGAACGTTGCCGAACCGCAAGAACCCGCTGAAGACATCGTACCATCCCTGCCAACTGACAAAGCTCAGGCCGATCACCAGGCAGAACCCCAGCACGACGAAGACCTTGATCGACATCACCAGTTGCAGAACGTTGTAGACCTTGCCCCCTAGCAGGACCGGCAATACGACGGCTCCCAGCAGCACAAACGACAGCGTGTTAATGACACCCGCGTCCTCCAGTGTCGGCGGGCGGTTGTAGTAGATCGAGGTCAGCAGCACAGCGGCGTTGGTCGTCAGTCCGGGGATCAGGCTGCTGAGGCTGAACAGGAAGGCGACGCCGATCCAGAACCCAGCACTGGGCTTGGTCCGCATGAACCCCGTAAAGACCGGCTCTCCGGTGTAGAGGGCATACCGACCGCATTCAATGTTGTAGAAGACCTGCAAAATGATCGCGACACTCGCAATCCACATCAGCCCGCCACCGTACTTGGCAGTGACCGCAGGACCGAGGAGCCACTCGCCGCCGCCAATCTGGATGCCGCACATCACAATTCCGGGGCCGAGCAGACCGGCGAGGTTCCGCCAGCCCAAGGGCTTCGGTTCGGGGAGGTCGGCGGTGTCCCAGGGGGGGATGGAAGTCATTGGTCATTGGTCCAGTAGACAGGAACTCACACAAAGGCACGAAGGCACCAAGGAGTAAATCGGTTCGGGTCAATTGACGACTCGTTTGATTCCATTCTTGAGCAGTTCCTCTCCGAAGTTGACGATCAGTCCCAATCGACAGTCAGAGAGTCTTAAATAGGTGAGCAGTTGTTTCCCGTGAACGGGGGCTAGTTTATCCAAGGACTTGACCTCGCCTATAAAGCAATTGTTGACGATGAGATCCGCTCGAAAGCCGATTTCAAACTGCAATCCATCATAGACAACTGGAATGGGCTTCTCTCGTTCTACCAAATAGCCACGATCAATCAGCTTCTTCTGGAGAATGATGGTATAGACTGATTCCAAGAGTCCAGGACCGAGTGCCATATGCAGCTTGATGGCCGCATCCACCACATCGGTCGCGATTTTTTCCAGCTCGGGTGACATGGTTGAGGCTCCAAGAAAGTCCGGAGTTCATGAAAAGACACGAAAACAATCAGCCTCCGCCACCTGCCTTTGTGACTTCGTGCCTTTGTGTGAGACAATTGAATGGAACGCCGTTGGCAGGAACAACGCTAACTTAAAGACCAATAACAATCGCTCTTCCCGGTCCGCCGTGGCAGTTGCGAATCTTCAGTGCCGCAAACAGGAAGTAGCCGCCCGGTTTGACCGCACCGAGATTGTTGAGGAATTCGACCCCGACCATTTCGTTCGAGCCAAGAGCCCAGTAGGTCATCAGGGCCCGCTTCGGATCGACGCCGCCGAGATCCGGGGCATCGGTGCCCACGCAACGGATCTTCTTGGACTTCAGGTAGACGACCGCATCCGCTCCCAAGGCGGGCCAACCTTCGGACTTGCCAGACAGCGGATCGGCCCAGACACCCTTGTCATCGGGCGATGGCTTGAGGTGTGTGTCGAGGTGCCCCGTGCGGAACAGGACCACTTCGCCTGCCTTCAAGGCCCCATGAGTCTTCTCGTCGGCCTGGATGTGCCCCACGGTGATCTCCGGAGAGACAGGTGCCCCGGTGGACTTCGCTCGGTCGACGCTTTCCACCAGTGAAGTCACGTCGATCACTCGTACATCGCCACAGGTCCAGTCAAGCGGCACCTTGTCCGTGGTCAGCGAGCTGGTCCCGCGCAGGCCGTACTTCTGCTCGTATTCGGCCAGCCAACCCCGAACTTCGGGAGAGTAGACCGGCTGGGCATCCTTCGGCGGCAAGGCGAACGAGGGCGGCACCAGATGCGTTCCCGTCATAGCATCCATCAGATGCGTGTGGTGCCACATGTCGAGGTATTCGGAGTACAGAAAATCGATCTTCAGATAGACCTGCCGATGTTGGCCGGTCGTGAATCCCGGATGCGTCAGCGGCAAGTTGGCTGCCAGCGTCGGCGAGATATCAACAGCCCGCTTGGCCTTGCAGGCTTCGATGAGTTGCTTCGGCAGATCGCCTCCGACGATCGAGAAGGCTCGTCCGGCTCCGTACGGTCCGTCCTGATGTTTAGGGCCGAGGTTGATGTAGAAGGCCCCGGTCGCGGGCAGATCACCGAAGTTCGTCGCACTCTCAGTCCAGATCATTCCATACTTGAGGCCCGCATAATGCGTCGGCTCGGCCAGGTCCGGCATCGGCCCCATGCTGGCACTATCTGTGGCCAGATTCAGCACGCCGCGTTTTCCGAGAAACTCCATGCACTCGGGGTCGGGATCGGGATAGCCGGGGGCCTTGCGATCGACGACATCAGCAATGAATCGCAAACCCTCGGGGAACGGGCGGTAATACTTGTCAGAGTATCCACTGCGAAACAGCACCACATCGCCGTACCCGATCTGGCGATGCTGCTTCTCGAATCGCTCGATGTGTATTGGCTTCACGAGCGGACTGATGCCGTTACCTGCCTGATCGAGCAGGTCGCGGATGTCGACAACGCACGCCTCGCCGCCGAATTGCCAAGCTTCGATCTTGTCCGTAAACGACAGACCGAACGGCCCCGACTTCTCCCGCTTCAGTTCCGGCCTCGCAACCGAGTGCGGCGGCACATCGAGCTGCGTCCCGGTGTTCCCGTCGATCAGTAGTGTATCGATATTGTACGGCGAGTCCGGTCCGATTACCCGCTGGTGCGTGATCTGAAACCGGGGGAATGGGTGCGTCGGCCAGGTACAGGGAAACTCTGGTGCAATCAACAACGAGTGGTCGATGAACCGAGTTGCGGACGGAACAGGTTCCGCAGCTGGCAGTGAGGGCTGACCGGTACTCAACGAGGCCAGCGTCCCCGCAGCCAGACACAGGACATTCATCCATCGAGGGAAGACGCGGTTTTTCATGTCATTCATGCTTCACGAGTGCTTTCATGCCGACCATAGTGATTGGTTGAAATCGTCCGGGCAATGTCCAGCAATCCCAGAAGTGTCTCTTCGCCGATCGACTCTCGAATGGGTTGCGGGAACCGCTCCTCGATGAGTCTTCTCAGCAGCGGTATGGTTTGCGTCAGTCCACCCGATAAGACAATACCACTCCAGTCTACGGAACCGACGCGATTCGCAATTCGGTAGTAGTTGTCCGCCATCGCTCGAAACGACGCATGGAACAGCTGCCCGACGTTTAGATTCTCGGTCGTAATTTCGCGAATCGAGCCCTGCTCTCCCAGGGGGCCGCGAAAGAATGCCAGATCGACCTTCAGGTCGGTCGAAGCAACATCCATGACTTTTGCCTGGATTGTTCTCCACGGATTCTCCAGAGTGATCCCTTCCGCACGGGCCAGTTCGGTCAGCAGTTCCACGAGCGTATTGAGTGATCGACCGGCGGGAAGATGAGTCACCGTGTCGAGATAGTCTCCAAAGAAATACTTGCGACTCTGGTAGTTCCCCGGCTGAAACACAGGCACTCGACGGCTGACCTGAGAACCCGTGGAGATATTCAGCGACAGTTCCTGATTCTGCAAACCGGCCCCCCGTAACGCGCACTGCTGGTCTCCGTATGAACCGAATAATTCATAGCGGCGATCGCCAATCATGGTGGTCCCCACACACGATTCCTCACGAGCCAGCACCGGCAGCCGCACAGACGCCATCCCCAGACAGTCCAGTGCGGTACGATGCCAGTCGTCGTGGTTTAAGTCGAGGCATCCAATGGCATGTGTGGCATGCATCGGGAGGGGATGCCCAACCAGACGGGCTATTACGAAGTCGGCGATGTTCGTCGGTATCGCCTCATTCGACATTGTTCCGTGAACCTGCATCCATTTCAGCAGCGCCAATGTGGAGCCCGGCTGCAGTTCGTTGCCCAAACTTTCCAACAGTTCAGCCTGGTTCCATGCGGCGTGAATCTCATCCAGCAATGACCTCCCGGATTCGTTGGCAATCAGCGTCCGCTGATCGCGCCATGACAGGTAATTGGTCAAAGGCTGGGCCTGATCGTTCATCAGGATCAGCCCACCCATTTGTCCGGAGAACAACAGCCGACAGGCATCCGGGGCCCGAGTGATTAACTCGGAAAGAACAGTCTTCACTCCCGCACAGACAGCGAACGGATCAATCTCAATCCAGCCCCCAGGGAGTCCAGAGACCGGCATCGGGAACGGGACGGAAACCGGCGAACCGAGGGTTCGCTGTTCCAGATCAAGAACCGCTCCTTTGATGCTGGTCGAGCCGATATCAATCCCCAGGCATTGCATCCCGTCACGCTCCCTCTTCGGCAATCACGGGATTGGTCAGTCGACCAATCTGGTCGATCTCGATGGAGACTGTATCGCCGGGCTGAAGGAAAACTGGCGGCTGGCGTGCGCTGCCGACTCCATGCGGGGTCCCTGTCAGGATGACTGTCCCGGCAGCCAGACGGGTACTGCCGCTTAGAAATTCAATCAATGTGGGCACATCAAAAATCATGTCATTCGTGTTCCAGTCCTGCATCGTCTGGCCATTCAGGATGGTGCGGATGCCCAGTCCATTGGGGTTGGGAATCTCGTCGGAAGTGACCAGACAGGGGCCCAGTGGACAGAACGTGGCAAATGTCTTTCCCCGACACCACTGGCTGCCCCCGTATTTGATCTGCCAGTCACGGGCACTGACATCATTGGCGCAGGTGTAACCCAGCACATAATCCAGGGCGTTGGCCCGGGACACGTTGTAGCACGGCTTTTTCAGCACGACGGCCAGTTCGCATTCGTAGTCAACAGTGTCGCTCTTCAACTGTCGTGGTAACACAATCGGATCGCCAGGGTTTTGCAGCGTACCGCTGTTCTTCATGAACACGACTGGAAACGCGGGAATGGGCTGGTTCCCCTCAGCGGCGTGTTTCCGGTAATTCAGCCCGATGCAAATGATGTCGCGAGGTTCCAATGGAGCGAGTTGTTTCGCGACCCGGACCGCTTCCTCGGTGTCGGTCATGTCGCCGAACAAATCACCCGTCAGGCGGGTGACTTCGCCTCCGGGGTGCAATCGACCGTAACCGACATCTCCACTGGCTGACTGGTAACGAACGAGCTTCATCTCTGACAACTCCTGGGAAACTCAGAGGGGCGGATGAACGGGGGAATCCTCCGGTTCAGTTACCGATGGCCCCCGGTGTTCTGGTGGTAGGCAATCGTTCGGGCCACCCCTTCCATCAGGGAAGTGGCTCGCCAGTCGGTGAATGTCTTCCGAATGTCACGTGAATGGGGAGGAACGTTCGGCGGAATCGAAGGGCCCGAAACCGAGATGAGCTCTGCGGACCGAGGGAGGCAGGTGGTCATGCAGCGGACAAACTCATCCGGGGTGGCGGGCTCACTCGGCAGGTCGACGATTGTCGCTCCGGCAGGGCACTCCAGTACCCCACGAACAAAGGCCCTCGCAACATCTTCAACGTAGTCGTAGCCCACCACTCCGGTGTAGCCAATGACATACGGTTCACCACAAACAGCCGCCCGACAAGCCAGCGATGGTCCCGCCGTCAACCCGAACTCCCGCTCCGGGCCATAGACGACATGCGGACGGACCGCGATCGACCGAAGGCCAAAGTGCTGCCAGTATTGGGCTGCGATTCCATCGACCGCCTGTTTGAAGGCCCCGTAGAACGTCGGTGGAGGGGATGGAGCAACCGGTTCATCGGACGTTCGATCCCCATACACCGCATACGAACTGGCATAGGCAATCGCCTGCACGGATCCCACTCGCCGAGAGGCATCGAACACCGCGGTACTGCCCAGAATATTCACCTGACAGCCGTACCACGGATCGTTCTGGCAATCCGGTGTAAGCAGTGCCGCGAGGTGAATTACATGTGTCACACTATATTGACGGAGCAATCTCTCCAGGCCATCCCGGTCTGTCAGCAGAACATCCGAGAATGAGATTTCGTGGGAGCCCGTCCCCATCACCCGAGCCCAGCGCTCAAGTGCGGGCTGTTTGTCGACGACAACGATCTGAACGTTGGCATTCAACAGCTCGCGCAGCACCCAGGTGCCGATAAAGCCGCTGCCGCCAGTGACCAGTACCACGGCCCCGCTCACGGCGTGACTCCATTGACGATATTGGGCAGCGGTTCGCCCCGCACGGCCCGCACGGCCAGACGTGCGGCCGTCTCCCGCAATGTACGGACCGCCTTGGGACTGACCGAAGCGATGTGGGATGCCGTGATCACATTCGGTAGCAAACGCAGTGGACTATCAGCGGGAATGGGTTCCGGGTCGCAGACATCGATCGCCGCCGCCGAGAGCTGCCCCGATTGAAGAGCGGCCACAAAGGCCGGAGTTTCAATTAAATCGCCCCGGGCCAGATTGATGACGATCGCTCCGGGTTTCATACGGGCTATCGATGCGACATTCAACAGCTTGCGGGTCTGCGGTGTCGATGGACAATGCAACGTCACAATGTCCGACTGAGTCAGCAATTCCTCCAGCGACACAGGCTCGCAGCCAGCCAGCTTCACAGACTCCACCGGACAGAATGCATCGCAAACGAGCCGACGACACTTGAAGGGGGCCAACCGAGCAGCGACCTCGCGACCGATACGACCAAATCCCACCAGCCCCACCGTCTGATCCCGTAGCGTTCGCATCTGCTCGATCGAAGTTGCCAGGCCCCACTTTCCCTCGCGAACGAGCAGCGTGTTGGGCACCACCTGCCGAGTGGTAGAGAGGATAAACGCCAGTGTGTGATCGGCCACCTCATCGATGCAGTAATCAGGAACATTGCAGACGGGAATGCCCCGCGATTGGGCTGCAGCCAGATCGACGTTATCCACCCCGATGCCGTACCGCACAATAACGCGGACCCGCTGCATGGCGGCAATGACTTCCGCGTTGATCGGTGCAAACTGCGTGATCACGGCATCCGCACCACTGACAAGTGACTGGAGCGCGGCAATCTGCTTGTCATTCCCCGAACGCAGATCGACTCCCGCAGAACGGAATATCGAATCCTCGATCTCCAGCGAGGGGAAGGTGTAGTCGGTGATCGCCACTAGAGACATGGAACGCTCTCCTGCGGAATCGTGGTCACAAATGATTGAAATTGACCGTCATCTGATTGTCAGATAATCTAATGGTGCGACAGACGCAGCACAATCCATTCGATTTCCTGTCAGAATCGCCTGCTATGCCCACGCTGCGCCGACCTAAAATCCGCGATCAAGCTGCGGAGCAGATCAAACAATTCATCATCGCCAATCAACTCGTACCCGGAGACCGACTGCCCACCGAATCTCAATGGGCGGAGACTTTTGGGATTAGTCGTCTGAGCGTGCGAGAAGCGACGAAATCGCTCGAGTTTCTGGGGATCGTGGAATCCCGTACGGGCGTCGGACTGACTGTCGGCAAGATGGACATGGGGCGAGTCACGGAACACCTCGGCTTCCATCCCAGTCTGTTGCAAGTGGACCCGCAGCAACTCATCGACAGTCGCGTCATCCTTGAAACAGGTGTCCTGTCCCATGTCATCCGACAGATGGCTGTCGATCCATTGATCGAAATTCGTCTGCGTACTCTCGTGGACCGCTTCCGGCTGGCGCGGGATCTCAAGACATGGATCGACCTCGATATTGAGTTTCACCGCACCCTGCTGGTGTCTAGCGGTCTGTCCCCACTCGTGGCCTTCGGCGATCTGCTGCATGTCTTCTTTCAGCGATTTCGAGAGAGTGTGAAAAAGGCCGAATGGAAAGTCGGAGTCGCCAGCCACCTGCGGATTGTCGATTGCCTCTCCGCCGGAATGGTCGACGATGCCGCAGCGGAATTGCGATCGCATATCGAAAGCCATCGCGACCGCATTCATTGATAGTCAGCCTCCTTGGCAACTGGGCATTCCGGTAGGACGATTGATTCACACGTTCAGGGGATTCCCGGATTACAAACAGTTGATCCGTCAGTTCGGCTTGTGACCGCCTGCGACACATCGCTAGAATTTGATGCATCCGTGGGGCGCCCACGCGACGCGGTCGCTGTTCCTGGCGGCCCATTTGTCCCACCTGATTACGGAGAGAGTTCCCATGCTCGTCCAGCGAGTCCTCGTGCTGGCATGGGTTTGCCTTCTGGGGAGTGTTCCCCTCGTCGCGGACGATTCACCCGTCCGGTTCGAGTCCGATGTCCGACCAATCTTCAAGACGCACTGCTTTCACTGTCATGGCGAGGAAGAAAAGATCGAGGGGAATCTCGATCTGCGGCTGGTTCGTTCACTCATAAAAGGGGGCGACAGTGGAGCAGGGTTGGTCGCGGGCCAACCAGTTGAGAGTCTGATTCTGCAACGGGTCGTGAAAGGCGAGATGCCCCCCAAGGGGAAGCGGCTCTCCGACAAAGAGATTGCCACGCTGACGAAGTGGGTCGAGCAGGGGGCCTTGACCGCTCGCCCCGAACCCGAGGCCCTGCCCATGGGGCAGGAGTTCACCGAGGAGGAGCGCCACTACTGGGCCTTTCAACCGGTCACGCGGCCTTCACTGCCAGGGGTCAAGCAGCTCGCCCTCGTTGCCAATCCGATCGACAGGTTCCTCCTGGCGAAGCTCGAAACCGAGGGGCAGACATTCTCGCCCGAGGCTGATCGCGCAACACTCGTGCGTCGACTCTCCTTCGATCTACTCGGGCTGCCGCCGACTCCCGAGTTGATGACCGAGATGACTGCCGACACCCGCCCGGACTGGTACGAGCGGCTCGTCGATCGGATGCTGGCCGATCCGGCTTATGGCGAACGCTGGGGGCGGCACTGGCTCGATCCGGTCGGGTATGCCGACAGCGATGGCTATGTCGAGGATGATCCGGTTCGTCCGTGGGCGTTTCGCTATCGCGACTACGTAATTCGATCGCTCAATGCGGACAAGCCGCTCTCCGAGTTCATCATTGAGCAACTGGCCGGGGATGAAGTTCTCAATGGAGCCCTCCCGCATGCCAGTGAGGAGAATACCGATCGATTGGTTGCGACCGGCTTCTTGCGGATGGCTCCCGATGGGACCGGAGCGGGCGGTGTTGATCAGAACACTGCCCGCAACGATGTGATGGCCGAGACGATTAAGATCGTCAGCACGACGCTGCTGGGGATGACGGTCGGCTGTGCCCAATGTCACGAGCACCGCTATGACCCGATCTCGCAGGCCGACTACTATCGCGTGCGGGCGATCTTCGAACCGGCTCTCGACTGGAAGAACTGGCGCGACAAGAACGCCCGTTTGATCAGCTTGTGGACGGCGGGGGACTACGAGACGGCCGACAAGAACAACAAGGAGCTGGCCGAGGCTCAGAAGAAGTACGAGATGGATCTCGATGCGATCGTGAATGAAGTCTTCGAACGCGAGGTCGGAAAGGTCGCCGCGGAGAAGCAAACGCTGGCTCGCGAGGCCAAGCCGCTGGCCGCCGACAAGCGGACACCCGAGCAGACACAGCTCTACAAGGATCTGCCCAGCCTGAATGTCGATCGCGGCAGCGTGTACTTGTATGAGCAGAAACGAGTCGCCGACCTCAACAAGGCCAATGAGAAGAACCAGGCGGACATCCGGGCCAAGCGGCCCCCGGACAACTTTGTGGCCTGCCTGACTGAGCCGACGGAGCATGTGCCCCCGACGCATCTGTTCTCGCGAGGCGACTTCAATCAGCCACGGCAAGTTGTCCCGCCGGGTGATCTGAGCGTGCTGCCCGAGCCGAACGTTGTTCCCGAGAACGACCCGCATGTGACCACCAGCGGGCGACGACTGGCCTGGGCGAAACACCTGGCCGGCGGCCAGCATCCGCTCGTCGCGCGAGTCCTCGTCAACCGAGTCTGGATGCACCACTTCGGGCGCGGGATCGTCGCCACTCCGGGAGATTTTGGTCGCCTGGGTGAGCCACCCTCGCATCCGGAGTTGCTCAACTGGCTGGCTTCGGAGCTAGTCTCCAGTGGTTGGAGCCTCAAACATCTGCAACGGGCAATCGTGACCTCGACGGCGTATCGCCAATCGTCGAAGCAACGGCCCGAACTGGTGGCCCTCGACCCGGACAATCGTCTATTGGGACGCATGTCGGTTCGCCGCCTGGAAGCGGAGGCCATCCGCGATGCGATGCTGGTCGTCACCGGTTCCCACTCGCAAGCGATGTACGGTCCGCCCGCACCCGTGAACCCGGATGAAGTCGGACAGATCATCATCGGCAAGGCCACACGCGATGGGAACGGGCTGCTGGTCGCAGCTGCGAACGACGACCCCGACCAGTATCGCCGCAGCCTCTACATCCAGGTCCGCCGGTCTCAGCCGCTGGGGATGATCGAGCCGTTCGACATCGCAGCCACCGCACCGAACTGCGAGCTTCGGCGATCCTCAACCGCTGCTCCGCAGTCGCTGCTGATGATGAACAACGCAGCAGTTCTGCGATTCGCTGAACGGTTTGCCGCCCGCGTGGCTGCCGTCGCCGGAGACGATGACAGCCGCCAAGCCGAGGTCGCGTGGCAACTGGCCTACGGCGTCGCTCCGGTGGAAGCCGAAGTCGCCGGAGCCCGCGAGCTGCTGGCTACGACGAAGGCTCACTTCGAACAGGTTGCATCCGCCGCCCCTGCCGAGCAGAAACCCACAGTGCCGCCCGCCCAGCAGGCCTTGGCGGTCTACTGCCAGGCGCTGCTGTCTTCGAACCGATTCCTGTACGTGGATTGAGGGAAGGGAACATGAATCGGAATTTGAATTCTATCTCCCTCTCCCCGAGTTCGACTTGGCTGGCAGCGCGATCTTTGATTCGGGGCGAGGGAGAAGATGGAATCCAGGTTCAGAGGTGACAATGATGACCCATTCGCTCAACACTCCCTGCAACTCCCGCCGCCACTTCCTGGCTCAGCAAGGCTTCGGTTTGGCTGGGACCGCATTCGCTTGGATGCTCCAGCAGGACTCCGCCCGGGCGGAGGCGGTCCGGCCCGAGCTGGCTCCCAAGGTGTTCGATCTGAAGCCTAAGCCCTCGCCCCAGCCGCCGCAGGCTCAGGCGATGATCTCGATGTTCATGCAGGGCGGCCCATCGCACTTGGATCTATTCGATCGCAAGCCGGCACTCGAGAAGCTGCACATGCAGAACTTCCCTGGCGAGATCAAGTACGACAACGCAGCGGAGTCGTCGGCCAAATGCTGGTACGGCCCGTGGAAGTGGCAGCAGCATGGCCAATGCGGAATGGAGCTGAGCGAGCTGTTGCCGTACCTGGCCAATGTGGTCGATGACATCACGTTGGTCCGCTCGATGCGGACCGGGGTCAACAATCACGGGCAGTCGATCTACTCGCTGCACAACGGGCGGATCACGGGCGGGCGGCCCGTGGTCGGTTCGTGGTTGACGTATGCGCTCGGTTCCGAGAATCAGAACCTGCCCGCGTTTGTGGTGCTGACCGATCCGGGAGGGCTTCCAGTCCTGGGGACCGACTGCTGGTCCAACGGTTGGCTGCCATCCCTCTATCAGGGGACAGTCGTCCGCCCGCGCGAGCCGCGAATCCTGAACCTTGACCCGCCACCGCAACTGGCTGGGTTGCCTCAGCAGCGGTACTTGGAGTTCCTCCGAGCCACCAACCAGCGGCATCTGGCAGAGCATCCGGGCGAGAACGATCTTGCCGCTCGGATCTCAGCTTATGAACTGGCTGCCCGCATGCAGACAGATGCGAAGGAAGCGCTCGATCTGTCGCAGGAGACGAAAGCGACGCAGGAGGCATATGGTCTTCATGAAGATGCCACGCGGGATTACGGATCGCGGTGCCTGATCGCGCGACGACTCGTCGAGCGAGGAGTGCGGTTCGTTCAGCTCTACACCGGGACGCAGAACTGGGATCACCACGGGGCGATCCTGACCGCGCTGCCCGCTGCCTGTAAGAAGATCGACAAACCGTCCGCAGCGCTCGTTTCGGACCTCAAGCAGCGCGGGCTGCTCGATTCGACGCTGGTCCACTGGGGCGGAGAGATGGGTCGCCTGCCGGTGATTCAGAACGAGAAGAATATCGGTCGCGACCACAATACGTATGGATTCAGTTCCTGGTTCGCAGGTGGAGGCGTAAAGGGCGGTTACGTTCACGGCGAGACCGACGAGTTCGGCCACCATGCCGTGCGGGACATTGTGAACCACTACGACTATCACGCCACACTGATGCACTTGTTCGGGTTAAAGCCCGAGAACTTTACGTTCACGCGGCCCGGCGGCAACGGGTCGCTACTGGATGGTCAGGAAGGCAAGATCGTGACGGCGATGCTGAATAGCCCCCCGGTGTAACCAGGTATCATCGAGCCCTTCTGAAATCGACAACAGGCCCCGGAGAATTCTCCGGGGCCTGTTGTGAAAACTCACGGCGTGAACATCACGGCGGTCAGTTACTTCTTCCCAATGGCAAACAGCGTGGTCTTGTTCGAAATATAGAGAACGCCATTGGCCACAATCGGCGTGCTGTACACCGAATTGCCGCAGCTGTTCGTGGCGATCTCTTCGAACTCTTTGCCGTGCTTGATGACGATCACGTCCCCGTCTTCGTCGCCACAGTAGACCTTACCGTCAACGATGAGCGGAGAGCCCCAGGATGCGGCGAACATATCGTAGTTCCAATACGCCTTGCCGGACTGGGCGTCGACGCAGTGGATGGCTCCGCTGGAGTCAACAACATACAACAGATCATCCTTGATGGCACAGGTGCCCATCGAGCGGTGCATTTCTTCTTCGAAGTCGATTTTCTTGTTGCCATTCAGATCTTCCCCGGTGAAGTGCCAGATTGCGGCGGAGTTCGGGTTGGGAATGGTCTTCTCGCCGTTTTCCGGGTTGATTGCCTGCAGCCGTCGGGAACCATCCCGGGCGTCTGTGATTTCCTTCCCATCCTTGTCGACTGCCAGCTCCGCACTGACATCGCCTCGCTTGGTGGGATCGATGCACCACAGATGACCATTCCCTTCACCATGCTCGGGATCTTCGCCAACCGCCACGTAGACCTTGTTGTCATAGATCGACGGGGTGCCGATGATGTGATTCCGCTCGCTCTTACCGCTAACCGAATACTTGGCCGCCTTGGGATTGCAGTCGAACTTCCACAGCAGCTTCGACTTGCCCGCCCCGTCGCCCACCGGGTCAAAGCTGTAGACCCAGCCATCGCCGGCGCCGAAGATCACCTGAGCCTGGCCCCCGACTTCGGCGTAGGCTGGTGAGGACCACTGGCCGTGCAGAATGTTCTTGCCCGGGGTGGAGTCGGTCCACAGCACGGTGCCCGTGTTGCGATCGAGCGCAAAGAAGCTCGGCGCGTTGGGTGAGGGAATATTCACATGAGATTCATCCACCCCGTTCGAGGTGCAGACATACAGCACGTTCCCGAAGCAGGTCAGCGAGCAGCTGCACATGTTGTGCTGCGAAATGCCGAGCTGGCCCATCATGTCAAACTTCCAAACGACATCCGCTTCGTCCTTGTTCTCATTTTCTTCGGCGGTGAAGGGGCTGTCGTTCTCGTTGTCCTGGAACCCTTCTGCGTCGAGGCAGACCACTTCGCCCCGGCTCGACACGAACCACACCCGATCGCCATCGCAGAACGGCGAGCAGCAGATCCCCTGGTCCGGCCAATCATGCACCAGCCCCGTAGGGAGTTTCTGGCTGGAGTGTTGCCACAAGAATTTGCCGGTCTTTTCTTCGAAGCACACCAAGGCCCCCAGATCGACATTTTTCGGATACCGCTTCAGGTAGCCGTTGTAGTTGTTGGTGCCGACATAGATCTTGCCATTGGCGACCACAGCGTTACCGTAGGTCTGCGACCCGAGCGGGGCCGACCAGAGGATGTTCTCCCCTTTTTTGATGTTCCATTTTTCAGGAATCCCCGCAGCGTCTGGTGTGTTGTTGCGGTGCGTCCAACCGCCCAGCATGGGCCAGTCCTTGGCCCCGACCTTGCGGGTTTGAATTTCGGACAGCAGGGACGCTGTGGGATCCTCCGCCGCGCTGGACAGAGAGGGAACCAGAGCCGCACAGAGCGCGGCGAGAGCGAACGTCGATCGCATCGAATTGACTCCTGGGGAAGGGACTCCGCCCCTCGAATCGAAACGCGGGAACCAAGACAGGCCTCGGTTCCACCAACAGATCAGCCCTCAACAAATTCCACCTGCCGAGAGCAGCTCGAACCGCGACTACGGATTCGGCATCACGGTCAGATTGTCATAGAACACCTCGGCGTTCTTGGCATCCGCGAAGAGCCCCGGGCTGCCCATGAGATTCGCGGCGTGGTCTTCACCCGTCACCGTCCATTCGGCAGGCTCATCCGCATCCTTCTTCCAGACCTTGCCCTTGAGAACAGCGATCTTCTTGTCTTCCCGGTCCTCAATGCTGACCTGAAACTTCATTTGATACCAGACGTTGGATTCGACAGTGAATGGGGTCTTGATCTCCAGTCGGGTCAGCTGGGCGGCCCATGTCCGAATCTGAATCTGCTGATTCGCCCCCATCAGCACCAGCGAGTAACGCTGGTTCGTGAGTCCGATATCCGGCAACTTGCCGTCCTTTTCAAAGGCCAGCACGTCCGACTGGATCGTGTAGTTCGAAAAGTCCGTGTGGCCGAACCATGCCTGGCTTCGCTGCCCCTTGGGAATGGTGGTGATCTTGCACATGACACCATTGGCCGGGGCAGCACGGTCGCCCTTGGTGACGACCAGCCGAGGCTCGGCCACCTTCGTGTCGCCTTCTCCTGTCAGGCGATCCCAGGTGGTCCATTCCGCAGTGCCGAGCACCTTCTCATCGAGCAGGAGTTTCAGTGAGGGCCCGAGCTTGGCTTCGGCCTCTTCCCTGGTCTTCGGCTTGAGTTCCGAGTTCGCCAGATTGAGGAACCGGAGGAGTTCGGTCCACCGCTGCAGTGGCGTCGAGTCATCCAGGGTGAGGGTCACTGGTCCAGCGAGGGCCCCCTTGGGAGCGGGCGGAGCGTTGGTCAGTCCGCTGTGCAGGAAGATGTAGAGCCAAGCCGCTTGGGGATCCGTTTCCCGGAGCTTGGTGAGCAAGTCCCAGTCGATGATGATGTGCCGGTAGGCGGCTCCGACCCATGTGGGTGGCACCTTGCCACTGTTGAAGTCGAACGACCAGGACAGATCGGGCACCACACGCACGCGAGCCCGCGAGGTCAGTTCGCCGAATTTCGCCGTGATGACAGCCATTGCATGTTGATTCAGCGCGATCCCCGTTGGCTTAGTCCCTTCAGCGGGTTTCGCACTGGGGTCTTGCAGCTTGACTTCATAGGACCGATCGTCGGTCAGTTCGCCGGGACCGGTCAGTTCCAGTTGGATCTCTTCCGCAGTGGCCAGCCGGATGTACTGCCCCTTGGCATTGTACAACCGGAATTGGAACGGCTGCCGCGAATCGGGCCGGACCAGCGCTTCGCAGGGCACCATTTGCAACTGGGCGGGAGTGTTGTCCTCGTCGCGTGGGGTCTCCTCCAGCAGGCTCGCCGGGGCCTCCGCATACGCTTCGTTGTCCTTCTTCCCCACACAGTAAATCGCGGCAGTGGTCGGGATGTAGACGCAGCCATTGGCCGCGATGGGCGACCCGTGGCAATCCTCTCCCGTCGGGAGCTTCAGCTTGTGGAGGACTTCCACCCCGTCGTCGGTCGGCTTAAGAACGTAACAGTTGCCGTTGGCTTCATTGGCCCAAATTTTTCCGTCGGCATACAGCAGACTCGCCCGCATCATCCGGCCGAGCGGCTTCTGCGACAGCAGTTCGCCAGTCTCCGGATTCACGACATGCAGCTTGCCGTTGTCGGTGGCCACGTACAGCCGGTTGTTAATCATTACCGGGGAGGACCGGCTGACCGTCCATTCGTACTGCTTCCAGAGTTCGCCGCCCGCCTTCTTGAGGTCGAGATCACCCGGCTTTGCCTTGGAGGGATCGAGGGCATAGAGCGCACCCGTTCGGTTGTCGGCCAGTCCCTTGTCGTCCATCAGTTCTTCTCCGACACCGGAGTAGATTTTGCCGTTGTGAACCAGCGGGGTGTGATTCAGGCCGTGAATCGAGCAGTAGTAGTTCCACAGCGGTTTGCCCGTCCGCGGCTGGAAGGCCCACAACGCGCCGTCCCCCGAACCGAAAATCATCTGAATTTCACCATTGATCGTCGCCAGCACCGGAGAACTGTAGGTCGTGTCATTCGGGCGAACGCGGGTTCCCGCAAACCAGACCGGCAAACCGTTTCGCTTGTCAAACGCCATGAAGCGGTGGGTCGGCTGCGCGTAGTCCGCGTAGTTCACGAACACGGCACTAATGATGACCCGGTCTTCATGGACGATGGGGAAGTTGGTACGACCGCCGTAGGTGCTCAGCAGCCCGTACTCTTCGTGCATCGAGTGGGACCACTTCACCTCGCCGGTCCGGCCGTCCAGGCATTGGAACAACCCACACACGCCCAAGGCATACACATCACCCGTCTCGCGGTCTCCGCACACACTCGACCAGCCGACGCGTTCCACGGGAACGTCCGACAAGTAGACGCTGAACCGGGTTTCCCACAGCAGTTTGCCGGTCCGGGCGTCAAGGCAGACGACCTTTTCCCCTTCTTCACTGGGAACCTCTTCCTTGTCCCGAGCCGAGTAGTAAAGCCGATTGTTCATCAGGATCGGTGTCGAGCGGCAATTGGCGGGCACTCTCCAGAGGATGTTGCCCGCTTCTCCCTCGGCCTCGGGATCCCATGAATCCGGCAAATTCGTCTCGGGTGAAATGCCGTCCATATTCGGACCACGCCAGAACGGCCAGTCCGCTGCCAGAGCCCATGCGGGAGTCACAGCCACCGATAACAGCAGCGCGAGTAGAGCATTCAATCGTCGCGACATGGATCGACTCAACAGGTGGGAGGAACAAGGCTGGAGGAGACCCATTGTCCTGACCACACGGGTCAGGGAATAGTCGACCCCTCCTGAATCAGACATCGGTACGGACAGGGGAGAGTGAACTCCACAGCCCAATGAAGAACTCCGTGGATTCCACAGCAGTTCTCACTCCCAATGTCTTCCCAGAGGATACGGGGGAAACCAGCAACCAGCAAGCCGACGGGGAGATCCGCCTCCCCCATGGAAGAACATTCCTGGACAATCAGTTCGAGTCGTCAGCCACGACGTTCTTGCTACCACCCGTGATCCGAATCTTACGGCTCAACCCCGATTCTTTGGGTACCCGGATCATACAGCCCGAAATCCGGCACGAGACACAGTTGAGCAGTTCGATCGGCGATTCCCCCGAATCGGCCACAAAACAGTTCGTGATGTTGCACCACGCACAGCGATCCAACAGCAGGGCCGCACTGACCGCTTGCACTCCATTCAGGTGCAATCCGTTGAGCGAACAGTCCCAGCAATCTCGCAGTTCAATGCCACTCTTGCTGGTTGAGTCTCGCTGATCGGGATTTCGATCAAACAGATTGGGGCCGATCATCAGATTCGAACAGTTCTCGGCCAGCAGATTATGATCATAACCTTCAAAGAAATTGTTTCCTTCGATGACGACGCCTCGCGCATGCTTCAAGTGGATATTGGTTTTGACATCGCTCAGGATATTGTCGGCGATGACAAACATTCCCACCATCAGCGGATTCTCCTTGGAAGCCCCAACGAAGCGGATATTGGCCGCGCCGTTCGGGGCACGCTCATGCTGCAAGGTACACCCCGAGATGACCCCCTCCCGCACCGACCCGCGCGAACAGTCGATGAGTACGTTGGCCGCCAGCGGGCCATCGCCGACGTTCGCTTCCAGGTCGCATCCGTTGATATGCAGATTGCGAATCTCACTGTCGCGACAGACCACCCCGCCCTGGCGATTGTAGCTGATGTGACAATTGCCGATGTTGATCTGGTGCAGGTTGACTCCGTCCATGTACACACCAACACCACGATTGTCGTACAGGTGGCATTCCCCCAGAAGGACATTGCGATTGCGACCGGTCAACCGCACCGCATGATTCACCCCGCGAATCACCACACGAGTTAACGTCGCCTGCATCGTTCCGTGCAGTTCGATCCCGCCTGCATCCGAATGGTGACCGATGATTTCGATCCCATCGATGGTGGGGAACCGCTCTTTGTTCCAGACCGAACCGGAAATCGTCTTCGGGTCAGCGGTGCCGTGGTGATTCCCCGAAATCCGCAGTGCTGGACCCGGACCATCCATCTTCAGGCGAGCGAGTCCGTCGCCGGAGACAGCCAACGGACCACTCTTATCAAGATGAATTTCAATTGTCTTAGTGAGGCGGTAGGTTCCTGGCGGAAAATGCAGTGGCTGTAATCCGGAGTTGATCGCCTTCAGAATGGCGGCGGTATCGTCGGTCGTTCCGTCACCCGTGGCTCCAAAGTCCTGGATGCTGTGGGCCGTGGACTTTTTCTGGGGAGCGGCCGGTGTAGGCAGTAACACCTCGACCGGAGATTCGGCGGATGGTGGCGACGACTCCTGGGCAGCCTGCAACGAATACAGCCACAGCAACCCCACCAGCCCGCAGGTTCGAGTGGCGACAAACCGCGGGGAGAATCTGACACGCAACGGTTCTGCCGGGGAGCCACTCGAGGGAGCCCAAATCATTCCCAGCCACGTGCGAATCGTACACCACCTCATGACAGATTCCCTTCCACGGACCTGCACGCACAATCGATCCAACCGATACGGTCGATACAAGCGTAACAGCCCGGGCAGGGACCTGCGAGCGTTGTTTCACGCGTGGTGGTACGATTCACGAATGACAATCGACGGTATGGGCCGTCGGTTGGTCGGTCTTGTTCGTGTTCCTCTCGTCAGAAGCAGTATCGCATGGTCACCGTTGGCATGAATTACCACGTCCTTCCGGGCAAACAGAGCGACTTTGAAAGCAAATTCGCCGGGGTCATCGACGCCCTCAAAGCCGCACCAGGGCACACCAATTCGACGCTTTGGAAAGACGTGGCAGACGATGCCTCCTACTTGATCACCAGCGAGTGGTCAGACGAGGCGGCCTTTGCGGAGTTCATCCGTAGCGATGCCTTCCGCGCGGTGACCAACTGGGGCAAAGAGCAGATCCTCTCCGGTCGCCCTCAGCACAAGGTTTACAAGCACTAGAAGCGGATTCGGAAACTGTTTCCCGCAAGTACAAACAGGAATGTCTGTGCCACGACCACCGTGGGACCGACATTCCTGTTGGTCTTTTCGGAACACCAATACCGAATTCGATCGAGAAGCCGATCCCTGGCCGTCTTCAGCGAACGGGCTACAGAAATACCTGCCCCATGGAAATCAGTTCGCTCAGGCATTCCCGTCTGTGCGAACTGAAGACGGAATCGGAATCGATTCAAAACGCACATCCGGCAGTTGCAAAACTCGATAGACGCGAGATTTTCCACGGCTATTTCGAATACCAACGGGACAGTGTTCCACGCCCGAAGGACTGCTCACTCTCGCGTTTTCAGCACGGCAATCAGGTCCAATTCATCCAGACGGCGGCGCACCACGAGCCCCGACAGAATCGCGGCAACGCAAATCACACCGCAGGCAAAGCCGTGTGTGGCCGGATTGATCACCAGTGGGATGCGATACATCTCCGTGTTCAGTGACATCGTGGACACAATGCAAAACAGATATCCCAGCCCCAGCCCCGGAAGTAACGCCACGATCGTCAGCACCGCCAGTTCGCCCAACAGGATTCCCGAGATCTCTGCCCGCGAGAACCCGATCACCCGCAAAGTGGCCAGCTCGCGACTGCGTTCCGCCAATGAGATTCGGGCGGCATTGTAAACCACTCCAAATGCAATGATCGTGGCAAACCCCACATTGAACAGTCGAATCCGCAACAGGTTCTCGGCAATGGTCTCGCGAAAACTCTGAATCATGGCCACCTTGATTGAGACTCCCGCCACCTGCGGCAGATTCTTGAGCTGGGTATACAGCTGGTTCACACGCTGGCTGTCGACTGTCACAAAGGCCCCCGACAGAGTGGACCCCTCTCGCAGCATTCGGTGTGCGGTGGTCTCCGAGACATAGCACGACAACCCGGAGAAATCATCAACCGTTCCCATCAGCTTTAATGGAAGGTGGGGACGCTCCCCCTCCAGGACCTCAGCGATGGCTGTATCGCCGACCTTCAGTTCCAGAACCTCGGCCAGCTTTGAGGTCATCAGTACACCTTCCTCCGGAATCCGCTGCTCATTCCGCAAAACATCGACGGCCTTGAACAATGGGTTCCCAGGGGGCAGTCCCTGGATGGCCACACGTCGCGTATGATGCCCCGACCGCATGCGCACGGGAATCGACCGCATCGGAACAACGGTATGCACGCCCGGCAGGTTTTCGAGGTCATGCAGGGCATCCGCCTGAGTGGCACGTACGAACGTGACCATCAGATCATGCCGCTGAGCATGCCGGAACTGGGACTCCATCACGTAATCCACCGCGTCCTTGGCATAACTGCCCAGGATGATCACCGCGACCGCAGTCGAAATCCCCAGGCACGACAACGCGGACTTGATGGGGCTGCGTTCCAGGCTGCGAAGGATCATCCGCATGGTCTGGGGGATGAACCGCTGAAACCCCATGCGTTCCAGAAACGTGGGACGAAAATCCCCCGGAGGCGCTGGCCGCATCGCCTCCGCCGGGGGAAGGCGGACGGCTTGCCACACGGAGCCGATCGTGCCCAGCACACCAGCCGTCAGGCTGACGCCAAACGCGGCCAATGCCACCCGCCCGTCAAATTGAAAATCGAGATGCGGGAATCGATAGAGTGTGGTGTACAGCTGGGACAATCTCATTCCCATGAACGTCCCCACCGCCGTCCCCAGTAGCCCTCCGGTACAAACCACCACGGCCATCATTTTCATGAAGTGCAGACCAATGTCCCAGCCAAAGTAGCCAAACGCCTTGAGGGCGGCGATCTCCTCTCGTTGAGTCGCAATCAACCGTGAAAGCACCACGTTGAGCAGAAACGCCGCCACCGACAGGAAGATCGTCGGCCCGACGCGGGCCATGCTCTTCAGCTGTTCCATCTCGTCACGAATATACCGGTGCGAGCTGTGGTCATTCCGATCATACGCCCCCAGGCAGCCGTAAGGTTCCAGAAGCAGGTCGATCTGGCGAATGATCTCGGGCTGACTGGCCCCCGATGACACGGTCACCGCCAGGTTGTTGAAGGCCCCTTGCATGTCAAAGGCCGCAGCGAGATCCGTCTGCCCCATCCATAGAACGCCAAACCGCTTATCGTCGGGCAACACGTCACCTTCGCGGATCTGAAAGATGAATTCAGGCGAAATCGCAATGCCCACGATCCGCAGTGTGCGTTCGCGCCCGTTCAGCACCGCCCGCAAGGCATCACCGGGCATCAGCCCATGCTCCTCGGCAAAGGCCTCGCTGGCGATCACTTCGCCCGACTGATTCGGTTCAATATACCGCCCCGTCCGCAGGTGCAGCCCGTTCAGATCGGGCAGTTGCTGTTCAGGAATAGAGATCAGTCGCCCAATCGCGGGCTCGGGCAAATCTTCCAGATCGAGCGTGACATCGGAAAGAATTCGCGGGGCCACCTGGGCAACGCCGGGAATCTCAGCAATCCGGTCCACCACCGACAACGGAGCCCGAGTCACCCGGGCGAAAATGTCCGCAAACCGATAGCGGGCATAATATTCGGTCTGGTTCCGCTTCAATGTCGACAGTGTCGACAGTGACATCACAAACGCCGCAACGCCACACGCAATGACCAGCGCAATCGCCAGAAACTGCCCTTTCATCTGGAGCAGGTTGCGGACCGCCTTGCGATCGAGAGCAGCAAGCATCTGGAGTTCTCAGAAACCATCGAAGCCCGCCCGGACGGGAATCTCGGTCCGATAGATCATAGAGGCTGAACCGTCATGCAACCAATCGGCATAACTGGCCAGACTCGCACCGCACGACAATTTCTCCTCTGGGGGCCGATGCGACCATTCGTTACCCTGCGAGATCTTCCAACGGACTGTGCCGGAATGAACGATCATGGATGATCGGATGAGTCAATTGTCATCAACGCGTCGGGCCTTTCAGATCACGACCGCCACCTGGATCGCATCTGCTGCCAGCGGGTGTGGTACGCTGTTCTATCCAGAACGACGTGGTCAGCCGCGTACGGGTCGCCTCGATTGGGGCGTGGTGGGAATGGACGCCATTGGACTGGTGTTGTTCTTTGTACCGGGTGTGATTGCCTTTGCGGTCGACTATTACAACGGAACACTGTTCTATCCGGAAGGGACGACGACCTCCGGCAATCCACGGACTCTGAAATCGGTTTCACTGACGGGCCCCCGTCCCTCTGCCGAGGAAATCACCGCCGTACTGCAAAAGACCACGGGAAAAACCGTCATACTGCATGCCACCCATTGCCAGCAACGAGAACTCGATTCGATTGACGAGTTCTGGAAGGTCGAAC
>QWPB01000084.1 GCA_003671275.1 Planctomycetota bacterium | reverse complement strand
TGATCCGCTGACACCGCCGTTTATCGATCTATTCCCCAAAATGCAGCACCGCCCGTACAACAGCCCTGATGCGGGTGTACTGGGGGCCGCCTTTAACCCCGTCAAGGCCGACGGGGAAGATGTGGCCAGCATGCGGCTGCGATATATCGAAACGCCCCAATTTCACCGCCGGCGGGATCTGCTGCAACAGCTGGATTCGTTTCGAGAAAAGACCGACCGCGTGGCCCCGATGGACCAGAACTATCAGCGAGCATTTGACGTTTTGGGATCTTCCCGGCTCGTGGAAGCCTTGGACGTGGAGAAAGAGGACACCCACATCCGGGAACGGTACGGGCGTGGTACTGCCAAGCATATTGGCGATGGCGCCCCGCTCTGGAATGACCAGCTCTTGATGGCCCGCCGTCTGGTGGAAGCAGGGGTCCGGGTGGTTACCGTAGCTTATGGTTTCTGGGACACCCATGGGAACAACTTCAACCACCTGAAAACCCACTTGCCGACATTCGACACCGGTTTATCGGCCTTGATCGAAGATCTGCACGCGCGTGGTCTCGACAGGGATGTGCTGGTGGTCGTATGGGGAGAATTCGGGCGGACACCCAAAATTAACAAGGATGCCGGACGCGATCATTGGGCCCCGGTTCAAACCGCCCTGCTCGCAGGTGGCGGACTGCCGATGGGCCAGATCATCGGTTCGACCGATGCCTCAGCCGGGTATGCAGCGACCCGCCCCGTGCCGTACCGCGATGTGCTGGCGACGATTTACGACACGATGGGAATTGATACCCGTCAAATGATCCGCGATGCCGCTGATCGACCGATCGCAATCCTGCCCGAAGAGGCCCGGGCGATCCGCGAGTTGGTCTCCTAATGCGGATCAGTTCGGCTGATCTCGCATTCTTCGAGAGGCGGTTCCCTGACTTTCTGGGTCCGGTCTCTTACACTTCCGTACCGCCCTCCCACTGACAGGCTCTCCACCTGTCATAATGTTCAGGGGCACAGCTCGCGGCGTGACGGAATCGGTGATGTCGAAGGACTTTTTGCAGGGTGTGCGCGATCATTACGACGCGATCGTCATCGGCAGCGGCCTCGCGGGGCTGACGAGTGCGAATATTCTCGCGCGGCAGGGGCGCTCCGTGCTGCTGCTGGAGCACCACTACCAACTCGGCGGGATGGCCACCTGGTTCAAGCGCAAGGGCGGCCACATCTTCGACATTTCCCTGCACGGGTTCCCGGTGGGGATGATTAAGTCGTGCCGCAAGTATTGGACGCAGGAGATCGCCGACTCGATCGTCCAGCTCAAGGGAGTCCGCTTTGAGAATCCGCAGTTCTCGCTCCGCACATCATTCGACCGCGAGGACTTCACCCGAATTCTAATCGAGAAGTTCGGCATCTCGCAGGAAACCGTCACCGCGTTCTTCGACTTCGCGCGGCAGATGAACTTCTACGACGATCAGTCGATGACCACGCGTCAGCTGTTCGAGAAGTTCTTCCCTGGACGCAGCGATGTCGTACGGCTGCTGATGGAGCCAATCACCTATGCCAACGGGTCGACGCTCGATGATCCGGCGATCACGTATGGCATTGTCTTTTCGAACTTCATGAGCAAGGGGGTCTTCACGTTCCAGGGCGGCACCGATCGCCTGATCGAACTGATGAAGGCCGAGATGCTCAAGAACGGCGTCGACATCCGCATCCGCTCGCTCGTCGAACGCATCGAGATCACCCCCGACCGAAAGGTCCAAGCAGTCTGGGTCAACGGTAAACGGATCAGCTGCGGCGTGGTGATGTCGAATGCGAACATCAAGTCGACCGTGCTGAACCTGGTCGGCGAGGAGCATCTCGACAAGGACTACGTGGCCGAGACGAAGGCGGTCCGGCTGAATAACTCCAGCTGTCAGGTCTACATCGGTCTGAAGCCGGGCGAGGGGTTCCCGAACCAGGGGGACCTGCTGTTCCACTCGGAACATACCGGCTTCGATGTCGACGCTCTGCTGAGCAAGCAGGTCAGCTCGCGGACCTTCAGCTTCTACTACCCCGAGACCCGCCCCGGATCGGATCGGTGGCTGATCGTGTCGTCGACCAACGCCAACTACAAAGACTGGGCCGACCTCCCCGAGGAACAGTACCAGGCAGACAAAGCCGCGCTGTGCGAGGACACGCTGGGCTGTCTGGAAAAATACATCCCGGACATCCGCCAGAAGCTTGACTGGATCGAGGCCAGCACGCCCCGCACGTTCCAGCACTACACCCGGCACTTGGCGGGTGCCTCATTCGGCACCAAGTTCGAGGGCCTGAAGGTCTCACAAACGCTGCCCCAGCAGGTCAGCGGCCTGTACCACGCCGGATCGGTCGGGATCATCATGTCCGGCTGGCTGGGCGCGGTGAATTACGGGGTGATCGTGTCGAACGAAGTGGATAAGTTTTTGGCGAGTGGAGGACGTTAGTCCTCCGTGGGTGTGAGGCGGTCGACTCAGTCCCAAACTCCAGTTTGGGGCTGCATATCCCCGAAGCTCCGCTTCGTCGCCAATGGTGTGATTCTGTCGTCAGAAAACGACTGGAATGCTGTGGAACCAGACCATTGAAAGCGATAGACGCGGATCATTCGACGAAGTAGAGCTTCGAGGATGGGCGTTTCCAAGCCAGGGGACGAGGTCAAACCTTCTACTCAGGAAAACACTTCCCGAACGCCATGAGCAACTTCAGAGGTCCAGCGAGTCGAATCTTCCGCCGGAGGATCGCCCACACGACGTTCTTTTCCTTCCTGAGAAAGCCGATCCATGTTTGAGAGTCGGCGGTCACGTGCAAATCAGGTTGACCCGCATGGCCCTCTTCGACGCTCAGTCTTTGGTCTTTGATTACGATCGTTGCCTTTCGAGACTCATGACCAGTGAACGTGAAATGGAAAGTGGCGTTCAGCCCCGCTGACTTTCCAGGCTGAAAGACGTTTGACATCCCTTTCAGGAAAACTTCGATGCTGTTTGGCCGAAGCGAGTTCCCGACATGCTTGATCTTCTTGCGCGGAAACCGCTTTGCGACGTGTTCCTCTGCGTCGGAGTTCTTGTTGACGTAGATCGTCTCTTCTTTTTCCTGCAGAGGCTTCACGAATTCCTTGAGGTGCGTCTTCCGATCAGCGAGGAACGGACCGATGACATCTTCTCCGGCTGGACAAACTGCCAGGCAGTACGCGGCCTTGTAGTTTGCGCCGAACGACAGACTCTGCCACATCGACGACGATTCCGCGTCGCTGACGCGACTGCGGTAGTCGAGTGCGTTTTTGCTGTCGGCCACCTGCTCGACCCAGTCTGTGAAGCCACCCATGAACTCCCGGTAGTTATGGGTGTAGCAGGCCGAGAAGTTAAAATCGCCATTTGACGAAATCGCCCCGACAGGACAAGCAGCCACACACAGCTTGCAATCCAGACAAGGGTTGTAGTCAATCGGCCGGTTGGACTCGGAAACCTCGGCATCCAGCAAGATCGTGCCGAGCAGGATGAAATTGCCGAACTTCTCATGGATCACATTGCGGTGAATTCCCATCATGCCCAGCCCAGCCGCCACGGCCACTGGCTTGTGCGACACGACCCAGATCTTGCCGGGAAATCGGTCCATTTCCATCGGGAAACCCATGGCCGGGTTGAGTGCCCGGATTCCTCGATCTTCCAAGGTCTGAACCACGCTCCGGGCAATGTGATTGACCTCTTCCCCACTATGGTGAAATTCGGTGTTAGCGACTGATCGAGCTGGTGTCCGAATGGCCTCGCGATTCATACGAACGACGAAGCTAATGAGCGTCTTGGTTTGTGGGAATGCCTTGAGGATGTCTTCCCGTTGGTCGTCCAGAGCGGGGCGGCCAATCTCAACAAACCCCACATCGTGCGCACCGGCATCGATCACCAGCTGCTTCAGCCATCCGGCATTCAGCGGCTCCTTCTCCGTCGACGCGGCAGTCATCGCCTTCTGCTGAATCCGTTGAACAGTCGGGTGGTCTTCCAGTTTCATCGTTGTTCCTTGTCACTCGGGATTTGATTGTATGTGCAACTACATGGCCAAAAAAGGTCACAATGCGTCATCAGCCTTGCGGACTCGCTTCACGGCGTGAATCAACTGTTCCGTAAACCCATCTCCAAGCACCGTCTTGACCCGCTGCTGTGCTTGGCTCCAGGCGGGAATCGCCATCTCCAGAAGCTTGCGCCCTTCCCGCGTCAAACGAAAAGGCTGCGAGCGACCGTCGTCGTCGGGAACCACTTCCAGCCAGCCCCGAGCTTTCATCCGTTCGACGTTTCGGCTGAGAGTCGAAACGTCGAGATGAAGATGCTCGCAAACGGCAGCGGGTCGAGCCGTCCCCATCTTGGCAGTGGCGACCAGAATGTTCATCTGACTCACCTTCAGGTCGAGCGACCGCAGGGCTTCATCGTAGATATTGGTGACGACGCGATTCAGCATGCGTAGCCGGACGGCAACACACTCGCTGGCGATTGTGTCAATCGTCGGTTTCATCGACTCGGCTCCTGACACCCTGCTGCAACACTCATTAAATGTATATACAATCACATGAAAGTCAAGTGGCGGGAGGCACCGGTAGATTCCACTAAGAATCAACAGGGACGCCCCACCTTGCGCGCTTGCATCTCCACCACGCCGGCGGGATCATCCCTTCGGGCTGGATGCCATACCGAACGTCCCCTTGGAGACCGCATATGATGAATTCCACTCGACGGGAATTCTTGCGAGATGTCGCCGTGGGCAGTGCCGTACTGGGCGCTGGCGGGGCGCTGGGGACGCGGGGCGCAGCTGCTGACGGGGCGGACATTCCTTTTGAGGCCGTGACTAAGCTGCGGGCCAGGGTGCAGGGGCAGCTGGTCCTGCCGGGTGACGCCAGCTATGACCAGTCCAAGCGGGTCTTCTACTGGAATCCGCAGACCCAGCGGCAGCCTGTCCTCGTCGTGCAGTGCGGACACGAAGACGATGTGATCCCGGCCATCGAGTTCGCCCGAGACCACGCTCTGGAAGTGGCGGTCCGCTCGGGCGGACACAGCCATTTGGCCTGGGGGAGTTCGGACGGGCTCGTCATCGACCTGTCTCGATTGAAGCAGATCACCATCGATCCCGCTCGCAAGATCGTTCGCGCCCAAGCCGGGGCGTTCGGGGGTGAGGTCGCTCGCGCCGCTGGCGAGTACGGTCTGGTTCCCGTCCTGGGGCAATGTCCGGGCGTCAGTGCGACTGGTGTCACGCTGGGAGGCGGGCTGGGCTGGCTCTCGGGGCTGTTCGGGGCGTGTTGCGACAACCTCCTGTCCGCGCGGCTGATCACCGCCGATGCGCAGACGCTGCAAGTGAATGCACAATCTGACCCCGACCTCTTCTGGGGGCTGCGCGGGGCCGGGGCCAACTTCGGCGTGACGACCTCATTCGAGGTCCAGCTGCATGCGATCGGCCCGGTACTCGGCGGCGATATTCACTTCGCGGTGCGGGACGCGCGCGCGGTGCTCCACGGGTTCCGCGAGATCATGCACGAGGCACCGGACGGGTTTCAGGCGACTCTCAACCTGACCCCGGGTGAGCGGGGCCTGTTCATCAGTCTGTGCCACAGCGGGGCGGAGAGTGAGGCGGACAACCTCCTGAAGCAAATTCGCAGCCTGGCCCCGACGGTTCGCGAAGTCATCCAACGCCAACCGTTTGCGAAGCTCGCGGAGAAAGCCGCCGCCACCAATCCCGGCAATACGCCCGCACCCGCATTCCGTGGGATTCAGACCGTCTATCGGGACCGCATCACGGATGAGATCATCGACATCCTGATCGACCAACTCGCGCACGCCCCTTCCGATGTGGTCATGGGATTGAGTCACTACATGCACG
Organism: Planctomycetota bacterium; assembly: GCA_003671275.1. Classification (GTDB taxonomy): domain Bacteria; phylum Planctomycetota; class Planctomycetia; order Planctomycetales; family Planctomycetaceae; genus TH-plancto1. The sequence continues at coordinate 91,637 of QWPB01000084.1, read as the reverse complement.
GTGCGGTCTGCCGCGTGCCCTCCGAGGCGACCGCCTTTCCGCATCGCCAGGCGCACTCGGTCCACCTCCGCGTCGCCTTTCAATGGAGCGACCCCGCCGACACGGACCGACGTTTCGCGTGGGGCGAGGAATGGCTGCGCCAGTTGCGACCGAAGTCGGATGAACGCCTCTATGCGAACTACCAGACCTACGAAACCGAGGCAGGCTCGCCGTCCCTGTTCGGTTCGAATCACTCCCGGTTACTGGCCCTCAAGATCAAGCACGATCCGACCAACTTCTTCCACCGCAACGCCAACATCGCTGCACGACGAGTATGAGCCAATGCGGCCAGGTGGCGAGACGCACGTTACTGATTCGTCGACGCGTAGGGAGTTGGACAATGATTATTCATCAGAGCCTTCCGCGAAGCGGTCAGGGCGTGTCGTCCGCTGCCGCATCCTGACCAACAAATAGTTCTAAAAATGAAAACATTTCAAAAACATCGATTGCAATAAAATGTATTTTCAGTTCTACTGAACGCTGAGTGGAGATAGATCTGCCTATCTGCCTATCTGCCTATCTGCCTATCTGCCTATCTGCCTATCTGCCTATCAAGAGCGGGAGTTTCAACAATGAATTGGTTTTCGATGTCCGTCGCCGCAGTTCTTCTGTTTCCAGGTCTTTGCTTCGCCGACGCGTCGGTTTCACAGTCAGCTCTGGAAACGCGACAAGCAATGGAAGCAAACTCCGCTTCACGTACTATGCGAGAACAAGTGGAATGATGCCTGCTGATCCGTCGGTCATTGTTGGCTCCACAGAGTTGAACCCCACTTCCACTTACAGTTACTACGGAACCTATTATCATTCCTACGAGTGGCCACAATCATCGTATGGAAATGGACTGCTCTATTGGACCGGAGATGGAGTTCATGTGGAGTGTTACCTCAATGGCGGTTGGACCCATTACACGTACCTGACTAGCACTCACCAGATACTACCGTAGCGAGACTCTTGAGAAAGAGAATTGTGATGATCTGTCGCAATGGAGAGCAATCAGCTGGGTTCACCGTAGTGGAGCTATTGGTTTCAATCGCAGTTTTGGGGCTGTTAGTGGCCCTGTTACTGCCCGGTGTCCAGCAATCGCGGGAGTCGGCCCGGCGAATCCAGTGTCGAAACAACCTGAAGCAGTTTGGGGTCGCGCTCGCAAGCTTTCAGTCGACGCATGGTGTCTACCCCACTGGGACATTGAATAATCGCGAGCCAGCCATGTGGCGGTTGTTGCCCGCGCTGGGGTTCCCTGCCATGCGAGACGATCTCTTAGCATTCCGATTCAGTATCGGCCCAGGCTCTCGCCTTCCAAAGTGCGAACTACCGATCTTTCGCTGCCCGAGTGATACACTCCACACGAGTGCCAACGGCGAATCGAACTATCTCCTGAACGATGGAACAGAATTCCGGAATTACGAACGAACAAATGGCTTTCGCCAAAGCCTTCACAGCGACACGAAGCCAAGCGATGTCACTGACGGCCTGTCTCAGACTGCCGCAATGGCTGAACATTTGGTGGCACTTCCCCATTTACCGGAAGCTGAGATGATCCGTGATCCAAAACGGTATCTCTGGTTCACTCAGACCCGCCACTCGCTCGCGAACGAAACCTTACTTGCGGTTCTGGAGTGTCGAGAGAATCGCACGACACCGTTTCCCCAGTTTATTCGAGTCGGAATGATCTACTACGACGATTCACGAATGGGATATGATCACCTGATGCAGCCGAATGAGATCGGTTGCTACAACGGTCCCGAGGATTTCCAATCGATGAACAATTGGTATCTCATTCCAGCTAACAGCCAACACCCGGGAGGCGTTCACGTTCTGCTCCTGGATGGGAGTGTCCATTTTGCCACCGATCACATCGATGAGAACGTGTGGCGAGCAACGGGGACGATTGGAGATCACGAACCAGTTTCCACTCAATTCTGAATGACAACATGTTGCGCATTTCCAAAGTCGATACGATTCTTCTTTCCGTCATTCTCGTTTGGGGATGTACGCAGGCCCCCTCGCCCGTCGAGCCTGCTCCCGCGAACGATTTCATTTCCTCGATCGAATGCATTCGCGTTGATCCTGGGAAAGCACCCATCGAGTTTGATCGAGATCTCGAAATCAAGGTCAATCAGGGTTTTGTCGTTCACTTCTCTCTCGATCCGAACGCGGAATTCCCAAGGGAATATCACGGCGATCGAGTCTGTTCATTCGATCAATGGGGAATGTGCGTCTCAATCGCTCCCCGAAACAATCAGCACTCAAGGAAGCATACGGTCTACAACCCCGTCAATCCTCTGCACTTTGTTCCTTATCCTGGGCCAGTCAATCGTGGGAGCCTGGCGCGTTGGACGGAATGCGGCCTGGAGCTTAAGGATTTTCCCCAACACCCTTTATCCAGTAAGAAGAAAAACTCATCGACCCTCAAGCCACCCCCAAAAAATCATCAAAAACTGGAGAGATTATATTTCTGGACATATCTCTGTGGCCCCAAGGACGAGGCAGGGGATTTTGTTTATGAAATTCAGCTATATCCCACATCATACTATACCACACCCATTCGAACACATTCAGGGGACTACGTCGTATTAAAGCGGGGGACACTGCGAATACTTCCCAAAGTGGAGGGAGAAGGCCAGACGCGTAATTCGGGTTGAGTCAGTGGGTGACACGGGGGCGCTGGATTTGAAATCAACCTGCGTGCCTTAGCAAAAGAGGAGAGACGAAGAACGCTCTTCGTGCAAAAACCTCTACCGACTCCGCAGCTTCAGCCGGGCTCAAAGCGTCCCGAGGGGGGCACGCTTCATCTCACGAGTTGTTCAGGACGCTTGGCAATTATGACTTTTCAGTCAGTCGATCCAGCAGAAGCTTCGAGGCGATTTTGGCGGTGCGGCTGAGGTGGATCGCGGGATTGCCGGACAGGATGACCTCCGCATGCACCGGAGGGCTGTGGGCCGAAGCCAGGACGACATGGGCCTTGACCGGGATTCCGCCCAGCTCCGTCGGTGGCGGGGGAAATCGCGAGACTAGAAGGACGTAAGCGGTCTCATGCGACGCACGCTGGGTCTCTGCCCGAACCATCAGTTCGGGAAGCCGGTCTGGCAGGTCTGGACTGACCAGACCTCCGCGATAGCAAGCCGAGCCGGTTTGCATCCAGCGCTGGGCAAGAACACCACATGTCCCGGCCTCCTCGGTCCACAGCGATTCTCCGCGAATCCGCAGTTCGCGAGCGGCGACATCTTCAATCTCTTCGTCCTCGACTCCATACACGAAACCCTCCAGTCGTTCGCGAATCAAGGATTCAGTGGTGGCGATCTTGGACAGACACTCTGCCCGAGTGACGGCATGTGCAATCGTCCGCAGTGTGATCGTTGCCTCGTGAGCGGTAATGCCAACCTCGGGGTCGCGACCCCGAGCGGTGATCTCTCCCAGCAACTCTTCAGCTTGGGATTCGCCACAGCCAAAGCAGTTAATCCGGGACTTAACAATCATCTGCCCGCCATTGGGAAGTCGCGGGACCAACTGCTCGCGAAACATGCGGTACATCTCGCTGGGCACGCCGGGCATGGCTCCGATGCAGCACGGAATCCGATGGCGTCTCGGGATCTCGACCCAGATCCCAGGCGCCGTCCCGACGGGATTCGGCAGCGGAGTGCTGCCCCGCGGAAAGAGGGCCTGCACCTGGTTCCGCTCGGGCATCGCGCGACCGCGATTCTGAAAGTAGGAGGTAATGGCATGCAGGGAGGTCTCATCCAGCACCAGTTCGACATTCATCTGCTCGGCCAGTGCCTCGCGGGTCAGATCATCCAGCGTCGGCCCCAGCCCCCCTGTCATCAGCACTAGATCGGCCCGATCAATCGCCAGACGCAAAGCCTCGACATTGATCGCCAGATCGTCCGTAATGGTGGTGTGCCAGCCCGTGTCGATCCCCAGATCCGAAAGCTCAGCGCTCAGCCACTGGCTGTTCGTGTTCAGCTTGGCCCCGGAGGTCAGCTCAGCCCCGACGGCAATGATTTCCGCAAGGAGTTTGGTGGGACGATCCGAGATGCCTTCAGGCCGATCAGTCATGAGACCACTTCGCAAGAGTTGTGAGTGGCCGCATCATAGACAGCCGAGACGGAAAGAGCAGTTCGCCCGGACGAATCGTTCGGAGACCGTACGGACTGATTCGTTACGTCGTTCGATGTCAGCGTCTTGCGTCGAATGATTCCGCCGGCGGGAAATCGGCCTTCTGGCCACCGACGGAGACCGGACATGAGACCATTGCAGAAGGCCGGATCGGGTCACTGGTTGCTTGTTGGAACGTTCCAATCCACGTACTCTGCAGACTTGGAACGAGCGGTTCCTCACTCTTGTTACGACATCGGGAGAATCAGATGCGCTGGACGACAGGATTGTTACTCGGGCTGGTCGGCTGGACGGCCTCGGAAGCTCAGGCAGCGGTCAAGCTGCCTTCGGTCTTCGGGAGCCACATGGTCCTGCAACGGGACCAGCCGGTGCCGGTTTGGGGTTGGGCCGACAAGGGGGAAGAAGTCACGGTCTCGTTCCGCGATCAATCGGTGACCGTGAAGGCCGGTGAAGATGGGAAGTGGTCGACCAAGCTCGCTCCGCTGGCGGTCGGCGAACCAGCGACGCTGACCATTAAAGGAACCAACACGATCGAGCTGACCGATGTCCTCGTCGGCGAGGTCTGGGTCTGCTCCGGCCAGTCGAACATGCAGTGGTCGGTCCAGGCGGCCCTCGATTCGGATCTGGAGGCGGCGGCGACCGGTCAGTCGGGGATTCGCCTGTTCCAGGTGCCCAATGTTCTGGCGCATGAACCTCAAGATGATGTGAAGGCCGAGTGGCGGGCCTGTACTCCGGAGAACATCCCGACCTTCTCGGCGGTGGCCTACTTCTTTGGTCGCCAGTTGCATGAGACGCTCGACGTCCCCGTCGGGATCATTCAGACCGCCTGGGGTGGGACGCCCGCAGAGGCTTGGACCCGGCACGACCACTTGGATGCCGATGACGACTTCCAACCGATCATTGATACCTGGGCTGATCGGGCCCAGAACTACAATGAAGCCGAAGTGAAGGCCAAACATGCCGAGGCTCTGGAGAAGTGGAAAGTCGCTGTCGCCAAAGCCAAAGCAGACGGCAAGCAGCCTCCGCAGCGGCCCCGCGATCCACAGGCTCCCAAGGCCAACCCACACTACCCGTGCGTATTGTTCAATGCCATGATCGCTCCGCTGACGCCGTACGCGATCAAGGGCGCGATCTGGTATCAAGGGGAATCAAACGCGGGGCGGGCTCATCAGTACCGCGAACTGATGCCGACGATGATCAAAAGCTGGCGCGATGACTGGGGCCAGGGGGACTTCCCGTTCTACCAGGTCCAACTGGCGAACTTCAAAGAGATCAAGACTGAGCCGGGCGATAGTGACTGGGCCGAACTGCGCGAGGCTCAGACGCTGGCCAAGCTGGCGATCCCCGCTGTGGATGCGGCCTGTATCACCGACTTGGGAGTGGCCAAGGACATTCATCCGAAAGACAAGCAGAACGTCGCCAAGCGGTTGGCCCGGCTGGCGCTCGTCGATGTCTATGGAATGAAGACTATCGTTCGTAACGGACCGACCTACAAGTCGCTGACCGTTCAGAACGGAAAGGCGCTGGTCGACTTCGACAACGGCGGACGCAAGCTGATCTCGTACTACAACGAACCGCTCAGTGGCTTCGCCATCGCCGGGGCTGACAAGAAGTGGGTCTGGGGGACCGCGAAGATCGTCGACGAAGACACGATTGAGATCAGCCACCCCGAGATCACGGAGCCGGTCGCGGTGCGGTACAACTGGGCGGATAACCCCCAGGGAAACCTGTACAGCGATGCCTACTTGCCCGCGTATCCATTCCGGTCGGATGACTGGGCCGGCATTACGGTCGGTAAGCTGGCCCCGTAAAGGCGCAGGTGAGCCACAGAGAATTCGATTTCCAGGCCCCCGATCGAGAGACGTTCGGGGGCCTGCTTCTTGGAAGAACAAAAAAGCGTAACCATCGCCCGATTGGCTCTCCGAATCGTGCGGCGGTCGGCAACGAGATCACATCCGTCCGGTGAGGAGGAACTGCATCTTGAGGCTTTTGCGCGATTTACGTAGGATCACAGTAGAGACATCCAGCGGAGCTGGGTACCGCGCGGTTCCGCCACTCATTAGACGCGATCCGTCAGACGCGAACAGGGACAGGACGACAATGGCCAACAACTCATCTCGCTGGCTCCGAAAGGCTCTCTGTTACAGCCTATTCGCCGTGGCTGGCTGGTCCAGTTCCGCGATCCCGACGTTTGCCGCGGAAGCAACCGAAGCGGAAACCGCCAAGCTGGTTGTGCAGATGATCCCGGCCTATCACGTGGCCCAAAAAGGGGTCGACGACCGGATCTCCAGCATGTTGCTGGACAATTACCTGAAGAACCTCGACCCGGCCAAGCTGTACTTTCAGCAAGCGGATATCGACGAGTTTTCGTCGTCGCGGTTGACGCTGGACGATGCCCTGAAAGCGGGCGATGTTCAGTTTGGGCACGATGTGTTCAAGCGGTATCGCGAGCGGCTGAAAGTCCAGCTAACCAAGGCTCACGATCTGATCGATGCCTCGCACGACTTCACGGTGGATGAAACACTAACCATCAAGGCGGACGATCTGCCCTGGGCTCGATCCCAGGAGGAAGTCGATGAGCGTTGGCGCAAGCGGATCAAGTACGACCTGTTGCAGTTCCGCCTCGACGGGGAGTCGGAGGAAGAAGCTCGCAAGCGGCTTCACAGCCGGTACCGGACCGTCCAGCGAAACATTGAGCAGATGAAGTCGTCGGACATTCTGGAATTTTACCTAACGGCGCTAACAACCTGCTTCGACCCGCATTCGACCTACATGTCTCCCGAGAGTGCGGAAGACTTTGACATTCAGATGCGGCTCAGCCTGGATGGGATCGGAGCGTCACTGCGTTCTGAAGACGGGTATACCGTCGTCCAGGAAGTGATGAAGGGAGGGCCCGCCTTTAAGGATGGCCGTCTCAAGGCCAAGGACAAGATCACTGGGGTCGGCCAGGAAACCGGAGAGATCGAAGAGGTCTTCGAGATCAAGTTAAGCGATGTGGTCCGCAAGATTCGCGGCAAAGCGGGGACGAAAGTCCGGCTGCGGGTGCAAACGGGCCTGACGAGTGAAACCCAGGTCTACGAGATTACTCGCGACAAAGTCGAGCTGCAGGATCAGGAAGCCAAGGGCGAAATCATCGAGACCGATGACCGCGTCGGGCGAACCGGGAAAATCGGGATCATCAACCTGCCGTCGTTCTACCGGGACTTCGGAGCCAACCCCAACGAGGGGAAGAGCGCGGCTGTCGACATTGAGAAAATCCTGCTTGGATTCCGCGACCAGGGCGGTGTAGATGCTGTGGTTGTCGACCTGCGAGGTAATGGCGGGGGAGCACTGTCCGAAGCCATCGAAGTGTCGGGCCTGTTCATCGATCAGGGGCCCGTGGTACAGGTCAAAGAGCCCAGCGGTCGCGTGAAGGAACTGGCTGATGAAATTCCGGGGGCGCTCTACACCGGACCGCTGATCGTGGTCTGCAACCGGATGTCCGCATCGGCTTCTGAAATCTTCGCCGGCGTCATCAAGGATTATCGCCGGGGGATTGTCATCGGCGACTCGACGACCCACGGCAAGGGCACCGTACAGAATCTATTGCCCGTCGCCGCTCGCCAGGCGTTCCGCGTCTTCAATGGAGCGGATCGGGGACGATTGAAACTGACGATTCAGCAGTTCTACCGCGTGAATGGCGACAGCACCCAGAATCGTGGCGTGCGTTCGGATGTCGTCCTGCCATCGATCCTCGACCATATCGACGAGGGAGAAGCGGGACTCGACAACGCCCTGCCCTTCGATCAAATCCGGAATGCCCGCTACGCGGCAGGCAAGCTGGTTCCCGCCGATGTCGTGGCCACCATTCAGAAGAACAGCGAGACGCGAATCAAGGCGGACGGCGAGTTCCAGAAGATCGAGCAGGGAATCGCCCGCTTCCTCGAACGAAAGAACCGCAAGGAACTTTCCTTGCAGGAATCGGTCCTGAAAGCCGAACGGGAAACTGACAAGGCGATCGTGGAAGAAGAGAAGAAGCAAATGGGTGATGTCGAGGAAAACAAGGAAGACGCTGAAATCTTCCCGAAGAATTTCTACAACGACGAACTGACGAACATCGCCCTGGACTACATCGCGGGACTGGATGGCAAGTTGACCGTCCGGAAATAGGTCCGACAAATCCGGCGAATCGCGATTCCCGTGAATCGTTCTGGGCAGATCCTTTCGAGGATCTGCCTTTTCTATTGAGGCCGTTGCGGTAAGATCGATCGTCGTCCGACGCTCTGGCAATCACCATGCGATGGACTCTCCCGGAGGTGGATCGTGCCCGCAGGAAAGAATGTTCTGGGAACAACGCTGCAGGTCTGCAGCGTCTCACCGATGACCGGATTCTTCCGGAACGGATGCTGCGAAACCGGAGCCTCAGACCTGGGCTTGCACACCGTCTGCACGCAGGTCACGGATGAATTCCTGGCTTTCAGTCAGGCCCGCGGCAATGACCTGAGTACCCCCGTGGAGGAGTTCGAGTTTCCCGGGCTGGTCCCAGGGGATCGTTGGTGCGTCTGCGTCGCCCGCTGGAAAGAGGCCCTGGAAGCGGGGGTTGCGCCGCCAGTCGTTCTGGAAGCGACCCACATGTCCACGCTGGAGTTTGTCTCTCTCGAAGAACTTCAGGAACACGCGGCCCCGTCCGACGATTGAGGCCCCCATGAACGACATCCTCGCCACATCAGCACGGGCTCCGGTCCTGGTACTGGGGGCGGGGATTAATGGGATCTGTGTCGCTCGTGATCTGGTACTGAACCGCGTCCCCGTAACGATCGTCGACACGCGCGACATCGCTTTTGGCGCGACCGCCAAATCGTCGCGACTGATTCATGGTGGACTACGGTATCTGGAGTATGGCGACTTCGCCCTGGTACGGGAGTCACTCCATGAACGTGACCGATTACTGGAATATGCCTCCGATTTCGTCACACCGCTCAAACTGCACATCCCCATTCGGCATCGGACCGGAGGGCTGCTCGCAGCGGCTTTTCGATTTCTCGGATGGCAGGACACGTGGCTCGCGAGGGCCTGCCATTTTCGTCCGGGACGCGGGTTGTGGACAGTCCGCCTGGGACTCTGGTTCTACGACCTGCTTGCCCGAAGCCGCGTGATGCCACGTCATACGGTATACCGCATCGGAAGCGGCTCCGGGCCCGCTTTTACCCCCGACCGATTTCCGTGGAGCTGTGCGTATTTCGATGCCCAGTTGTTATCACCGGAGCGGTTCTGCGTGGCACTGCTTCGCGACACGGAACAGCTGGCTCGCACAGCTGGTGTGCCGTTTGAAGTTCGAACGTATCATCAGGTTCGTCGTATGGGACCCACCGTGGAGGTGACTTCGAGCCTGTCGCCATCCGGCGAAGCTCTTTGCTGGCAGCCGCCGGTCATTATCAATGCGACCGGAGCCTGGGGGGATGGAACCCTGCGTGAGCTGAATGTCACCACGCCCCGGTTACTGCGGGGGACTAAGGGATCTCACCTGTTCACAGCACACGCCGAATTACGAGCCGCCCTCGCCGGTGATGCGGTCTACGCCGAAGCCCCCGATGGTCGGCTGGTGTTTCTGATTCCACTGGCCGATTCTGTAATGATCGGGACCACTGACGAGCGATTCGAAGGTTCCCCGGAAGACGCTGTCGCCACGACAGCCGAGATCGATTACCTGATCGAGTTGACCCACGAGATATTTCCACAAGTGGACCTCAAACCGAGTGATCTCTTTGCTCATTGTGCTGGAATTCGCCCGTTACCCGCAGTCGATGCAACACGCACGGCCGCCATTCCACGGGGACACTCCCTGGACGCTCGAATCGTTGACGGACAGCTCATTCTGAGCCTGATCGGCGGCAAGCTAACCACTTGTCGGGCCTTTGGAGAAGAAGTGGCCGACCGCGTTCTGGCCCACCTGAATATGCCTCGACAGGCATCCACTCGCACACGCCCCATCGGCACCGGACCGCAGACCCAGCGAATTCCGCTTAACCAGCAGATATCTCAACTGGCCGACCGGACAGGACACTCTCGGGAGACCTGCCAGGCGATCTGGTCGCTGTGGCACCGTGACGCCGAGGAGTGGCTCACGACTTATCCGCCAACGTCCGCTCGGATTACAGGCACGTCCCTGCCCCCAGACTTCGTCGCCGCTGTCATCGAACAGGAGTGGGTTCACACGTTAGAAGATCTGACCGAGAGACGGTTGATGCTGGCTCTGACCCCCCAGTTGCGGCGGGCCACATTGATGGAACTGGCCGAGATTCTGCACGCCCGGCGAACGCTACCGAACTCCGTTGGCGAATCGGTGGTCCGCTGCATCGCTCGACTCCAGCACGCCTATGGCCGCACATTGGATTGAGGGGGATTGACGCTCGCAAGCGTCGAGGTCAGAACCGCTCGTGATGGCGAGCCGTAATGGCCTCGACCACCGCGTGGAGTCGGGAGTTTGAGGCGAGAATACTGGACTTGGCCAGTGGCAGCGGGGTTCCCCTCGCGGTGGTGACCCGTCCCCCCGCTTCCTCCACGATCAGCCGCCCGGCCGCGAAATCCCATGCCGACAGGAAGTATTCGAAGTACGCTCCGTAATATCCCTTGGCGACATGACACAGATCGAGTGCCGCACTTCCGAAGCGGCGGACCCCATGAATATTCTCGCGAAACAGATCAGCGAGAACCCCCAGGGTGGCCTCCATCATCGAGCCCCGATCGTAGTAGAAGCCGGTGCCAATCAACGTCTGCTCCAGCCGCTCATCGGGTGTGACGTGAATCGGCTGGCCATTGTGAGTGGCCCCCTGCCCGGCGACGGCGATGAACATGTCCTGCATCGCGGGATTCCAGACCACCCCGATTTTGGGCACCCCGGCCTCGTAGTAGGCCAGTGACACCGCAAAGTGCGGAATGTCGTGAAGAAAATTTGTTGTCCCATCCAGTGGATCGATGATCCACAGCTGGGGCGACTGGGGGTCGGTTCCGGTGAGAGACTCCTCTCCCAGAATGGCGTCGTGGGGATAGTTCTCCCGGATGACGCGGATGACCGCCTGTTCGGCGTTGACGTCCGCCTCGGAGACCAGGTCGGCTGTCTGGCCCCCTTTGAACCGTTGAGTCACTCCCTGACCGAAGTACTTCATCAAGACTTCGCCAGCAGCCAGCGCAGCGGCTCGGGCAACGGACAGCTTTTGCTCAAACGCCATGGGAAACACAGTCTTCCGGAAGCACGAAACCATCGCTCCGAGGCCGGGTGTGGTCTTGGAGCGATCGATCTTCCCGCATTATTTTCCAAACCGATGCCTGGCGATCAGTTCGGCAATCTGCACGGCATTGGTCGCCGCGCCCTTGCGGAGGTTGTCACTCACGCACCAGAAGGCGAGACCGTTCGGGCACGACAGATCCTTGCGGATGCGTCCCACGAAAACCAGATCCGAGCCATCGCAGGTCGAAGGAAGCGGGTACTGGCTGTTGTCGAGATCGTCCACAACCTTGATCCCGGGGAATGCCGCGAACAGTTCACGGGCCTTCTCTGGAGAGATCGGGCGCTCGGTTTCGACCACGATCGACTCGCTATGGCAGTTCGACACCGGAACCCGCACTGCGGTCGGGCAGACGAGGATCGACTGGTCGCCGAGAATCTTGCGAGTCTCGTACACCATCTTCAGCTCTTCGCTGGTGTAGCCGTCTTCTTTATGACCGCCGATCTGCGGAATGCAGTTGAAGGCAATCGGGTGCTTGAACGCAGTGTAGTTATACGATTCGCCCTTGAGATACGCAGCGGTCCCTTCCTTGAGTTCACGCTGTCCTTCGACGCCGATCCCGCTGGTCGCCTGATAGGTCGATACGATCACGCGTTTGACCTTGCCGTAGTCATGCAGCGGCTTGAGAGCCAAGGCCATCTGAGTGGTCGAGCAATTGGGGCTAGAGATAATCCCTGCTTTGACCTTCAGGGCTTCTTGTGGGTTGATCTCGGGGATCACCAGCGGGACATGGTCGTGCATCCGCCAGTACCCGGACTCATCGATGACGGTCGCCCCGGCTTCGACCGCAGCAGGCAGGAAGTCGCGGGCGACGTCGTCGGGAGTGGTGGCGATGACGAGGTCACAACCTTGGAATGCCTCTTTCGTCAGCTCTTCGACGATGATTGGTTTGCCCTGAAACGTGATCGTACTACCCGCACTGCGTGCCGAGGCCAGGAAGCGATAACGCTCCACCGGCAGGTTTCGGGCCTCCAGCAACTGCCGCATAATGCGGCCCACAGCCCCCGTGGCACCCACGAGCGTGACAGACTTAAACACGATTCACTCTCCCGGAGACAGACAGTACGGCGAGGAATCATACGGGTGAAACAAGCCTCGGGCAACAACGGCTCTGGATCGAACGGCCATTCGCTCCGGCGAGAATTGACGAAAAAAGGCGGATTCCCGCGAGGAGAATCCGCCCTGTCAACTCTGTCCCCGCCGCCTCATCAGGCCCGCTGACGCTGCCGCTCGAAGCTGAGGATTTCGGGGGCTTCCTGGTGCCGGACGCCTTCGATAAAGGCTTCGAAGACTTGCAGATCCAGCGCCGAAGCATGTTCGTCATGCGGATGGAACTGCACTCCCAGACACCACCAATTGTCTTCCATCGACTCGTACGACTCGACAACACCATCCATGGCAGTCGAAGAAACGCGGAAAATCGGGGCCACCTGGTCCACAGCCATGTGGTGATCGCTGTTCACGCGGATTTCTCCGGGACCATAAATCTGGTCCATCTTGGTCCCCGGCACGATTTCAATCACATGCCGCAGGCAAGGTTCGACCAGATCGCGATGGCTCAGGGGTTTCAAGACATCTTCCGGCACGTGCTGAAACAGGGTTCCCCCGCAAATCACATTCATCACCAGCATGCCCGTGCCAATGGCGAGAGTGGGAACCTTCATCTCATAACACAGCTTCGCGAGCCGGCGGTCAAAATCTTCTCGCCGGGAAGGCATCGGACGCGTGGCCGGGTGTTTGTCGAACCCCAGCCGAATCGGGTCCAGATCGAGTTTACAGCTGGCCATCACCACGCCGTCCAACTGGGACAACACCTGCCGCAGATCGTCATCATTGTCCAGCGGGGGCAACAGTACCGGAATGCCTCCCGAGGCGATCACGCTGTCGAAGTAACCTGCATGTGACCAGGAGAATGGGTAGGAATTTTTTTTGGCGGCGGGACGAAAGTCCGTATTGATCCCAATGACAGGCTTCTGTGATTTCATGCGAACACTTCCTTGTGGGGAGGAGTGAATCCCGAGAGAACCCCGGGGAGACCGACGCATGCCACACGCAGAACACCAGTCAGACGACTGGCCATGAATTGGAAGTCGATCGGCACAGAGCCCTGTGTCACAGAACACCGAGTCACGATCTAACAAGGGAGAGCGGATTAGGAACCAATCCCTGGAATCTCTCCCGCCCCAATCCATTGGGACGTGTGAACAATCTGGAACACCAGACTGCGTCGGGACGACCGATTACCTCCAAGGCAATCTGCCGTATCCTTCGATGGGACCAGCATATCGGCAGTTTTCGCCGCTGCAAGAATGAACTTCATCTTGTGTCAAACCACACTGAATCTGAATTCAATGACACTAGATGTTGTAGAAAGTGAACACAAGTGCACACAAACATCGAATCACTCGCAACGGCTTGATCGGGTCGAGGAAGGTCTACTAAAGTGATTCTGCCCCTCACAATCGAACGTTGCTTGAAAGCCTGCGCATGCATCCGTCCCTCGTATTGGCCAGCCGTAACCTGAAGAAGAGCCGTGAGATCCGAGATTTACTGGCCCCGATGGGAATCACTGTACAGTCGGTGGCGGAGTTTCCAGAGGCTCACGAGGTCGAGGAAACCGGTACCTCTTTCGCAGAAAATGCCGCACTAAAAGCCACCCAGATTGCCTTGGCGCTGGGGCGATGGACGATCGGAGAAGATAGTGGGTTGCGGGTCGACGCTCTCCAAGGGGCTCCGGGGGTCTACTCTGCCCGCTATAGCGGGCCGGATGCCACCGACGAGAAGAACAACGCGAAACTGATCGCCGCGCTGGCCACGGTCCCCTCCGAGAAACGCGGGGCCGAGTATGTCTGCCACGTGGCGGTCTCCGATCCACAAGGTCAAATCCAGCTGGCATTCGAGTCCACATGCCGGGGCCGAATCATTGACAACCCCCGTGGCAGTAATGGTTTCGGATACGACCCGCATTTTCTGGTACAAGAATACCACCAGACATTCGGAGAGTTGAGCCCGCTGATTAAACAGCAATTAAGCCATCGGGCGCGGGCTTTTCGGCGACTGCTTCCCGGATTGGTTCGGGTACTGAGCGTTGCCGGGCAATAATTGCTGCCACGATTCGCAGAGAAAAAGTGTGCCCTCATCGCCGAGGGTGCTGGGGTAGACTTGCGAGACTGTCAGCTTGGAGATAACCTACTCGGTCCCTGAGTTTGGTGTCCTGTCGGAGGCTCCCCGTGCGGTCGGGCGGTTCCGTTGGCCCGTCGAGTCCGCCCCTCCAGTGAGGGGGAGTTGCCCTGTCCGCAGGGAAGGAGATTTGTGTGGTCAAGTTGCGGTTGCGAGACAACGAGTCGGTCCAGGATGCAGTGCGTCGGTTCCGTAAGCTGGTCGAACACGCGGGCATCAAGAAGGAACTGCGCAAGCGGGAATACTTCGAAAAGCCGAGCGAGGCTCGTCGTCGTGATCGCCGTCGCGCCAAGCGCCGGGCCTCCACCATGAACGAACTGGCCCGCGGCTAGTCCCTCGTTCTCGATGAACATTCACGGCACGCCTTGGTGTGCCGCTTCATTCAACGGCACGCTTTGGCGTGCCGTTTGTCGTTCCTACCGGGCTCCGGACAATGTTCATTTCTCAGCGGCGATCGATCAGTGATTGACATCGTTCTCGTCACGCCCGACGATGCTTCTGGTTGGCGGACTCCCGCATGAATACAGCCGTGGATTCTTGAGGCGCAGTCGAGCATGTCGAGACACTTATACCGGATTAACCACCTGCGATGGTTGGTGACCGCTCTGCTCTGTCTGGGGGTGTGTCCCACACTGACGCTGGGAGGATGGCAGGCCGGTGTCGCGAGGGTTGATATTACCCCCGACCAGCCGATGTGGATGTCGGGCTACGCCTCACGAGATCATCGCGCGGAAGGCACCCACACCAAACTCTGGGGCAAGGTACTGGTCGTGGAGGATGAGGCCCAGCAGCGAATCGTAGCCATCACCCTCGACCTGGTCGGTATCGACCAGCGAACCTCGAATACTCTACGGGACAAGCTGGTTCAGGAATACCACTTCCAGCGTTCTGGTATTGCCATCTTCTGCTCGCACACGCACTGTGGTCCGGTCGTGGGTAGTAATCTGCTTTCGATGTATACCCTCGGCGAAGAAGACCGAACCTTGATTCGGGAGTACACAGTCGGTCTGGTCAACGAAATCAGCACCACTGTCGGGCGGGCCATCGCGGACCTTGCACCGGCAGAAATCGGCTGGGGACAGGGACAAACGGGATTTGCCGTGAACCGCCGCAACAACAAGGAACTCGACGTCCCGGAATTGCGCCGAGCCGGCGAATTGAAGGGCCCCGTCGACCACGATGTGCCCGTATTGCAGATCAGCTGTGGCAACCAGATCAAGGCCATCATTTTTGGCTACGCATGCCATGCGACGACCTTGTCGTTTATGGAGTGGTGCGGCGACTACCCGGGCTTTGCGATGGAAAAGGTCGAAGCGGACTTCCCCGGAACGATGGCGATGTTCTGGGCTGGATGCGGGGCCGATCAGAACCCGCTACCCCGCCGGACGGTCGAACTGGCTCAAAAATACGGCACCGAGTTGGGAACGGAAGTCGGCACCGTGGTTCTGTCGAGAATTCATTCGATCACCGGAAAACTCGCCGTCCAATACTCCGAGCCGGAGTTGGGGTTCGACAAAATGCCAACAGCTGCGGAGGTCACTGCAAACCTGACCTCTTCGAATACCTATGAAGCGGGGCGCGCCCAGGCCCTGCAAGCCGAGATTGCGGAGTTTGGTAAAGTGAAACCCACCTACACCTACCCTGTGCAGACTTGGAAAATCGGCAATGGTCCCGTCTGGGTCATTCTGGGCGGCGAAGTCGTGGTCGATTATTCGCTCAGACTGAAGGCGGAGATCCGCATGGAGCATCCCGACCAGCCGGTGTGGGTGGCTGGATATGCCAACGATGTCATGGCTTACATCCCCTCCCGTCGCGTTTGGCAAGAAGGGGGCTATGAGGGCGAAACTTCCATGCTGTATTATGGCCGTCCCGGTAAATGGGCCATGAACATTGAGGAGCAGATCATCGAAACCGTTCATCGGCAAGTTCAGACGCTGCTCGCTCCATAGCTTATCGACTCACACTGGGATTCCCGACTGGGCAAGGATGTCCTGATGCAGCTGGCTGGTCAGATCGCTGTTGTTACCGGAGGGGCTCATGGGATCGGACGGGCTCTCTGTCGACGATTTGCCGCCGAAGGGGCGGCGAGCATCGTGGTCGCGGACCGAAATCTGGCGGCGGCGGAGCAAGTCGCGGCCGAGATAAATGGTGTGGCGATCGAGTGCGATGTCAGCCAAGAAGCGTCGGTGCAGTCTCTGGTGAACCAGACGCTGGCGGAGTATGGGCGAATCGATCTGTTTGCATCGAATGCCGGGGTAACCGTCAAAGGGGGCGTCGAGGTTCCCGATCCGCAGTGGCAATGGCTGTGGGACGTCAACTTGATGGCCCACGTTTATGCTGCCCGGGCCGTGTTACCTTCCATGATTGAGCGCGGGCACGGGTATCTGCTCCAAACGTCGAGCGCTGCGGGCCTGCTGACGGAAATCGGTTCCGCAGCGTACGCCGTGACCAAACATGCGGCGGTCGGACTAGCCGAGTGGCTGGCGGTCCGTTATCGGAAACAGGGGATTCGCGTTTCCTGCCTGTGCCCCGCTGGCGTGGTGACTGACTTTCTGGATCTCGATGATCCCGTCCACCAGTTCCTGCATATGAGCGCGGTGACCCCTGAAGAACTGATGGACAATGTCATCGCCGGACTGGCCTCCGAGAAATTCCTGATCGTATCACACCCTGAAGTGGAAGAGTTCTTTCAATTCAAAAGTACGAGGTATGACGACTTCCTTCGGAATTTTTCGAAGGTACACGACAAAATTGAGAGAGCCAGAAATCAACCTTCCCGCCCGCCTCGGGAGCGAGACGGCGTGTGACGCGGGAATCGCCTACGTCACGAGAGTGGCCCCCTTCAAGACCGAGGACGGCCAAGCACAACCGCCGCCCTTGCCATGCTCCTGCTACTAAAACCATTCCGTCTTGTTGACTACATTCCGAAGCGGTTCCCCGTGAACAAAACGCCGGACGTTCTCTGCCAACACGGCAAGATGACGTTCCGCGATGCGGGGCGAGGCTGCGGCAACATGGGGAGTAATCAGCACCTGAGGCATCCGCCACAACGGATGATCCGCCGGAAGAGGCTCCATCTCGCAAACGTCGAGTGCCGCTCCAGCCAGCGCTCCACGCTGTAACACTTCGGTCAGGGCGGATAAATCGACAATCGCTCCTCGCCCAATATTGATCAGGTACGCATCGCGCCGCAGACGTGACAGCTGGTTCCGATCAAACAGTCGCTCCGTCCGAGGTGTGTGCGGAGCGGCGATGACGACAAAGTCACACGCACCGAGCAGATCTTCCAGTCGTTCCAGCGGCTCCACCGTACCGAGTCCGGGCAACACTCGGGGGCGCGGGTCAACACCCCGTACCGCCATTCCGAAGGCAACGGCTCGTCGAAAGATCTCCTCCCCAATCGCGCCCACGCCGACGACTCCCAGTGTGCAATCCGACAAGTGCCGATGAGCCCGATCCACCGGGGTGACGGTACCCGGCCCTTGGGAAAAATCGGGTAACGCCGTCTCATCCCCGATGGGACTCCAGTTCCCCTGACGCTGCTGATCGCGGTACAGATGCAGGTTGCGAGCGAATGTCAGCACATACCCCATGACGTGATCGGCAATCACGTCGGAGAAGAGTCCTCGCATATTGGTCAACACGCACGGGTGCGACACCAGCGCCGGAAAAAGATAATGCTCCAGGCTGGCCGTAGGAGACTGCACCCAGCGCAGCTGTCGGGCAGCCGCGAGTAAGGCGGGAGTCAATTTGCCAAAGAATCCCTCGGCATCAGTGATGGCGACCAACGCCTCGTCCGCCGATACGGCATTCACCACCGTCGCGTTGCCCGCAACCTGCTGCACAGCGGCAAGACGCCCTTCATCCACTGGAGGCCAAAGGAGGAGTTTCACGACCACCAATCCTGCGCCCCTCAACGGGGCATCCCGGCCTAGTGCACAAACAGATCGAGGCAGATCACCGTGATCATCAGCGTCAACACCATCGCCAGTCCGATATACGTCGCGGTCGCAATCACCCGTTCCGTGGGCTGCTTGCCGGTCACGCCTTCATAGATCAGGAAGACCATGTGCCCTCCATCGAGGACCGGCACGGGCATGAAGTTGATGACTGCCAGATTCATGCTGATCGCCCCCAGAAACAGCAGGAACAATGCGGGCCCCTGCTCGGCCATGATGTAGGCGAATTTGGCGATTCCCAGCGGTCCATGCAGGTTTTTAATCGACATCCGCCCGGTCACGAGCGTACGAATGGTCAGGTAGACTTCGGTGATCGAATCGAGCGTTTTCCGGAAGCCAATACTGCAGGCTTCGCCCAGTGATTCGGCTTTGCGGATATGCGTCAAACGGTTCAGGAACAATCCCCGCAACGTCGGTCGGAACTGCCCCGGAACCGCAGTCAACACGAGGGGAACATCCCTCGCAGTATTACTCTGAGCATCTTTCACCGTCACGCTGACATCCCGGTTGTCGAGGACCGACAACAGGAATAAGGCATGGGGCCAGCCGCCCGCTTTGGCATCCACCTCCACGGACTCTTTGGCCGTTTCTCCGAGAAAGTCGGCCCCCGCCCCGGACTTGCGGGAAAAGTGAATGGCCTGCAATGCCATCCCGGGCTTGATTCCCGCCTGGGCGGCGGCGCTGCCTTCATCCACCGACAAGACTGTCGGCAGAAACTGGAATGCCAGACCCAGCCCCGGCACCGACAGGGGTGCCGACGGATTGGTGGTCGGCTCACTGCCTGGCAGCGATTGATCAGCCGTCACAGTCAGGCTGAGCGTTTCGGGTTCGCCTCCGGGAACATCACGCTGGACCAGAACCTCAATCGGCTGCCCCTGGTGTTCGAAAAAGTAATCCGGCAACGACAACGGGTCGAGATCCCGTCCCAACTCGATGCCGCCAATTTTGGCGAGCCGATCCCCCACGCGAATGTTCGCCTTGGCCGCCGGAGAGTCTTTACGAATTGCGGTGATTTTACCCAGGTCGAGACGCAGGCCAATCCCCTTGACGGGGGCGGGTTCGATCTTGAGTTGGAGGGTCTCCGAGGCTCCTTGCGGCTGATGACGTTTTACGGTCACGTCGAGTGTTTCTGCCCGATGGGTATGCAGCATCGGCTCGATCTCCGTCCACGAGGCGACCGGCTTTCCATTGAGGGCGATGATCTCATCCCCCTTTTGAAAGCCCGCCTTGTCAGCCGGTGATCCCGGCGTACAGAACTGATCAATGGGCAGCACGCGAGGCGCAACAGTTTCGCTGATCCCCAGCATCCGCCGGTCGCCCGTCTCGTCGGGATGGATCGTGACTTTGTGATGTTCCTGATCGCCGGGCCGCATATACTCAATCTCGAGTGCCCCCGAGGAGAGTGCGACACCGCGCGGAATGTCGGTGAATTCCCGCACCTTGCGTCCGTTGATGTACAGCAGCGTATCACCCGAACGAATCCCATGCTCCCACGCGGGCATGCCAATGATCGCATTCCCGACCTGGGCGTCCACTTCCTCGACGCCCAGCCCGTAAGCGATACTAAAGAACATCCAGCCAGTGATCAGATTCATGATCACGCCCGCCGAAATGATCGCCATCCGCTGGGGCACTGTTTTTGAGGTATAGGACAGTGGGTTCGCGGCCACCTGGTCATCGGCCATCTGTCCCGGGTCAATATCGTCCTGACCCATCATCTTGACGTAGCCCCCGAACGGGATCGCCGACAGGGCGTACTCCGTATCACCCCATTTGCGACAGAGCAGCACCGGACCAAAGCCGATGCTGAATCGCTCGACGAACACGCCACACCACTTGGCCACCGCAAAATGGCCGAGTTCGTGCACGAAGATCACCAACCCCAACCCGACAGCTGCCGTGAGGATGTTCAGGATGGATGCCAGATCCGGGATCAGCCCTAAGAGTTCCAACGCACTGCCTCCTGCCTCGCCCAGCGATCGATCTCCAGAAGTTGATCGAGTGTGGGGTGAGCTTCCAATTGATGAGCGTTGAGAATCGACCGACAAAGCCGGGTGATCTGCCCAAACGCCAATTCTCGTTTCAAGAACCGTTCCACCGCAACTTCATTCGCGGCGTTCAGGACCGCCCCGCAGGTTCCTCCACGGCGGGCGACCTCGAACCCCAACTCGAGAGCCGGAAACCGGTCTCGATCCGGGGGGGTGAATGTAAGCTGACAAGTCTTGCTGAAATCCATCGTCCGGGCGGGCCCCGCCACGCGTTCCGGCCAAGTCAGCGCGTACTGAATCGGCAACCGCATATCCGGAGGCGACATCTGGGCAATGATCGACCCGTCCACATACTCCACCATCGAATGCACGATCGATTGCGGATGGACAACGACATCAATCTGGTCGGCTGGCATACCAAACAGCCAGCGGGCCTCGATGATCTCCAGGGTCTTGTTCATCATCGTCGCGGAGTCGATGGTGATCTTGGGCCCCATATTCCAGGTGGGGTGGGCCAGTGCCTCTTCCACGGTCGCCTGTGCAATTCTCTCGGCGGGCCATTCTCGAAACGGCCCCCCACTGGCGGTCAGGATGATCCGCTTCACATCCTGTCGTCGCCCAGCGGCCAGTGACTGAAAGATGGCGCTGTGCTCGCTGTCAACCGGCAGGAGTGTGGCCCCGCGTTCCCGCGCCCGGGACATCATCAGATCCCCGGCAACCACCAGGGTCTCTTTATTGGCAAATGCAACGGTTTTTCCAGCCTCGACCGCAGCCCAGGTGCCCTTCAGGCCCGCAGCGCCGACGATCCCGGAAACGACGACATCGACATCGTCTCGAGCTGCGGTCGCCGCGACGGCCTCCTCGCCAAACTGTAACTCCGTCCCTGCGGGAAACGCCGTCCGGTCCACTTCTGCCGCAGCGGTTGCATCCGCAATGACCGCCACTTCGGGGCGGCATTCGTGGCACTGAACCGCCAGCTCTCGCCAGCGGCGATGGGTGGTCAGCGCGACCGCCCGCATGGCCCCCTGCTGTGCTCGCAGCACATCCAGGCAGCTCGTCCCGATCGAACCGGTCGAACCGAGTACGGCAATCCGTTTCATGAAGCTCCGGCACCCCTCCGGGGGAAGACGTTCCATCCCTGGTCCGTCAACGGAAGTACATAACCGGTCGGATTCTAGGACGACG
Source organism: Planctomycetota bacterium (assembly GCA_003671275.1). Classification (GTDB taxonomy): domain Bacteria; phylum Planctomycetota; class Planctomycetia; order Planctomycetales; family Planctomycetaceae; genus TH-plancto1. The sequence continues at coordinate 69,908 of QWPB01000084.1, read as the reverse complement.
ACCAGCACGACGCAACGGGAGCCGCTGCCCGTCGATCCCCGCTGCCCCATTCAAATCCGCTCTGGAATCGCAAATCGAAGAACCCACACGGCCAGCGTTGCCATCGCCACCACAACTATGGACACTGCGAAGGCGAATGTGGACCATCCCTGACCGGCGGATATGGACCGACAAGGCTTCATGCTCGCATCGCTCCAGACAGTGAATTCATGCGCAATACGACCGCAACACTCCCCCTCTTTGACCTGGCAGCTCCGGGACGGCGGGCCACCCGATTCTCCACTTCCCCGGCATCGTCCGGGGCATTATCAGATCTACTCCCAGCGAGTGCGCTGGCCAGTAATCCGCCTCCCCTGCCAGAGCTGGCGGAAGCCGACATTGTCCGACATTTTGTGAATCTGTCGACGTTGAACATGTGCGTCGACACCCACTTCTACCCGCTGGGCAGCTGTACGATGAAGTACAATCCCAAGCGTCATGAGAGGTTATGCCGTCTGCCGGGGATTGCCGACCTGCATCCACATGCGACCGAAGAAGATTCGCAGGGGATGCTGGCGCTGCTCTACGAGATGCAGGAAATGCTGGGCGAAATTGCCGGGCTCCCTGCCGTCTCATTGCAACCCGCTGCCGGAGCCCAAGGCGAATTCACCGCGTTACTGACCGCAGCTGCGTACTTCCGCGACCGGGGGGAAAAACGGACAAAAGTGTTGTTCCCCAGCAGTGCCCACGGGACGAACCCCGCTAGTGCGGCGCTCGCGGGTTTCGACTGTATCCAGCTTCCTCCCACAACTAATGGCTTCGTGGACATCGAAGAGCTGAAGAAGCACCTCGACGAAACGACGGCGGTGTTCATGGTGACCAATCCGAACACGCTGGGGCTGTTTGAAAAGGAAATTCTGCAAATCTCGAAGTTGCTGCATGATGTCGGCGGGCTGGTCTACATAGACGGGGCCAACATGAACGCCATCGTCGGCGTGACACGCCCCGGTGACTTTGGTGGCGACATGATGCACTACAACGTGCACAAAACCTTTACGGGACCACACGGGGCCGGAGGGCCGGGGGCCGGGCCAATCGCCGTCCGGGATTTCCTGGGCGATTACCTGCCAGGACCGATCATTCGCAAGACGAACACCGCTACGAGTCCGCAGTACAGCCTGATTACACCGCCAAAATCCATCGGTCGCGTGCGAAGCTTCTTTGGGAATGTGGGAATTCTGCTGCGGGGAGCATTCTATCTACGAACCCTTGGTCCCCAAGGACTCCGTGAGATGACCGAGCAGGCCGTTCTCAATGCGAACTACATGAAAGCCCGACTGCAGGACGTTCTACCGGTTCCGCAGGGGGAATTCTGCATGCACGAATTCGTGGCCAGTGCCAAGGCACTGAAGGACGAATCGGGCGTTTCGGCGATGGACATTGCCAAACGACTGCTCGATCATGGATTTCATGCCCCGACGGTGTACTTCCCGCTGGTGGTGCCCGAAGCCCTGATGATTGAACCGACCGAGACCGAGTCCAAACAGACACTCGATGCCTTTTTGGATGCAGTCCGCGAGATCGTGGTCGAAGATCCAGAGATGGTTCACGAAGCCCCACACACCACCTGCGTCCGCCGCCCGGACGAAGTCGGTGCCGCTCGCAACCCCGTGTTCTGTAACACGGCCTGCATACCAAACTGACTCTCTCGCCACCGACTCACTCGTCTTCCGGGACAAAAAAGATCACTGCGGCAATTGGCTGCGGTGATCTTTCGTTCCCTCATATCTCCTACTACAGCGTGCCGGTTTTCAAGAATTCGTGTATCACCGCCACCTTCACACGTTCTCCCTTCGGGGAGATCAGCATCATGCCACCCGGCACGAACTCGATCCGAGCCACGCTGTCAAAGCCCTTCGGGGCGGCAGCAACGCCCTGAATATAACGAATGACTGTCGGATGATCGGCCTGCAACCCAATAGCGGTCGGCACGCCTTCCTGTGTGAGGATGTTCTCTCCACTGGATGCGGCGAGACCATCGGCAAAGTATGCGGTCACATCCTCCAGACCCAGGCAGCTGTTGCGACCATTCCAGGGGTGCCCATGCCGCCCGTGATGCTCCATCCAGATCACCGTGCTGCTGAGCACCTTGGGATCTTTCAACGAGAACCAGACATATTCCTGCTCCCCGCCGGTGAATGTTGCGGTCATCCATGCGGGTCCGGCGACCGACGGGTCGTTGACTAGTTGAACCAGATCCGCGTGGCCATAACGGGCTGGTTGTCGGGTGATATCCGCATTCGGTGCGTTCTTCGCCAGCACGGGGACCTGCGTGAGGTCCGTCCAGCGCGTTCCCGGCAACAGACTCTGATACTCCCGCTGTTTCGGGTCACTGAATTGACCGGGGTAAGTCATCCCAAACCGGAGCGGACTGCTGGCCAGATGGACGGCCCCCTCAGCTTCGGGCATCGCCAATGTGGCGTGATGCCCCAGAGGAACTCGCCCGGCAAAGCCCTCGATCGTGTGTGCGGAATAGACGACGTTCTGATCGCCCATAAGGGAAAGCTGCTTGGTGATCTGTCCCTTCCGGACGGCGGTCTCCTGCCGCATCGTCAGGGTTTGAACGACGGCGTGGCCAGCTCCGGTTTTCTCCTGGACACCGATCACCTTCCAGTTCGAGCCCGCCACTTCTCCATGCGGCGGGTGTTTTTCACCATGGACGGGATCGGAATTCCCCCCGAATGGCATGCAGAAAAAGTCACCCCGCAATGGCACCAGCACGGGCACCGGCATCTCGGCAGCGGGCTCTTTCTGCCAAGGCGAAATGTGGTACGGCTCGAATTTCTGAGCCTGCCGATAAAACGTCACCGGAGCCATATGGCCACCAATTTCCGTGACGGCCAAGGCGACTTGCGGGCTTGTCAGCGTGAAGCTCTTTTTGCCGAAGAACTCGGTCTGAGCGACACGAGTCGTCGGTTCTGCCGCCATGAGCATCGGCCCGCAGACGCTTCCCAGTGCCAATCCGACAATCCATCGAGAGATCGCATGACGCATCTTTGGGCCTCAACTAACAAGGGGACAAACGGCATTCAGTCTAACACGCGATCACCCAGAGCCGATTGCCGATCAACAAGCGACCCCACAGTCCGATGCCTCCGCGCCCACCTACTCCTCATCGTCACGCAGTTTGGCGAGGATGCTGAAGTCTTCCAAGGTGCTGGTATCGCCCGCTGATTCGCGGCCAGCGGCGATGTCGCGCAGCAGGCGGCGCATGATCTTGCCGCTACGGGTCTTGGGCAGGGCCGGGGTGAAACGGATCTGATCGGGAGTCGCCAGCGCCCCAATTTGCTTGCGGACGTGGGCGATCAGTTCCTTCTTCGCCTCGTCGGCGGGGATTTCGCCCTTGGGGATCACGAAGCAGCAGATCCCCTCGCCCTTGATATCGTGGGGGAACCCGACAACGGCGGCTTCGGCCACGAGCGGGTGCGAGACCAACGCCGACTCGACTTCCATCGTACTCAGGCGGTGCCCCGAGACGTTTAGTACGTCATCAATCCGCCCCATCACCCAGTAGAACCCGTCCTCGTCCTTGCGAGCTCCATCCCCCGCAAAGTACAAGCCCGGCAGCTTGCCGAAGTAGACCTCTTCGTACCGTTTGTGATCACCGTACAGGGTCCGCAACATGCTCGGCCACGACTGCTTGATCACCAGCAGCCCCCCATTGTTGGCGGGAACTGGCTCGCCCTTTTCGTTCACGATTTCGGTCACCACCCCCGGCAGCGGACGGGTGCAGGATCCTGGCTTCGTGGAGGTAATCCCCGGCAACGGGCTGATCATGATGGCCCCGGTTTCGGTCTGCCACCACGTATCAACGATCGGGCAGCGTTCCGCTCCGATCACCTTGTGATACCACATCCAGGCTTCGGGGTTGATCGGCTCACCGACCGAGCCCAGCAGCCGCAGCGACGACAAATCGTACTTGTTCGGCCACTCGTCGCCCCACTTGATGAACGCGCGGATCGCCGTGGGTGCGGTGTAGAAGATTGAGACCTTGTACTTCTCGATGATCTCCCAGAACCGGCCATTGTCCGGCCAGTTGGGTGCCCCTTCGAACATGACCACGCTGGCCCCGTTGGCGAGCGGGCCGTAGCAGATGTAGCTGTGACCGGTGATCCAGCCGATATCGGCGGTACACCAGTAGGTGTCCTCATCCTTGAGGTCGAAGACCCACTTGGTGGTCATCATCGTGCCGAGGTTGTACCCAGCTGTCGTGTGGAGCACGCCCTTGGGCTTTCCGGTCGATCCGCTGGTGTAGAGGATGAACAGCGGGTGTTCCGAGTCGACCGGGACCGCATCGCAGTCGGCGCTGGCCCCGTCCATCAACTCGTGCCACCAGTAGTCGCGGTCGGGGGTCATCTGAACCTCCCCGCCGGTCCGGCGGACGACGACGACCTTCTGCACGCTGGGGGATTTCGCGAGGCTCGCGTCGACCGCCTTCTTGAGGACGACCTCCTTGCCGCGTCGCCAGCCACCGTCGGCTGTGACCACGACCTTGGCCTGGGCGTCGTTGTTGCGGTCGGCCACGGCGTCGGCACTGAACCCACCGAAGATGATCGAGTGCGTCGCCCCGATACGGGCGCAGGCCAACATCGCGATTGTCAGCTCTGGAATCATCGGCATGTAGAGCGTGACCCGGTCGCCGGTCTTCACGCCGAGTTGAATCAGGACATTCGCGAACTTACAGACCTCGCGATGCAGATCCTGATAGGTCAGGACGCGGGTGTCGCCTGGCTCCCCTTCCCAGATGATGGCGGCTTTGTTCTTGCGCCACGTTGAGAGATGCTTGTCGACGCAGTTGTAACAGGCGTTGGTCTCTCCGCCGACGAACCACTTCGTGTTCGGCATCGTGCCAACCATGGCCTGGTCGAACGGCTTGAACCAGTGCAGATGCTCCTTGGCCAAGTCGCCCCAGAACCCGGCGGGGTCATCCTTGGCCCGGTTCCACATCTGCTGGTACTGCTCCTCGCTGCTAATGTGCGCCAGCGAGGTGAACTCTGCGGGCGGAGCGAACTTGCGGGTTTCGTGAAGCGTGCTTTCGATGTTGTTCGACATAGTGGTGCGGATTTACGGTTGAGGGTTGAACGACAGAGGGACTTCAAAATTCGAGATAGGAGAGCTCGGGAGGGCGAAGCTCCTGCTGAGCCTCGCCCTCCCGATCGCGACTACTGATGGGCTTCCGTCGAAACGGAAGCCACAGCTGCGGGCGGTTTCGCCGGGGCGTGGCCGCCATGCGGTGTGTACTTGGCGACCATGACAATGCCGATCACGATGAGGATCATCCCAACCCCCATTTCCCACTTAAACTCGGCCCCGGCGGCCCTGAACATCAGGTACTGCGTAATCGCCGTCACGGTGACGGCCCCCCCGAAGACAATCGGCATCACCAGCCCCGGTCCCGACTTGGCGGCCATCGCGTTCATGACAGCGAAGGTCAGCGTCAAGGCGCCAAAGGCTCCCAGCGAACCCGCCAGAAAGCCCCACTTCGCGGCTGGAAAATGGCGGTCCGCGAACGAGAAGCTGTCGCCCATGCCTTTCATCGCCAACGAGCCACCGATGACTCCCCACACCAAGTAGGCGACTCCGATGAACAGATACGGCTTGAAGTTACTCCACTCGCGAGTCGCACTGCGAGCGTTCCCCAGGGCCGGTCCATACACCCCCCAGAAGAAGGCAGTCAGAACGGCGAAAAGAATGGCTTGCGAACGCGGCGACATGCAGTCTACTCCTGGAACACTGATCGTTCTCCAACGATCCTCAGTCGGAACAACGGATCAGCGAACTCGAAGCTGTCATGGTAGCGAGGGAGATGTCCCGTGGACTAGGCAACCGTCCTCAAACCCACGACTGGCCAGTTTGTGAATTTGCCCGGTCGGCTGGGGCGAAGCTCCTGCCGAGCCGCCTGCGCGGGAGCCAGGTTTTCAAGGAGTCGCGGATCAGCCGGAGCTTCGCCCTCTCCACCGCACAAACTTACCAGTAGATCTTTCTAGCCAGCCGCGGCCCAAACCGGCCTCCCGTGCAGCCCGTGAACCGCCGCCTGTCGATCGTTCGCCTGCCCCCGGCAGGTATCTTCCACCGATTTCACAAGTTCTACCGGTTCCCAAAAAGCCTCTGCCGACTGCGGCCTCCCGGTACTGCGTGAACGACGATGGTCCGGGAACGAACGGAAACTGGTACCAATCGGCACAATTGAAGGACCGATCGACCAGGAATCTCGACCCGGCGAATTGAGTGGCAGTCCGCACCCACGAAAGCCATGCACACACAGTCGCCTTTCGCCAACCAACCGGAGAGACGGAAAAGCCATGAAAATGAGACACGACAAGCCCGCTGGTTTCCCCTAGACTACTTGGCCCGACTCCGGACAAGCCCCAGGGATGCATCGCACAGTGGCACGGAAAGCAACGAAATCAACACTGCCTTCGCTGGACGCGGAGACGCTCCGCCTCGGGCGTGAGCTTTGGGACGCGCTGGACGACCGGCGTCCCACGATATTTGACCGACGGTGGTGGCTGGATCATCTGCTCGAATGGGCCATGGCGGATGCGTCGGTCAAAGTGCAGATGTTCCGCTTTGTCGATGTGCTGCCGACGCTGAAATCCAGCGAATCGATTGCCCGTCACTTGCAGGAATACTTCGATGAGGTTAACTCTCACTTGCCACTGGCCGCCCGGCTGGCCCTTGAGGTGGCTGACCCCGATTCACTGCTCGGCAAGGCACTGGCAGTCAATGCGAGAAACAACGTCCGCAAGATGGCCGAGCGATTTATCGCCGGGACCACCGCCGACGAAGTGTACCAGAGTGTCCATCGACTGCGTCGACAGGGGATGGCCTTCACACTCGACCTGCTGGGTGAAGCGGTCATCAGCGAACCCGAAGCCGAAGCCTATCAGCAGCAATACCTGGACCTGATCCGGAATCTGTCACCCCAGGTCGAAAAGTGGCCCGACAATGACCTGCTGGACCGTGATGAAGCGGGGTTCATCCCCCGTTGCCAGGTCTCGCTCAAACTGTCAGCACTCTACTGCCAGTTCAAGCCCATCGATCCGGTACGCAGCGCGGAAGCCGTCAAGGCCCGGCTGCGCCCCATCCTGACGGCAGCACGCGAAAATGACGCCTATGTCCATGTCGACATGGAGCAGTCCGCATACAAGGGGCTGACGCAGCAGATCTTTCGGGATGTGCTGATGGAAGATGAGTTCCGCGACTGGTCGGACTGTGGCATTGTGATCCAGGCCTACCTGACAGATGCGGAGGCCGACCTTCTGAAGTTCCGCGAATGGGTGGCGGAACGCGGTACCCCAATCTCGATCCGCCTCGTCAAGGGGGCGTACTGGGATTACGAGACGATTCACGCACGTAATCGCGGCTGGCAGACACCCGCTTTCACCGAAAAATGGCAGTCCGATGCCAACTTCGAAAAACTCAGCCGCACCCTGCTGGACGAACGGGAATGGCTGCGGCCCCAAATCGGCAGCCACAATCTGCGCAGCCTAGCCCACGCACTGGCCTATGCCACACACAAAAACATTCCTCAACATGCCTGGGAAATCCAGATGCTGTACGGAATGGCGGACGATCAGGCGGCGCTGTTCGCCGAGCAGGGGCATCGTGTCCGGATCTATACCCCCTTCGGGCAGTTGCTGCCTGGAATGGCCTATCTGGTTCGACGGCTGCTGGAGAATTCGTCGAACGATTCATTCCTCAAGCATGCGTACGACCGCGATTTGCCGATTGACGAACTGCTGAGAAATCCGGAAGAAGTGGGAGCCCGGATCACTGCCGAGCGAAAGGCTGCTACCGTGACTGTTGAGACCGCGCCGATGTCTGTATTCCAGAACGAACCACCGACTGATTTCAGCGTGCCGGAGAATCGCGAGGCGATGCAGGCGGCGATCGATCATGTCGCCGAAGAATTGGGCGGCGAGTACCCGCTGGTTATCAACGGCAAAGCCGTCGACACACGGGCACGAATCACCTCCAAGAATCCCTCGCATAAGAAACAGGTTGTCGGCACTTCGGCTTCGGCGAGTGCCGATCATGCGGACCAGGCGGTCCAGGCGGCACGGCGTGCCTATCGCCAGTGGTCCCGGACCCCGGCCCAGCAGCGTGCCGACTATCTGGAAATCATCGCCGCCGAGATGCGGAACCAGCGGTTCGATCTGGCTGCGTGGGAAGTCTTCGAATGCGGGAAGTCCTGGGCCGAGGCGGACGGAGACATCGCTGAGGCGATCGACTTCTGCATGTACTACGCCCATTTGATGCGGGAACTGGAATCCCCGCTGCCGTGCGATCTGCCGGGCGAGGAGAATGCCTACTTTTACCGTTCACGGGGTGTCTGCGTCGTGATCGCTCCGTGGAATTTCCCACTCGCGATTCTGTGCGGAATGACGGTGGCGGCCCTCGTCAGTGGCAACACCGTGGTCATGAAGCCTGCGGAACAGTCCGTCGTGGTGGCGGCCAAGTTCATGGAAATTCTCCGTGATGCGGGGATTCCGGACGGAGTCGTTAACTATCTGCCGGGTATCGGTGAAGATGTTGGCCCGGCGCTGGTGTCGCATCCGGAAGTCGACATCATCGCCTTCACGGGTTCCCAGAAAGTCGGGCTGGCCATCAACAAACTGGCTGCCGAGACCGATCCCCGACAACAGCCGAGCGTCAAGCGCGTCATCGCCGAGATGGGTGGCAAAAATGCCATCATCGTCGACGAGGATGCGGATCTCGATGAAGCGGTCACCGGAGTGATCCACAGTGCCTTTAGCTACAGCGGGCAAAAGTGCAGCGCGTGCTCACGAGTGGTGGTCCACGGGTCAATCTATGAGACCTTCCTGACACGACTGCAGCAGGCCGTCGAAGCGCTGATCGTCGGTCCGGCAGAAGACCCCGGCACCGTGATTGGCCCCGTCATCGATGAAGAAGCCTACAAGCGAATCAACGACTTCGTGGCCCTTGGACTCGATGAACACCGCCTGATCGTCAATGGGGATGTGAAGACGCTGGCGAAAGAAGGGTTCTTTATTGCTCCCCATGTCTTCGCCGATGTCCCGGCGGATGCCCGGATCGCCCAACAGGAAATCTTCGGACCAGTACTCTGTGTCATTCGTGCCAAAGATTTTGACGAAGCAATCGACATCGCCAACCAGAGCGACTACGCCCTGACCGCTGGCGTCTACAGTCGGAGTCCCAAACATCTCGACATAGCCCGACGCGAGCTGGAAGCCGGAAATCTGTATCTGAACCGTCCGATCACCGGAGCGCTGGTTCAGCGACAGCCGTTCGGTGGCTTCAAGATGTCGGGAATCGGCACCAAAGCCGGCGGTCGTGACTACCTGCTGCAGTTCCTGATCCCGGTGAACATCACAGAAAATACGATGCGTCGGGGCTTTGCCCCCCCGGAAAAGGGAAAGAAGTAAGGGCGTTCGCTCCGCCTCTTGATCGGAGCGGCTTTCCGATCCTTCATGCCCACCCAGTCACCGGCAGAGATCCCATTCCTCCGCCAGTGAGATCTCCGTTTCGACGCCATTGCAACACGCGACCATGACCTCGGGGCGGCGCGATTTGTAACCAATCCCATCGGTCAGGCGGGGGCGCCAGGACGCCCCGCGACAACGCCGGTGACCACTCCTTATTTCCGCGTCGGCATCGGGCGCTGCTGCGTCTCCCGTCCGAGCATCACGTCGCTAAAACCCTTGAGGTCGGTCCAGAGAGTCCCTTCCCCCGCGTAGAACAGGTCGAGCTGGATGTCCTCGGGCAGGCCCGTCGCGAAGACCCATTGGTTGTAGGCTTTGCCCGAGCCGAAAGCGTCAACTGCCAGCTTGAACAGCTCGGACTTGGCCTCAGCACTCTGTTGTTTGACGCTGGCGGTCGCCCGGCCGAGGGTCACGGTGGCCTGGGCGTCGAGTTCCGCGGTCTCGCGGGCCACGGTGGCCACTTGCTTGGCGGTTTCGGCCTTGGTTTCTTCCGCGGTCTTGGCCCCTTCGGCGACCGCCTCGGCAACGAGCTTCATGGTCTCCGCCTTGATCCGTTCCTCTTCGAGTTCGACTTTCTTCTCGGCTTCGCGGAGCTGACCTTCGGTGAGCGTGGTCAGCTGTTCCTGATTACGGGTGAGGGTCAGTTCGTCGGCCAGGAAGCTTTCCTGAATCGGTTTACGGACCTCTTGCGGGATGTGAATGTTACGGACAAAGCCGTGCAGCAGAGTCAGGTCTTTGTCTTCGAGAATCTTGTGGAACGAGTCGGACACGTCGTCTTGAAACTTACGACGCGTGTCACCCACGAGCAGGTCGACCGCTCCCAGCGACGACCCCTTGTTGCGGCACAAGCTCTCGATCTGTGGGATGACGACCTTGGCCTCGACGGCTTCGAGGTTGCCGAACTTGCGGATCACGTCGGGAGCCTGATCGGGCATGATGCCCCAAACGGCGGTGAAGTCCATGTGAATCTTGAAACCATCACTGGAGGGAAACGTGATCCCGGCGTCGTCGTCCATCACCGTCGGCTCGCCACTGTCATCCAAAACCGGCACACCATCGCGGCTGACAAGGTTCGACTTCACCGACTTCTCGGCATACCCGACCCCGATAATGTCGATCTGCTGTTCGCGGGGATTCACAGGGTACAGGCCGGGTTGAAGTACATTGTCCTGAATCCCTGCCTTGGCCTGGGTGAGCGTGTTATCGGTCAGGTTCGTGACAACGCCCACATATCCAGTGGGAATACTCACCCAGCCGGAGTGTTTGGTTTGCAGGCCGGAGGTGATCGACTCCTCTTGGATGATCTTCACGTCATAGGCATATGTGTTGATGCGGTAGGTGCCGGGACCGAAGACCTTGCGCAGCGTTCCCTTTTCCTGGGTCTCGTCGATCTCGCCATCGACCAGGAATTGCCCGTCTTTCAGGTCATTGCCCATCTTGCTGGAGACGAGGGCCAGTTCACCCGGCTTGATCGTCGTGTCGGTCACGAGCGTGGTCTCCCACCATCCGACCCAGAAAAAATGGCGACCGGGGCCACGCATTTCTTTGAGAATGCCGACTTCCAGCGGGTTGCCATTCGCATCGACTTGGGCGAACTGTCCCGCAGTAGCGACAGGCTTGCGCCCCGGCAGGAACGGCAACGGCGGTCCCTTGTACCGCACCACCAGGCTGGCCCCCTGCGGCACATAGACCCGATTGAAGATCCAGTGGAACATCTCCAACCCGATCGCGCCCAAGAACAGTGTCGACAGCCCGAGGGCGATCAAGCCCCGCGAGAAGCGAGAGGAGGGATTGTCGGTACTCATGGGAAACTCCCGAGGGGAGGATGGTGGAGTGTTGAAAAGTGCGAGTCGTGAGGGAGGGCGAAGCTCCTGCTGAGCCGCGAGTGGCGGAATAACGTCCAATCTCGCACGCGGCTCGGCAGGAGCCTCGCCTCCGTCGGAGGCTACGGTGTGGTTGTGGTCGGTTGCAGCTCGGCCTTCGGCTTCGCCTCTGGTGAACTGGCCTCCGCGAAGTCGTCGAAGATCTTCATGATCGGGCTGTCCGCCGTGTTGACCATGATCCGGCGATACGACGCAGCCAGTTTCTGGTACAGCACGTACTGGGCGTAGGCTTGGCCATCTCCGCTGAATGACTCGACCGCCTTTTTCCAGCCTGCGGACTCGGCTTCGTTCTCGAACCGGATCACGTCAGCAGCCGCTTTGCCTTTGGCTTCCATCGCCGCCGCTTCGTCGATCGAGGCGTCGAGCTTCAACTGAGCGACAGCGAGTTGTTCCTGAGCCTTCGTCAGTGCCACCTGCTGTTCCTGTTTGGCCTTGGTCGTCACCTTAACGACATCTTGTTCCGCAGCCACGAGAGCCTGCTTCTGGAGCACCATCGCCTTCTCGACAGCGAGCTTCTGTTCCGACTCCTGTTGCAGGATCTGCTGCTGGTATTGGAGTTCCTGCTGCTTGGCAATTTCTCGCTCGCGGACCGGAGTGGCGATCTGTTGAGGTGGGCGAATCTTGGTAACGAGCGATTGGATGACCTCAATCCCCAGCGGCTCGCAGGCTTCCTTCATCGAAGTCTCAAACGCGGTCTGGAACTGCGTGCGGGAGGTCCCCTGAATAAAGTCACGGCCCGAGGAATTGGACCCTTGGAGCCGGCAGAAGCTGCGCGCGTTGGGCATGATGACCGTGCGAACGATCTCTTCGTCGATGGCGTCTCCATTATCGATCTGGTTAAACACAACATAGACCTCGGCTGCCTTTTCCGGGTTGACGCGGAACTCAATAATCCCGTCCAGGCTGACCCAGAAGCCGTCTTTGGAGGGGAAGCCCATATCTCCTTCTTCGCCGAGATTGAACCGCTGGCTGCGGCAGTCGACCTTGTTGATGCGGACCAGGTAGGGATTGACCGGGTGTGTTCCCGGCTCCAAGGCGATCTTCTGCATTCCGCGCTCGCCCGGATCGACGAGAAGTTCGTTCGGCTTCTTCGGCAGCGGCCCAGCCAGGTTGGTGACAATTCCCTTGAATCCGGCCTCAATTGTGACCGGTTCCGCTTCCTCGATGGCGTACAGGTACGGGTTCAGCGGATAGCGACCGGGATTGAGAATGCCGGGCATGATCCCCTTGGTCGTGGCCTCCCCCTTCTCGTCGACGCGAGCCAGGAACTCCCCATATCCCAAGTCCTTGCCCGTCAAGCTGACCTTGACCCCGATCTTGCCCGGGGGGATCTCCACCTGCTTTTTGACTTCCCATGACCACGAGTAGGGGTTGTAAAAATAGCGGCCTTCGGTCAGCACCTTCCGCTGCACCCCCTTGTACTCCTCCGTGGGGGCGACCTCCTCGCCGTTGGGAATATCCTTTCCGACCTTATGGACCAGGATCGCCATCTCCCCCTGCCCCACATCAATCCGGAAGCTGGAGTAAACCATCCAGGTCATCCCACAGAGCAGAAAAACCAGAAACAGCATCAGCGGAGCCGCCAGCTGGGGACGCTTCTTGGCGCCGCGCAGAGGAAACGTCGGAAATTCTGCCATGTCAATTTCTCGCCTTCATTTCTGGTGGACGAACAGCCTCCATCCGAGGCTGTCATCACCAACCAGTCATTGGGTTCAACGTAAAGGCTCTCCCGGCGGATCAACGCTTTCCCGAAATCTTGACGAATCGCGACAACGGATATGATCCACCGACTTTGCGCAGTCTCACCGGTAAGAAGAATCGCCCAACTCATCGCCTCAACGCGAGTGGTAACCGCAAGAAGAGGCATTCAACTGACGGAAAAGTACCCGAACTCGACCTGATCGGTACGCTCCGTAATCTCGTTACAATCGTATCTGGCGGATATCGGTCAATAACAAGGGGAACCCGCAGAGGTCCGAGCACGCGTTTTAAGGGCAGGATGCCCCCTCCCAGGAGTGGGCTCCTCACGCTGAATGAAGAATCCAATCGGCAGTGACCAAGCAACGCCACGGAGCCCCACTGCGAGCACAGGGCTCAGGACGCTTGCCGCGACATGAGCCCTTGCCCCCGGCCTCTCGAGGGATGACGACTACGCTCCGTACTTCTCCAGCCGCCCGGCGTGCGCCAGTGCCAGCAGCATCAGGTGTCGAGCCTCGAACATCCCCAGCCCGCCCATTCGACACTGCTTTTCGCCAAACGCCGTCGAGCCATCGTACCGGCAGTTGTCCGACACGATCATCGTCGGCACCGGGTGCCAGCTGTGCGACTTCATCTTACAGGGGGTGCTATGGTCGCCGGTGACGATCAGGGTGTCGGGCTTGAGAGCCATGATCTTGGGGATCGCGGCATCGAGTTCCTCGATTTTGGCGACCTTCCTGGCGAAGTTTCCATCCTCGCCCGCAGAGTCGGTGTACTTGAAGTGAACGAAGAAGAAGTCGTACTTCTCCCAGTTCTCCTTCAAACGTTCACACTGAGTATCGAGGCTTTGCCCCGCATCGAGGATATCCATACTGACCAACCGGGCCAGACCGCGATACATCGGGTAGACCGCGAGGGCCGCCGCCTTGGTCCCATAGACCTCTTGGAACGGAGGGATCTGCGGCTTGCAGTCGATCCCGCGTAGTGTGAGAAAGTTGGCGGGGGCGTCGTTCTTGAGGATCTCGCGAGCCTGCCGCAGGAACTCCCTGGCCACGTCCGCCGTCTTCTGCGAACCGGCACTGCGAGCCACCGGATCGAGTGGCGGAACACCAGTCTTCTGCGGGTCGGTGTCTGCCACATCGCCCTGCAGACCTGCCGCTCGGAAGACGATCACCAGCCGGTATTCCTGCACATGCCGAACGAACAGCTCCACACCGGGAATCTTGATCTTGTCGAGCTTTTCGCACAGCGGAGCGGCAGCTTCACTGGAGATGCGTCCCGCACGGCGGTCACTGATATTCCCTGCGGCGTCGAGAGTACAGTAGTTGCCACGAATGGCCACATCGTTCGGACCGAGGTCGAAGTCGATGCCGAGTGCTTCGAGTACACCGCGACCGATCTTGTACTCCAGGGGGTCATAACCAAACAGGCCCAGGTGCCCTGGCCCGCTGCCCGGAGTAATCCCCGGCAGCACGGGCGTACTCAAGCCCAGTTCCGCCTGCTGGGCCAGCTTGTCGAGGTTCGGCGTCTTCGCGGATTCCAGCTCCGTCAATCCGCCCGGTTCCAGCGGGAGGCCCCCCAGCCCGTCGGAGACCAGTAGAACGATCTTCGAACCGTTGTCTTTTTGCAGTTGTCGAGTGAGAGCGTGTATGTCGGACATGGGAATGTCGCCGTCAAGGCGTTCACAGGGAGGAGTGGAATGAGTGTCGCCGTAGTGTAGCAATCGCTCCTTCCAACCCGGAATGATCGCCTCACCCTGACTGCCAACGCATCGAAACTGGCCGAAGTCTGTGGCGTCTTCCCCGGCTGCTTCGCAACAAACAAAACGATACTCCAGCCTGCCGACTGACAGTGGGTGACGATTCGGGGCTATCCACGAGTTGACCACGAGTCGGCCCGCCGCCTGTGAATTTCCCCAGATATCTCGGGATGCCGGGCAAGCGGTGATCGTCTACGATGCCACCGCTCCGCCCAGGTCGACTGAGTTCTGAACGCCGGATCATCCCATGACAGCCCCAACGGAGAACTCGCTTTCAACCGCCCGGCGGTATCAACGCTGGATCGCATGGATTGTATTCGGACTGGCACTTGTGATCCGGCTGTCGGTCTTTCGCGATGAGCCACGCGAGAACGATGAAAAAATCTATCGGGCACTCGTCGAGCAATTGGCAGCAGGCCAAGGCTACACCCTGCGGGGACATCCCATCCTGAATGAACCCTGGCTGATTCGAGAGCAATACGATCAGCCGATGTTCTTTCATCCGCCAGGGGGGCTGGCGGTGTTCTGGGGGTTCTATCTGCTCTTTGGAACCGCTGGGTTTGGACTGGCCCAGTGGGCCCTATTTGGCGTGTTCTACTGGGCCACGTTACGACTCATCCGACAGACAGCTGGCCGTCTTGACCACACACTGTTCACGATCGCCTGCATGACGGTGGCTCTGTCGCCGATTATGGCCCATGTCAGCACGCATCTCTGGCTGGATGGACCGCAGACCGCCTGGGCCACGCTGGCGGCCACCATCTGCGTCGATGCCTGCCGACGCCGCAGCCTGTCCGGAGGCTGGCTGGCCGGTCTGATTTTCACGATGGCCTGCTGGACGAAGCTGCATGCGGTGCTGGCCTTACCGGGAATCTATCTGGTCAGCTGGGCGTGCCGCCGCCGGATCGTCTGGGGCCCCGTTCTGGTCATGACGATGACGATCGGCGTGCTGTGTGTTCCTTGGTTAGTCTGGCAATGGCGAGTGCTCGGCAGCCCGTTTCCAACGTGGGCTGGCCGACCTCATCCGGAACTGATCGCGAACAATGCGTATGTCCGGTATCTGACAGATGAGCGTAAGTGGTGGATCTACTTCCCCCTGCTGACATGCGTGATGTCCACGCTGCCCAGTGCGCTGTACATGCTCTGGCGACAGCCACCGCAAGGTCGTCTCGGGAAGATCGCATGGGCCTTGGGAATCTGGATCGGAGTGGTGGTGGCGGTGATCGCCGGGCTGGGGGCCATCGGTTATTCCAAGCTATTGCGATATATCATTCTGGTATCCCCGGCGACAGCCTGTTTATGGGTGCTGGCGGCTCAGGACCGGCGTCAGGCAGGCCGGGCGATTCCCCTCATCGCGTGGCTCGGATTGGGGCTGGAATGGCTGCATGGGTTTGTGGCGGTGATCCTGTTCTACCGCAGCGATCTGATCGTTCCGCTGATCTGGCCCCGCTGATGATGCCCCATGGTTCAAAGAAAACACCCCGATGGTGATCGGGGTGTTTTCGGCCTGCCGCGATTAATCGCTCGTACCCACCGGGATGCTCGACACGGTATCGAAACCTAATACCGGACGATGAAATCGAAGGTGAATCGATCTTTAATCACATCTTCGCGGTCCGAGTACGGCATTTCATAAGCCACGCCGACTTCCGTGTTCTGGCTGGGCTTGTACTTCGCTCCGACCGCACCGGTCACGAGGTTCTCACCGGCCATGTTGATGGACCCCAAATTGAACAGGTCATGTCCTCCGATTGGAGCCGGGAAGGCATCCGCGTCCGACAGATAGTGGAACCAGTTCACTTCCTTGAACAAATAAATGCCGCTGCTCCCCAACTGGTAATCGATGTGATTGGACCAGTACCACATCTGGTTTTCTTCCTGCTTGTCGACTGGCAAGCGGAATCCGGTTCCCGAGACCAGATGGACGCCATCCATCAACAGAGTTCCTCCGGACACGAACACATTGAACTCACCGTCTCCATTCCCCTGGAGCGATTCATTCGTGCCGACCGGCATTTCATACGTGAAACCAGTACTCAGAATCGTTTGGGTTTCGCTGTCTTTAAACAGGTTGTACTTCAGGCCGGCTGACACATCGGCCCAGCCGTCTTCAATCAGCGGACTGTCCGAGACGATGTAGCCGTCCTTGGTCGCGATAATTGACAGGTCATCCGTCAGGGCCATCCGGGCCTGCATGGCCATCACCTGAACGTTGTCTCCCCCCAGTGCATTGGGCAGCTGATGATTCAGGTAAATAAACCGGGCTTCGGTCAACGTCCGGGGATCTTCGAAGAAGACCGGGTTCGTCATCGGGCTGATGAAGTCCGTAAAACACGGATCGGAGTGGGCAAAAATCCCCAGCAGCTTGTCATCGATGATCAGGCACGAACCGAATCCCAGTGCCCCGCATCCCCCGTCCAGAGACTCCTCACCCAGACAGGTTCCGGTGGCACAACCGGTGCCGACGACACAATCATCCGCGATGGCCGGAGTCGCCATCAGCAGCATCGCGAGGACCCGACGAAACAGTGACATCTTATGCATCCAAGTGCAGGGGCATTGTCGATCGGCCACATCCCTTTGCAGCCCGAGATTTCGACAACAGCCACGTCATCGGCAGAGACTCGACATCCACCGTAATCCGATCGCCTGAGGCCATACAAGTTACGGATTCAGACATGCGAAAAACAAGATAAAATACTATGTGACAGACTGTCACAGCGATTCCTGCGAACTGCACGTGTGCCGCACATTTCAAGTCGAACGGCCACCGACAACTCACGCTACGGAAGGCCATTCCTGCCGCTTGTCCCTGTGCAGGTTGATCCGTTGGAAAAGCCACTGCACACCGGCAATCCGGCATGACATTCAACGATCGAGAGCGTACAACTCATTCTGCACTCCCCATACCCGGAGGCTGTTGTATGCTTCAGACAGACACACCGACTGCGACGCAGGCGGAACAAAGAGCGATGAGGCGGGGGATGAGTTTGACCACCTACCGACACTTGGGGGCCCATCCAACGGAACAGGACGGGATCGCGGGGGTCTATTTTGCCGTGTGGGCCCCGAATGCCCGCGAAGTCTGCGTCGTGGGAGATTTCAACCACTGGCGGCACGGGGCGTTCTATCTGAATTCCAGTCCGAACGGTGTCTGGTATGGCTTCATCCCCGGCATCGGGAATGGAACGCATTACAAATACAGCCTGCGCTCCGCGACCGGCCAAATTATGGAGAAATGCGATCCGTACGCATTTGCCTGCGAGTGCCCTCCCAAGACGGCGAACATCGTTTACGAAGTCCTCGACCGCTTCGAGTGGCACGACGCCGAGTGGCTCAAAAATCGCAGCGAACAGCACTGGTCCCGACAACCGGTATCCATTTACGAGGTTCACCTCGGTTCCTGGCGGCGGCCCTGGGACAAACGCCGGTACAACAGCTACCGGGAGACCGCTCGCGAACTGGTCGCCTATGCAAAGGATTTGGGGTTCACGCATCTGCAACTGATGCCCGTATCGGAATACCCGTTCGATGGTTCGTGGGGGTATCAGCCGACGGGGTACTTCGCCCCGACGGCACGGTACGGGACGCCCGATGATTTCCAGTTCTTTGTCGACTACTGCCACCAGAACAACATCGGAGTGCTAATCGACTGGGTTCCGGGGCATTTCCCGACCGATGGTCACGGACTGGGGAGGTTTGACGGCACCGCGCTCTATGAGCACGAAGACCCGCGCAAGGGGTTCCACCCGGATTGGAATACCTACATCTTCAACTACGGTCGGCACGAAGTCCGCAACTTTCTGCTGTCGAACGCTCGTTTCTGGTGCGAGGTCTATCACGTGGACGGGATTCGCGTCGATGCGGTCGCGTCGATGTTGTACCTCGACTACTCTCGCGAGGCCGGAGAGTGGATTCCCAATGAACGCGGTGGTCGCGAGAACCTGGAGGCCGTGCAGTTCCTGAAGGACATGAACGTCTCGCTGCACGCCGAATTCCCCGGCATCATGACCGTCGCCGAGGAGTCAACCAGTTGGCCGCTGGTGTCGCGTCCGGTCTACGATGGCGGTCTCGGGTTCGGCATGAAGTGGGACATGGGGTGGATGAACGATACCCTGCGGTATTTCTCCCGCGATCCCATTCACCGCAGTCACCATCAGTCGGAGTTCTCATTCCGCTCCCTGTATGCGTTCACCGAAACGTTCACCTTGCCGCTGTCGCATGACGAGGTCGTACACGGCAAGAAATCGCTGGTCAGCAAAATGCCGGGGGATGCCTGGCAGCAGTTTGCCAATCTGCGACTCCTGCTGGGAACCCAGTTCACCACACCGGGAAAACCGCTGCTGTTCATGGGAGGCGAGTTTGGCCAGTGGCGAGAATGGAACCACGACTCCGAACTCGATTGGGCTCTGCTGAGTGAAGACCGGCATTCTGGGATGCTGCGGTATGTCCGTGATCTCAACCGCGTCAAACGCGAACAGCCCGCTCTCCATGAACTCGACACCGATCCCGCCGGGTTCCGCTGGATTAACGCCGATGATGCCCAGAACTGTGTTTTCACTTGGATCCGCCAGGGGACCGCTCCCGGTGAACAGGTCGTGGTTGTCCTGAACATGACGCCCGTCCCCCGTGAGCACTACCGGATCGGCGTTCCCGATGCGGGAGTCTGGCGAGAAATTCTGAACAGCGACGCCAAATGGTATGGAGGAACGGATGTCGGCAACGGCGGCGAGATCCAGACCGAATCGGTTGCCGCTCACGGATGTGGACAGAGTCTGGTTCTCACCCTGCCGCCATTGGGCATGCTGATCCTGAAGCGGGATTAACAGCCAAGCCGGATAGGGAATTCCCAATATGGACACTCCAACGGACCGCTGAGTGACCGAGCCGGAGCAGACCGGACCTCCGTTCCATGGGTAGAGGCGATTCCGAAATCCTCTCCGGCGCGGCGGTGAGCGTTATCGATGGGCTTGTCCTGTATCGGGTGCCGGAATTTTCTACCGGCGAAATGTGTCGGGCAGGGAGACCATCGGCAGTTCTTTCGGCCCGGTTGCCGAAGCTCCCGAACAGCCGGAACAGCCTCCGCCACACCCGGTCCGAGATGGGTGCAGTACCGCCCAGATCCGCCGGACAATCACAACAGCCGCAGCCATGACACACAGCAGTGCCAACGCGGTTTGCCAATCTATGGTCGGCATCATCCCCTCATTCGAAACCAACAAGCGGCTGTCCCTGCGGGTCATCTCACACCCGCGGCAGTTCCTAGTAACGATTCTCACAAAACCGCTGTAGCCGTCCAGCCCCGAATTCGCAAAACTCCGGGTATTCCGGGAATCTGTACCCTGCCGGTCACGTCGTGTGCCCACGGACGGAAACAGCCTCGGGATCATCCCGGAGAGAACCCGATGTTTGACCGTTCGTTGATGCAGCGCAAGGCCGATGTTCGCGGCATTTATCCCAACCAGATCAACGAAGAACTGGCATGGTTCGTCGGCCAGTGCATCACGAAACATGTTGCTCAAGCTACGGGCGAGTCGGAACCGCACATTATCGTCGGTCGCGACGGGCGAATCTCGTCCCCGGCCCTGTACTCCAGTGTCGTGCAGGGAATCGCCGCTGCCGGGGGAGTACCGCTGCCCTGCGGTCTGGCCACAACCGACATGGTCCAATGGGGCGTCGGCGAGCAGCTCGACGGAGCCATCGCCGGTGTCATGATCACCGCCAGCCACAACCCCGGCGAATACAACGGCATCAAGGCTGTCTTGCTCAACAAGAAAACGGGGGGACTCGACATGATCAGTCCAGCTGCGCATCTGGATCCGCTCTTCGCGGCGGGCTCCTCCTCGGGAGCCGCAGCAGCTCCGGCGTGTGCTCCCTTCCCGTGTGGACCAAATCTCCAGCTGCAGGAGAAGTTCACCGAGGCCGCATGCCAGCGGTCAACGCGTCTGCCCCAGGCAAAAGGCAGAATTGTCCTCGATCCGGGTAACGGCGTTGGCGGATTGTTTGTCCCGCTGCTCAAGCAGGCACTCGCCGCCCGTCAGTCATCGGTCGAAGTTCACGCTGTGGCCGAACGAATCGACGGGACATTCCCGACGCGACCGTCGAACCCTGGACTGCCGGGAGCGGTCAAACTACTCCAGCGAACGGTTGTGGAACTGGGAGCCCATTTCGGAGCCGCCTTTGACGGTGATGCGGACCGCGTGTTCATGGTCGACGAGCGGGGACAGTTCGTTTCTGGCTCGCTGCTGCTGGCTGCTCTCGGACAGAACGCCATTCGCAAAGCCCTCGCCACGGGCCGAAAGTACCCCGCCGTTGTCTACTCCGCCGTGTCTTCCTGGCTGGTGGTCGAAACGGTTCGCAAAGCCGGTGGCCGCCCGGTCGTCAGTCGTGTGGGGCAGGATGCCCTGAAAGTGGCCCTCATCAAGACCGATGCCGCGTTTGGAGGAGAATCCTCCGCGCACTACAACTATCCCGAATCGTATGGCCTCGACTCCGGCTTGTTCTCGCTGGTTGATTTCTGGGACATGCTGCTGGCCTCGGGAAAAAGTTGCTCCGAGCTGCTCAGTTCACTGGCACCGTGGCCATCCAGCGGAGAAGTCAATCTGCGGATCGAAAGTGCCGATTGGAAAAAGACCAGCAAGCAGATCATTGATGCCCTGACCCGACAGTACAACGATCCCGTGGAGGATGCCTATGTCTTCGAGTTGGATGGAGTCGGTGTATTCCATCCACGGACTCCACAGTTCCAAACGGTTGACGATCTATTCCAGATCGACAAGCCGAATGATCCGACGGGAACGACCTACCGCACGGTCGCCGATGGCTACACACCCAAGTGGTGGCTGAATGTCCGCGCTTCGAACAACGAGCCGCTGCTCCGACTGAATGTCGAAGCCCAGAGTGCCGCCGATGTCACGGGCCGCAGCGACACACTGATCTCCTGGGTCCAGCAGTTCTGTGAAGCCCATAACGCCAAGGCTCAGGTCGAAGACTGGGGCAATCTCCGGTCGGCATAAACCTGTTACCTATTCGAGGTCCGGTGTCACAATCTCCAGTCCGACCGGCTCTCCCAGTCCCTGATCGGGACGAGCCGGGTCGATGGCGGAGAACGTCACGACCAGTTCATTGTGCTCGTTGAGCGGACGCGTAACATTGGCCCGGACCAGACCGGTCGACTGGTCGATCTCCAGACGCATCTGATTCAAGTGAAGGTGGATAACCAGACCCCGCGTTGGAATGCTGATATAGAGTTGATCCTGCGAGGTGATCCCCGTCGGCCGGTGGAAACGACGGATGAATTGAACCTCGGCATTCCACACCGGTAACGTTCCCCACTCGTCCGGGAGCTTCACTCGTTGTGGCTCACGCGATGCGGACGTGGTCCATTCCCACGGGCCTTGCAAGCGAATGCGATGGAGCGACATGTGGATTGATCCGGAGCACGGTCACAGGAAACGCCATTATATGATGTTGCAATCAGGACGGTACTTCAGTCGATAACGCCCCACGACTGGTCATCATGACACACCGGCTGTCTTGGAGATCCTCTCGCATGCGAATGAGTGTGCCTAGTCGCAAAGAATCGCTCCGCCGACTTTCAGTACGCCGCGGGATCGTGTATCACATCAATCGTGAGTGTTCTATTCCTGTGGAGCGAACAATGAGAATCGGGATCCTGGTCTGCCTGCTGAGCGGATGGTGCCTGTCGAGTCTGTCAGCGGGTGAAGTCACGCTGGTGTCCGATCCGCAGAGCGTGGTCGTTCGCATCGATGGAGAAGTGTTCACAGTCCTGCACACCGGGACACAATGGCGAAAGCTGTTCTTGAATCCGGTGACAGCCGCCGGAGGGCTCGAACAGCTGGCGATGGATGTGACGCATCCGAGCGGTGAACCGGGGCTACCGGGCAGCCGAGTGCTGATCTGCCGCGACTTTGCCGAGGTCCGGTTGAACGATCAGCCAACCGGCAAACTCGCGCAAGGTCAGGTTGTGGAGGTCCGCGAAGTAAAACGTCCATGGCTGTTCGTTCCGGAAGCCAATGGCTGGGTTCACGAGGGCGATGTGGCCCCCCTGGGCAGTACGGTCACCCGAGTCATTCAGACCGCCCCCCAGAAAGGCCTCGATCGACAGCATCCGCTGTATTACGACCATCCGCACCATAAGGGAGTCTGGTTCTCGGTGGATGAAGTCAATGAGATCAAGTTCTGGAATGAAGATGGCCGCATTCTCCCGGTCTCGACGAAGATCGATGTGGAGAAAGGCGAATTTGCCCAGCTGACGCAGGTCAGCCACTGGCTGTCCAAGGAGGACACTCCCCTGCTCGAAGAAACCACCACGATGCGTTTCTATGCCGATCGGACGATGTCTTTTGACTTTGAACTGAAGGCGCAAGGCCAGGCGGTTCATTTCGGGGACACGAAAGAGGGGCTGTTCGCGATCCGCCTGCCCAACAGCATGCGAGAATTCTCCCAGGGAGGCCCCGTTACCAATGCCGAGGGACTGACCACGACCGCCCAGTGTTGGGGCCAGCCATCCCCATGGGTGGATTATGCGGGGCCCGTCGGTCAACGGCGACTGGCAGTGACGTTGTTCGATCACCCCCAGAATTTCCGCAAATCGCGCTATCACGTTCGCGATTATGGGCTGTTCTCCGTGAGCCCGTTTGGTGAAAAGGCTTACTCCAATGGAGCGCAACCCGAAGCGATTGTGAATCTTGAACCCGGCCAGTCATTGAAGCTGAAGTATGGCCTAAACGTCCGGGCGGATACCGGGAATAACTCCGAAGCCAAAGCGGCCTACGAGAGGTACGCTGGACGGTAGAGATTCTAGTGAGGAGCAGTTCGAAGGTTGCCTGGAGCCGCTACCGACGGGTTATTCGTTGACCATCTTCAGGCGTTCCTGACGATCGAACTCGACGAGGGCATTAATCATTTCGTCGATCTCACCCATCATGAATGCCTGCAATTTGTAGATCGACAAGTTGATGCGGTGATCGGTGACGCGAGCCTGCGGGAAGTTGTAGGTGCGGATCTTTTCGCTGCGATCCCCCGAACCGATCAGGGTTCGACGGGCTGAGGCCCGGGCGTCATTCTCTTTCTTTTGCTGCTCTTCAAACATGCGGCTGCGCAGCACGCGCATCGCTTGAGCCTTGTTCTTGTGCTGGGACTTTTCGTCCTGACACTTCACCACGATCCCCGTGGGGATGTGGGTGATGCGGACAGCCGATTCGGTCTTGTTGACCTTCTGTCCCCCGGGGCCGCCAGCACGCATCGTGTCGATCTGAAGATCTTCATCGCGGATTTCGATTTCGACTTCATTCACTTCAGGCAACACCGCCACGGTGGCAGCACTCGTGTGAATGCGGCCTTGCGATTCGGTTGCCGGCACCCGCTGAACGCGATGGCCCCCGCTTTCGAACTGCAACCGGTGGTAGGCTCCTTCTCCAGAGACGGAGAAGACGACTTCCTTGAATCCCCCCATTTCGCCTTCGGCGATTTCGATGATCTCGGTTTTCCACCCCTGGGTGTCGATGTACCGGGAGTACATGTTGTACAGATCACCCGCGAACAGAGCCGCTTCGTCGCCCCCTGTTCCGGCCCGGATTTCCATAATCAATCCACCACGGGTGATCGAGTCCCCCGCGGTGACCAGATCTTCCAGTTCCGCTTTCAGAGCGGTCTGATGAATCGTCAGTTCAGCGACTTCCGCCTGAGCATACTCCCGTGTTTCATCATCGGTCGCTTCGGCCAGAAACTCCTGAGCGGCTGCCAGATCCGATTCCATCTTCTGGAAGGTGCGAACCGATTCGGCCACTTTGCGCAGTCCGCCATACTCGCGCTGGACTTCCACCAGCTTACTCGAGTTCGACAGCACTTCCGGGTCTTGCAATTGGCGTTCGAGTTCTTCGAAGCGATCCAACTTCAGCTGCAGGCTCGGGTACATGGTGGATCAGACGAAAGAAAGGTGACGGGGGCTGGTAAGGAGAGATGGAAACGAGCGCTGGAACACTTGTGCTTCGGTTTCCGCCTCGAATCTCTCCGCCTTCCAAACAACGAACCCGCGCGGGGTCTCCCCCGGCGGGCCGTAGAATTGCCGAACTGTTGCAACTACTTCGCGTCGCCGTCCTTCTTGACCAGACCGTATTTCTTCTGGAACTTTTCCACACGACCGGCGGCGTCGATGAACTTCATCTTGCCAGTGAAAAATGGATGGCTGGCCGAGCTGATGTCGACCGAAATCTGTGGATACTCGTTACCGTCTTCCCATTTGACCTTTTCTTTGGAGGTCATGGTCGAACGGGTCAGGAACTTGACGCCCGAACCGACATCGTGGAACACGACGGGGTGGTAATCGGGATGGATGCCTTCTTTCATGGCTCACCTCTGCTGGGCCACCGGCGTTGGACGGTAGCGTGGTCGAATTTGAGAGCCGAGTAGTGTACGAGAGGCAATGGCCGGTTGGCAACCGAGCTTGACTGGGGGATTTCCCGTCGAAACAACCTCCCACAAAAAAACCGTATGTCAATACACAGAATTCACTTACAACCCATTACCGTCATCCAGCAATCCGAGTGACTCCAGTCTCCGGTACAGTTTGGGGCGGGGGATTCCCAGGAGATCGGCGGCAACGCTCTTGTTTCCTCCCGATTGTTCGAGGGCTCGTTGGATCTGTTCCCGCTCCACGCGGGCCAGTGTTTCCTCCAGAGGGGCGAGCAAGCCCACCTCCGCCGGGCCAATTGTCTGGGCGTCTTGCCCGGCTCGAAACCGAAACGGCAGATCACGAACGGTGATCAGGGGGCCCGCACTGGCAGCGTGTGCTTCCTGAATGACGGCGAACAACTCATCCAGCTGCCCCGGCCAGTTATAAGCCGCGAACTGTTGCCAGACATCGGGACTTAACCCCGTGATCTGCGGATCGCCGGTGGTATTGGCGACTTCAATCGCCTGCTGGACCAGCAGTGGAAACTCTCCAGGGCGATCACCCAGCTTGGGCAGATGAATCTCCAGTACGCCGAATCGGTCGCAAAACTCTGGCAACAGTTCGCCACTCTGCACCAGAAGGTCCAGAGGCGATGAAACGGCGATCATCCATCGCACAGCCCCGGACCCCGCAGTGAGGTCCACCTCTTCGGTCATGCGTCGCTGCCAATCCCGCGGCAGATGATCCGCATGCTGCAGAAGCACCGCCCCCCGCCGGAGAACGGGAATCGGCGGCTCCTCCCGCTCGGGGGCCAGCAGACTGTCCAGCAGCTCATCCAGCAGGCGTGGTGATTGCCGACAGTCGACCGGAACAAAGGTCCGAACGCGATGCTCCCCGGCCGCATGGACGGCACGGGCCAAATGCTCTTTGCCAGTTCCCGGCAGGCCGCAAAATGCCAACGGTGCGTGACATGACACGGCCAGTTGCACCTGGATCATCACTCGCCGCATCGAAGAACACTGGGCCACAACCTGTGACAGCTGATAGCGTCGCCGTAAATCGGCCTTCAAAGCGGACAGCTCCGCATGCAGTTGGGATTCGGTGGCGACCGGTAACAGCTTCTGGGGCGGGGGAGGCGGAACAATCAGGCCCATCCATCGCTGTGGTTCCGCATCGAGAGTCGAATCCAGTTCGATGGCAGCAAGCGGAAAGAAATGAATCACGCGGTCCAGACTCTGTCCATCGCGAGTCAGCAGATGCACACGATGGGTCGTCGGTTCCAGAGCCACGGGAGGAACCAGGGCCGACAGCAGGGTGGCTGAAACCGTGGCATCGCCAGTGGAAGCCCATACCGCGATCTGCCCAATCAGATCACTGGCGTTCCACCCGGTCAGACTTTCACAACCTCGATTGAAATACAGGACCACCCGGCGAGAATCGATCACGAAAACAGGCTGGACGGTCTGGCTCAACCACTCGGGAAGGCCACCACGAGTCCGCGATCGTCGGGGCATTACAATTCTCCCCAATGGTCCCGGTAACCACCCCGTGAACAGGAATTGCCGGATTACCGATGAGTGATCGGAACCACGTCACGAACACCGGGACCGGTGTAGATCTGGCGCGGGCGGGCGATCTTCTGCTCGCCGTCATCCAGCAATTCGGCCCACTGGGCGAGCCAGCCTACCGTTCGAGGGATCGCGAACAAGACCGGGAACATCGTGACGGGCAGGTTCATCGCCTGATAGATCAATCCCGAGTAGAAGTCGACGTTTGGGTAGAGTTTGCGTTTCACGAAGTACTCGTCATTCAGCGCAATCTTTTCGAGTTCCAGGGCAATTTTCAGCAGCGGGTTCCTCCCGGTCACCGCAAAGACCTCATCCGCAGTCCGCTTGATGATCTTCGCCCGCGGATCGTAATTCTTGTAGACACGATGGCCAAAGCCCATCAGGCGACACTTACCGGCCTTCACCTGCTCGATGAACTCGGGGACTTTCTTCACATCCCCAATCTCGGTCAGCATCTTCAGAACCGCTTCGTTCGCCCCGCCGTGCAACGGACCGTAAAGCGCCGCAGCGGCCCCGGCGAGCGCGCTGTACGGGTCAGCCTCGGAGGAGCCGATGGCTCGCATCGCGTTCGTCGAACAGTTCTGTTCGTGGTCGGCATGCAGGATAAACAGAATGTCGAGCGCCTTGGCCAGCACGGGGTGCGGGTCGTACTTGGCTTCGACCATCTTGAACATCATCGCCAGAAAGTTACCCGTGTAACTCAACTTGTTATTCGGGTAGTTGTACGGATATCCCTGGCAGTGCCGGTAGCTGAAGGCGGCAATCGTGGGAGCCTTGGCGATTAGCCGGCAGATCTGCTTCTTGCGGTTGACCGGATCGCGAACGGCTTTCGCTTCGGGATAGTAGGTCGACAACGCCGCGACCGTGCTGATGAACATCCCCATCGGGTGGGCATCGTAGCGAAACCCCTCCATGAACTGCTTGACGTTCTCATGAACGACCGTGTGCCGCTGGATCGACAGTTCCCATTCGGTCAGCTGGTCGGCATTCGGCAGCTCTCCATGCAGCAGCAAGTAGGCCGTTTCCAGAAAGGTAGCGTGCTCGGCCAATTGTTCGATGGGATACCCTCGGTAGCGGAGGATTCCAATATCGCCATCAATTTCGGTAATCGAGCTGCGAGTGGACGCGGTGTTCAGAAACCCCGGGTCGTAGCTCATCATCCCGAACTCGTTGTCCTGCACCTTGATCTGACGCAAGTCCGCGGCCCGGATGGTCCCGTCCGTAATCGGGAGCTGATAGGTTTTCCCGGTTCGGTTATCGGTGACTGTCAGAGTGTCCGCCATCACATTCCTCGCTTGCTACAGACTCGCATCACCCCCTCGCGCCGGGTGACGATCACTTCATGGTGAGGTTATTCGATCCCCGAGAGCGATGCCAGCGGATGCTGCATGGGGTCGGCTCGTTTCACGGGACTCCCGTCCGTAAGAATTGTGATCCACACGGTGCGGGTGTTCACTTTTCGGCGTGATGGTACTCCGCCCAGCGATCCCAGGCGTACGTCCACTCCATCCACATCCGCATCACGGACCACAGCGAACGCATCTGCGCCAGTTGTTCCCCCGTCAACCGCTGCTGCTTCGTTACGGAGTCCTGAACCGTGTTTTTCAGTCCCCATCGGGCCGATAACGCGGAACAAATTGAGTCTGCGGTCAGATTCGATTCGAACTCATCACAGACCAGCCCCTGGCGACTGGCCTCGCCAAAGAGCTGAAACAGCTGCGTTCGGGCCGGGTCGACTTCAATCGGGCGGGCGGCCTGAGCCGCCTCCTGCAGGACATCTTCGATCCGGTCCAGAGTCTGACGTATGAACTGGGCGGGGTCATTCGACTCGGTCATCTCGCAATCCTCGAAAACTCTCAACGGGAGGCCGCAATGACCTCTTCTTCATGGTCCTGCGAGCGCTGGGTCGCTCAACCCGGCTTCCGCGAACCCCTTGGCACGTAGTTGGCAGCTGTCGCAACGCCCACAGGGACGACCGTTCGGGGACGGATCGTAGCAACTGTGAGTCAGGCTGTAATCGACACCGAGGGATCGTCCCAGTCGGATGATTTCGGCTTTGGTCAGATCGATCAGCGGGGTATGAATGCGGAAGCGGGTGCCTTCGACGCCTGCCTTTGTCGCCAGATTGGCCAGCGATTCGAAGGCCGCAATAAACTCGGGACGGCAGTCGGGGTAACCGCTGTAATCGACTGCATTGACACCGAGAAACAGGTCATGGGCTCCTAGCACCTCAGCCCACCCCAGGGCGACCGACAGGAAAATCGTATTCCGGGCAGGGACATAGGTAATCGGGATCCCGTGGGACATTTCTCCGTCAGGCCGATCCTTCGGCACTTCAATATCCGCCGTCAGCGCCGACCCACCAAACACCCGCAAATCGAGTGGACAAACGCGGTGGTCCACCACCCCGAAGCGACGACAGACCCGATGGGCCGCTTCCAGTTCGTGACGATGCCGCTGCCCGTAATCAAACGACAGGGCATAACATTCGTAACCCTGGTTGCGGGCGACCGCCAGCACCGTGGCGGAGTCCAGACCTCCGCTTACCAGAACAACCGCCTTGGCCATGACTTCGAGACTCGTGGGAGGAATCCCCCTCCGCGATCGCCAGACCGTCCCTGCTCCAGGGAAACTGCGACCATCGCGTGAGGAGCAATACCCTTCAGAGGCTAACAGCCTCATCAGTCCTCCGAAAGGCTCCCCGAACGGAATCCATGGGACTTGATGGGTCAGGCCACAACGCGCAGCTGAACCTCTTCGGACTTCAGAGAGACAATGGCGATTCCCAGGCGTTCCGCCATGGCGATCACTTCGGGCTCATCCAGCAGAATGGTCATCCCGCTTTCGATGGCCAGCACGCGGGCTCCGGCCTCCTGCATGGTCTGCAAGGTTTGGATTCCGATCGTGGGAACATCAAACCGCATGTCCTGGTTGGGCTTAGCCACCTTAATGACCACCAGATTACCGCGTTTGCACAGTTCTCCCGCCCGCCGAATGCACTGATCCGTGCCCTCGATGGCCTCGACGGCGATGACGGCGGTGTCATTCACGATGACGGTCTGACCGATGTCCAGCCGCCCCATTTCCTTGGCCATTTCCCAGCCAAAACGAATGTCTTTCCACTGGGCGGCCGTCGGTTGACGCTTGGTGAGGAATCCGTGTTTCACGAGTAACTCCGGACAAAAGGTGAGAGCGGATTCGAACTGCATTCCGTCGCGCTCAAACTCGCGCATGACCGCCAGTAACAGCGTGTCATCCTTCTTGTTGGCCACATGCCGCAACCACATATTCAGTGTTCGCAGGTCAGGCATCAAGTGCAGTACCCGCCACGGTGAAAAGAGCACCTGCTTATGGACCTTGCCGGCCATCACCACGCGTTTGACGCGGTGCTTGTGAAAGAAACGGATCGCCGCCCCCAGTCGGGCCAGCGGTGTGTATCGAACGTGATCGCAGTATCGCGACATTTCTTCGTCGGCCATGCCCTCGATTGCGTTGCACACGACCGAGTACCCCTGCCGCCGGGCTTCTTCCGCGAACACAATCGGAAAACGCCCCCATCCCGCCAGCAAGCCAATTCGCTCGGGCTGAGAAGGTCGCATCGGGATGGTGGCAGGTGCAGTCACAGCAAAGAACAGGGGGTGAGGAATGAGACGCGGGAGGGGACCGCCCCTCCCGCACATTTAAGCAGCATCCTGACTGGCGATGAGCGCTGCCAAACGCTGTTCGAGGGCTTCGACCTTTTTGACCAGTTCCGGGAGACGCTGCGTCGCCAACATGACGCGGAACTGTTCCTTGTCCGGCAAACAGGGAATCCCCACCTGGGTCGAACCGGCGGGGATGTCGACCATGACGCCCGCCTTGGCCCCGAGCGTGGCCTTGTCTCCAATTTTGATGTGGTCCGCGATACCGACCTGCCCCGCACAGCGAACATAGTCCCCCGTGGTGATCGAACCCGCGAAGCCGACCTGCGATGCAAAGGCGTTGTGTTTTCCAATCCGGCAGTTGTGGGCAATCATGACCAGATTATCGATCTTCGAACCGGCCCCGATCACGGTCTCGCCCACCATGGCCCGATCGATCGTGGTACAGGCCCCAATCTCGACATCGTCATCAATTCGCACGATCCCGGTGTGCGGGATGCGAACGTATTCCCCCTTGAGAAATCGATATCCAAACCCATCGGCTCCAATGACAGCATTGGCATGAACGATCACGCGAGCCCCCAATTGCATACCGGGATACAGCACGGAATTCGGGTGCAGTGTCACCTCGTCACCGAGAGTCGAACCGCGACGGATGACGACCCCGGCATGAATGTCACAGTTCGCCCCAATCGTCACATCGGCCTCGATCACGGCGGAACTGTGAACGTTGGTGCCAGAACCGATCTGAGCCGAGGGATGAATGCTGGCCTGGGGCGAGATGCCGGTCGTCTGTCGCACAGCCAGCGGGCGAAAATGCAGCATCAAGGAGATGAATGCTCCCTGGGAATCCTCCACGGCAATCAATGGACAACTGACGATTTTTTGAACCGCCTCAACCGCATCGCGCGGAACGATCAAAGCGCCGGGAGTGAGCCCCTCCAGACGTTTTACGCGGCGAGCACTGTCGAGAAAAGTCATCGTTTCCGGCGTCACACAATCGAGTGCGGCCACATTCGAAACCCGCACCAGCCCATCCCCAAAGACCGTTCCCTGGACCAGCACAGCGAGTTCATCCACAGTGTGGGCCATCGAGCGGACTCCATTCCGCGAAAGGTCGGGCGCATGCCGGAGCGAGTCGAGACTCTCCCGATGCTGGGAGGGTTCTATCTTAAACCCTGAATCCGAGGCAACAGGGAGTTCGCCCCCCTTCCATCAGGGACTTCGGCATAGCCCTCATGCAAACGACCCGCCACAGGGGCGGGCCGTTTGGAAATCTCTCGAAAAGAACAGGTTACGCTGCCTCGACAGGCGAAACGCCCTTCGACTTGCTTTGCAGCTGCTGCAGCACGCCGCCCGACTTAGTGGCGGGTAAATCCTGGGGCAGCCGGGCATCCACATCGTATGCCTGACCAATCAGTTGCAGGAAGCGAATGAACATCCAGGTGGGGTCGACTTCCCACCACTTGTGTCCAGCCCGGGCCAACCGCGGGTAGGCATGGTGGTTGTTGTGCCACCCTTCACCGTAAGCCAGCACCGCGACCCACCACAGATTGCGGGAACGATCCGATGTTTCATACGTGCGGTAGCCCCACATGTGCGTGGCCGAGTTGACAAACCACGTACTATGGTAGGCAAACACCATCCGAACACACATCGCCCACAGCAACATCGGCAGCCCACCGATCACGTACAGCAGAATTCCCGTCCCGATCAGCACGGGACCGAAAGCCTTTTCAAAGAACCACATCATCTTGTCCTGAACCAAATCCGGGACAAAATGGCGGTACATCGTCGGACGCAAACGGGAATCTCGCCCAGTAAAAGTCCACAGAATGTGCGACCACCAATCCCCTTCGTTCGGTGAGTGTGGATCCCCTTCTTGGTCCGACTTCTGATGATGGATGCGATGCACTGACGACCAGTGCATCGGCGTGCCCTCACCCGCGATGGTCGCACAAAGTAGACCAAAGAACTTAGCAGGCGTCCGCAACTTCAGCGACCGATGGCTCAAATACCGGTGCATCGTCAGGCAGATCCCCACACTGCAGGTGGCCCAGTGCAGCACTACGGCGGTAACGACCGCCTCCCAAGTGATGAAGAACGGAGCCGCAAGTGCTCCGACGTGCATAGCGAGCATCCAGACCACGACGACCCAGTCGACGTTATCCCACCGCAGGTTCTGGCGACCGAACGTCGACAGGAGCAGTGAACGCTCTTCGGCCTTGGTCTTTCGCCAATCGTCGCGGTTCCCCGTCTCAGGGGTGGGTACAGGAATGGCTGACATGTTTGATCTCCGTTCGGGAGTCCCGTGAACCTGGATCGCCGACGTTCGGCCAATCGAGGCGGCAAGGACTCTAACACAATCTTCGGAGCGACTCTGTCAGCAGGGATTCAAAGTTTGGTCAAAGTCCTGTCACACTCTGTCAAAGCCACGTCAAGACTCGTAATCATCTTCCACAAAAGGAGTTGCAACATCCGAATCAGCCGTAAATCGATATCCCGTACCCCGAACGGATACGAGATGACGCGGAGCGGTCGGGTCATGTTCAACATACTTCCGCAATCGCATTACGAAATTGTCGATGGTCCGGGTCGTTACCTCGGCACTCTGGTCCCAGACGACTTTCAGGATTCGGGCACGTGATAGAACCTCTCCCTCATGCTCAATGAAAAACTTGAACAGCTGCATCTCCATCGTTGTCAGGCGGTGAACCTGATCCCCACGTCGCAGCTCAAACGAACGGAAGTCGACTTCGACATCGTGAAACCGATAGGACTCGAGAGGAGCCCGTTCGGGCTCGGCCCCCACCCCCAATCGGATATTGCGATCCAGCAGATTCCGAACGCGACTCAACAGTTCAGGCAACGCGAAGGGCTTGGTCAAATACTGATCCGCTCCGCAGTCAAACGCGTGGGACCGGTCTTCGCTCAACGTGCGGGCACTCAGCACCATGATCGGCACGCGGGGATCATACTCCCGAATCCCCCGACAAATCTCATAGCCGCTCATCCCGGGTAACATCAGGTCCAACACAACCAAATCCGCCCCTTCGCCTCCTTCGGCAAACTGGGCCAGAGCCGATCGCCCCTCCCCCACCACCAGCGAGTCGTACCCCTCCTGCTCGAAATTGAATCGCAGCCCAGCGGCGATCGACTCTTCGTCTTCGACAATCAGAATCCGTTTGCGATCACTCATGGGGGTCCCTGAGTCCAAGCCAAGCCATGACCGGCTATTCTGTCGCCAACCCCACCGATTGACTACGCCGTCACCATTGTCTCAGGTCTTGGAGCCGCTTCCAACCCGCAAGAATTGATCCGATTCGACAGATTCTCTTCTGGAATCACTGAAAACCACCGACTATGATAAAAGAGGAGTCGTGACTGCCTGTTTAGGTTTCACTCGGAACGGGCTGCACGAACCTCTCAGTTGCGGAGTCGATACCATGATGTTTGTACGCGAGTTGAGCCTCCTGTGGGGGGGCATGGTCTGGTTGGCGCTGGCCTCCGGGGTGGCTCATGCCCAATTGGAGTTTGAAGCCGCTCCCATCGCCTATGACACCACACCAGTGAACACCCGTATTACACGCCTGCAGGCCCAGATTGATGCGGGCGAAATCGAACTCCAACGTGACCCGCAGCGCGGTTATCTCGAATCGGTCCTGAAGCTGCTCAACGTTCCGCCT
The DNA here is from genome assembly GCA_003671275.1 of Planctomycetota bacterium. Classification (GTDB taxonomy): domain Bacteria; phylum Planctomycetota; class Planctomycetia; order Planctomycetales; family Planctomycetaceae; genus TH-plancto1. The sequence continues at coordinate 35,750 of QWPB01000084.1, read as the reverse complement.
TCGTCGCAGACGCTGGTCTTCTCCAAAACCAGCCTTCAGCTGCGCCGCATTACCCCCTCACGCCCCCGAGCTGTCTATTTCAGCGACGATATGTACATCGGCTATTGCCAGCAGGGGGACGTTCTGGAGGTGGCTGCACAAGACAGCCAGCAAGGGACGATCTTCTATACCCTCAACCAAACGGCTCCTGAAGACCCCGCAGCCAAGCCGCAGTTCCTTCGTGATCGTGGTCAGTGCCTGACCTGCCACGCCTCCTCCCGCACTCAGGGAGTGCCAGGATTGCTTGTCCGGTCGGTCTACTCGGACCAAGGGGGGCATCCCCTGCTCGGTTCGGGCACTTTCAACACCGATCACTCCAGCGATTTCTTCAAGCGATGGGGCGGGTGGTACGTCACCGGACAGCATGGTGCCATGCGGCACATGGGAAACGTCATCGCCAAGCGACAGGCCCCGGAAGCCATCGACCGGGAAGCGGGAGCCAATATCACGGACCTGAGCCCGATTGTTTCGGTCACCCCGTACTTAACCCCACATAGCGATCTGGTCGCCTTGATGGTGCTTGAGCACCAGGTGCAGATGCACAACCACCTGACGCTGGTCAATTTTGAAACCCGGAGCGCCCTGCACCACGATCAGATCATGAACAAAGCCCTGGAACGACCCGCAGATTTTGAAAGCGAACTCACTGGACGCCGCATCCAGGGAGTCGTCGACAAACTGGTGCGATACATGTTATTCAGCCAGGAGTTCGCGCTCGCCGCACCTGTGGCAGGGACCTCCGGATTTACCGCTGAATTCTCCAACACGGGCCCCCGCGATAGCCGTGGCCGGTCACTGCGTGATCTGGATCTACAGACCCGGATGTTCAAATATCCCTGCAGCTATCTGATCTATTCGGATAGTTTCACACAGCTGCCGCCGCAGGCCAAATCGGCGGTCCTCGACAAGTTGCGAGCCGTCCTGAGTGGCCGGGACCAGTCCCCGGAATTCGTACACCTGAGCCCAGAGGATCGCCGGGCGATCCACGAAATCCTCAGTGATACCTTGAGCGGGTGGAAATCCGCAGCCTCCGAAGGCATGACGGAATAACAGGATGACATGGGAACTCCCCGCGGGAACGCGGGGCGCTCCCGTCACCGGGATTCAGCGAAGGCTCAAGCCTCACAGCGGACATGATTCACACAGCTCGCAGCTTCGGCGATTGTGTCCGTCCCTTTCTATCAGGCTGTTCCCGCAGGTGGAGTCTCGATCAAGCCCCAAAGCCGAAGGAATTACTCCTTCTGAGACTTTGATCGGACCAGTTGAACGATTCCCCAGATCACCAGCGCGCCCCCCAGAATGGCCGCGCCGGTCGAGCTATCTGTTCCGCGAATCGCAATCTTGCCCGACAATCCACCGATCAGAAAAATTAATCCAATGACGATGTTACCCATGACAGAGTCTCCTGTGGTCGACAGTCCAACACTTCGGAAAGCATAAAACCCGAATGAACCGCGTACAAGCGAACGCCACCTGTGCGCGGCGACGAATGCCTGTGTCAGCAAACTAAGTAGCAGGGTCGGCAATTTTGCCTGCCCCACAATCTCCAGGAAGACAATGCACGGTAAAGCGTGCGACCGACAAGAGGTTCTGTCGCCCCCACTTTTCGGACGCACACAACCGGACGAGGAGGCGAACTTTTTCCTGGGTAAATGCCGCTTCCCTTGGCTATCATAGGGTTTCCCCTTTTGAGGACAGCTCCCCATGAAAGCACCTCGCAGCGGCGGTGACTGGAAGGCCATCGCGTATACCCTTCGGATGGCCAATCGCGTCGGCTGGTGGAAGCTGTGGACCGCGATGCGCTCGAAGAACGCCTGCAAGACCTGTGCGCTCGGCATGGGCGGGCAGATGGGCGGCATGGTCAACGAGGGAGGCTACTTCCCCGAGGTCTGCAAGAAGTCGTTCCAGGCGATGGTCTCTGACATGCAGTCGGGGATCACGTCCGAGTTCTTTCAGCGGTACGGGTTCGCCGAACTGCGGGCGTTCTCGCCTCGGCAGATGGAGATGGCCGGGCGGCTGGTCTTTCCGATCTATGCCGGGCCGAACGACAAGCAGTACCGGCAGATCAGCTGGGACGAGGCCCTGCAGCTGCTCGCCACCAAACTGAAGGCCGCCGGTCCCACACGCAGCTTCTTTTACGCCAGCGGGAGGTCCTCCAACGAGGCCGGGTTCCTGCTTCAGCTGTTCGCGCGGCTGTTCGGGACGAACTACGTCAACAACTGCTCGTACTACTGCCATCAGGCCAGCGGCGTCGGGCTGGGGGCGGCTCTCGGGACCGGCACGGGGACGATCCAGCTGCACGATCTCGACCATGCGGACCTGTATATCCTGATCGGCGGCAACCCGGCTTCGAACCATCCGCGGCTGATGCGCAGCTTGATGGAACTGCGGCGGCGGGGAGGGAAGATCATCGTGATCAACCCGGTGAAGGAACTGGGGCTCGTGAACTTCCGTGTGCCCAGCGACGTTCGCAGCCTGCTGTTCGGGACCGAGATCGCCAGCCAGTATGTCCAGCCGCATATCGGCGGGGACATTGCGCTGCTCACAGGAGTCGCGAAGTCGCTCCTGGCCAAGTCGGCCCACGATGCGCAGTTCATTGAAACAGCCACGGAGGAGTTCGCCGCCTTCCGGCAGATGGTCGATTCGACTTCGTGGGACACCATCGAGAACGGCTCGGGCGTGAAGCGTGCCGAGATCGAGCAGGTGGCTGCGACCTATGCGGCCTCGAAGAATGCGGTGATCGGCTGGACCATGGGGATCACGCACCATCTGCACGGAACCGACAACGTCAAGATGATCGCCAACATCGCGTTGCTGCGGGGGATGGTCGGGCGGCCGCATGCCGGGCTGATGCCGATTCGCGGGCACAGCAACGTGCAGGGGATGGGCTCCGTCGGTGTCACGCCGCAGCTCAAGCTAAGCATGCTCAAGAAGTTTGAGGAGCGGCTGGGCGTCCAGCTGCCGACCTCGCCGGGTCTCGACACGATGGCCTGCATGGATGCCTCCGAGCGAGGCGAGATGGATGTTGCCCTCTGCCTGGGCGGGAACCTCTACGGCAGCAACCCGGACGCCGCGTACGCCGAGCGAGCGATGAAGAAGCTGGGGCTGGTGACCTACCTGACGACGACGCTCAATACCGGTCACGCGTGGGGTCGGGGGCAGGAGACGCTGGTGCTGCCGATCCTGCCGCGGGATGAAGAACCCGAACCCACGACCCAGGAGTCGATGTTCAGCTACGTGCGTCTGAGCGACGGCGGCCCAACGCGTTACACCGGCCCGCGCAGCGAGGTCTCGGTCCTGACCGCGATGGGCAAGGCTGTCCTCGGCGAGTCCGGACCCGTCGACTGGAAAAAGCTGGAGAGCCACGACGCCGTCCGGCTGTTGATCTCGGAGTTGATCCCTGGCTTCGAGCCGATCCGCGATATCGCGACGACGAAGAAAGAGTTCCACATCGCCGGGCGAGTCCTCGACGGCACTCCCCCCGCTTCCTCCCCTCTCCCCCCGGGAGAGGGGCTGGGGGTGAGGGTACGCGACCCCGGAGAGACCTCACGCCCATCGCCCCCCCGCTTCCCCACCCCCAGTGGCAAAGCGAAGTTCCACGCCGTCGCGATCCCCGCCGATCACGATGAGACCGGCCCCCAGCTGCGACTGATGTCGATCCGCTCCGAAGGCCAGTTCAACACGGTCGTCTACGAGGAAGAGGACCTGTACCGCGGCCAGGACCGCCGCGACATCATCCTGATGAGCAGGCAGGATATCGCCCGTCTGGGACTCAAAGTCGACCAGCTCGTGAGCGTCAAAAGCCGCACCGGCGAGATGCGGTACCAACGCGTCCGTGAGTTCGACATCCGCCCCGGCAACGCGATGATGTACTGCCCCGAGTGCAACGTCCTCTTCGGTCGCGAGGTCGACCCGCAGTCGAAGACACCGGCGTTCAAGAACGAGCTGGTGACCGTCACTGCGGAGATATAGCGAGCCCCCGACGTTGAGTCGGGGGTGTCACGCGGGAGAGTTTCCAATCATCCAAGTACGCGTTGGAGTGATTGGCGGTGATCGGTCACAGCTCCAGCCTCAAGGCCAAGGTCACTGAGCATGCGTTCTCTTCGTCACATGTCGCCCCGCGTTCGATTCGGCGTCTGGCTAATCCTGATCTTCTTCGCCGTTCGTTGGGTGGAGAATTACTCGCGACGACCGGTCTGGACTCGCGAGCTGTCCGGTGTTCGTGAAACCGAATTGGCGGGCTGGATCAACGACAACCAGTTTGTCCTGGTCTCCGGAGAGTGGGATCGAAAGCAGAGTTCGTCGGTGTGGAAACGACTGGCGATCTATGACCAGTCGACAGGCCAGCCCGTTGCGGAATACGACTTGCCCAACTGGTCAGCATATGGGCAGTTTCGCGTGCGGGGAGAACGGGTTGTGCTGTACATGCAGGAACATTCGAGTCATCCGTCTTTCGACCTGGTCACTCGCCGGATCGGTCAAGAGCCTTCCGATGCTGTGTACGATGAGGTGACCTCCTCAGGACGCTGGCGAGTCCGGAGGGTTGGGTATCGCTGCCAAGTCCGGGACGGCTCGGGGCCTTGGCGGGTCTGGCCGACTGAGGAACTGCTGACCACGTGGGGGATGACACTCAGCGGCTACGAAGCCCCCCAGAATCGGTTGATCGCTTATTTTGGGGAACTGAAAATCTCCCCGGACGAGAATCTCATCGCGACAGTGTGCCAGCAACGGAAACCCGAGAACAGCTTCGGGGACTGGGTGGGGCGGATTCACACCTGGCCCTCGGGCGAGATTCTGCACGAATGGACTCTGGGCAAGAACCACGGAAACAACCGCTTCACGATCCTCCCCCACGCCTGGGAGGGAGACACGTTCTTTGTCGAAGAGGAGATGGATACGATCGGGGATGGGAACCAGGACGACACGATTAACCGATGGTTTCGCTGCCAGGTTCGCCCGACTGGCGTTGAGATGAGCGTCCTGGACTGGACGGACTGGGACGGCCGCGATGTTCGGTCACGGTGGTTGCAGGTTGCGGAGGGGCATTGCCTCGAGACGTACTACCATTCCAAGCGATCCCTGCCCTTTCCCAGCTGGGGTTGGAGGTACCGTTTGACTCGCTGGATTTACGACACTTTCAACCCTGCGTTTGACGACTACTCCCCGCTGTTGCGAGAGGCGACCACCGGACAGGTCTTGTGGCAGGGACCGAAGGAAGGCCGGGGGCGTTGGTCGATTTCTCGCGACCGACAGTTCGCGCTGCACTTGCCAGTCCGTTACCCTCAGCCGAATGACCGGCAGACGATGGCTCTGTACCCTTTGGTGCCCCGTCCCCGCTGGCCGTGGTATGCTGCCCTTGGCCTGATTGCGATTTGGAGCTGGCGAAGGTTCGACCGCAAGATCGACTCGCAGGGTCAGGCCGTGCCTGGGGGATCGGGAACCGCCTGACCTGTCCGTCTTGCAAATTGTGATGAACAACGGCTCCGGCCTGCCTGACTTCGGATTCTGACACAGGAGACGATATGCGTTTCTTCATTCTGCTCAGCACTACGGGACTCATCCTGACGATGGGCGTCTGGATGGCAGTCGGACAAGAGAGCGGTCGCCGGGAGTCCAGTTTGTCTCAAAAGAAGTTGCCCGAGTTTTTCCAGAAGCTGGGTCTCGACGAAAAGCAACAAGCGAAACTGGCTCAGATTCACGAAGAGCATGCCTTATATCTTCGGAATCAGCTCGCAATTGTTGAGCAGCACAAGCAACTCCGCAACGCGGCCCTCATGGATGTGTTGAGTGAGGAACAGAAACAACGGCTGCGCGAGCATGCACCACAGGATTACCTCGAAACGATCGAACGCGACCCAGCGGGCCCCCCGAACCCCAGGCTGCGGGAGTTCGAGAAAGCCATTCGCAAGCTCGTGCTCGAACACTACCCCGAGGCAATCATCAAATTGGAGGGAAACACCATTTCGGTTGAGTGGAACACGATGCCATTCATGATCCATACTCGGATGTTCAATGCCAAATGGTGGCAGCGTCCTGGCGTCGAGATTGGCCCCCAAGGAGCCGGTTTTCGGAACCGGATGCAGAGCGGGATTGTCGGAGAAATCGAGTTCTGTCCAGGACAGTACGGAGGCATGGCAGCTTCCCAAACCTTTGACAAGCACTACTACAAAGATCAGCTCATGTTGCCGAGATCCGAAACGCTTGATGCCTATCTGAACGTACGCCTGAAGTTCCCAGACGATGCGCCGAAGGAGTTCCTGGATCGATTCAGTGATTTGATGTATCGCTTCGATCAGCATGTGCCGAAGGAGTAGGTTCAAGCGTTCAAGAACGAATCGGTGACTGTCGCTGGCCGTAATACGCCCATTGCGACATCAGCGGACCAATCAGTTTCGACTGTCTCGCCTGCCGAGGGGAAATCGGCGACAATGCGGCCACCGCTTCCCGCTCCTGATGAAAGTCCTCGGCTTTATGGCTCGTCGTCGCTCCGATCTGGTCGTCCCCCACGGTTTCACGGATGAGCCGGATTTCACGTTGCGCGTGCCGGACGCTGAGTTTCTCCTCGTGCAGGAGGTCGACGAACTGGAGGTCGACGAACTGGAGGTCGAATCGGCACTGTGTTCGTCGCTCGGTCGAGGGCAACTCGCCGCTCATCTGGCCACACTCGACCCACAGTCGAAGGTCAGTTGCTATTTTCTCGACCAGTTTTTGGCCAACGATACGATTACCTACCACGAAGGCAAGGTGCCGAACCTCCGCATCGTGTGTGATGTGGACCTGCCGCCCGAGCCGGTGGAGTTCGCAGCGCTCCCCGTCAGCATTCGGGGCGAAGCCGAACTGAACCGAGACTTTCTACAGCAAATGCACGCTCGTCTGGTGCCCGGCGGGATGTTGCTGGCCGCTGTCGACAACCGCGAAGACACTTGGCTGTGCCATGAGCTGGAGAAGATATTCCGCAGTATCGCCCGCATGCCGAAGAAGCGTGGGGTGGTGTACCGCTGCGTGAAAGAAGGAGAACTCAAGCGGCCGCGCGATCTACGCTGCGAGTTTGCATTCCGCGATGAGGGCCGGTTGATTCATGCCGTGAGTCGCCCTGGAGTGTTCAGTCACCGGAGCATCGATCTCGGTGCGCGGGCCATCCTGGAGACCATGTCTGTCCACCCCGGCGAGAAGATTCTCGACATGGGCTGCGGCGCAGGGGTGATTGCCTTGGCGGCGGCACAGCGTGCGGAGGGGGTCCGGGCTGTGGGCCTTGATTCCAATGCCCGCGCGGTGCAGTGCCTGATCGAAGGGGCGGCCCTCAACAACTCGTCGAATGTGACGGCGGTACTCAACGCTACGGGGGATGTCCCCGATCCGGGAACCTTCGATTTGTTCTCTCGTGACCAAGCTCCGGCTTGGTCACGCCTATCCTCGAAGCTCTGCTTCGCCGCGTGCTCGACAACTCACTCTACTGCCAGTCGGTCACGACCTCAATGAGGCTCGGCTGCCGCTCGTAGTTCCTCGCACTCGACCACCGCCAATGCAGCGGGTCGTCGACGAATCCGCGCAGGACCGGGTTGTTGTGAATGTACTCGATCTTCTGCCACATCATCTCGTCGCCCTGAATCTGCTACGGGTGGCTGCCCTCTTGCCAGACTTGGTACGTGCTCTCGGTCTTGTGATTCAGCTTGGTCGCGCTCAACTGCCGCAAGAGGGTTTCCGAGCCGCGACTCTTCAGCAGATCGATGATCTGTCGGGCTGTGTAGGACTTGAAGCTCTGGGTCACCGCCGAAATCTCCGGGGCGGAGGCGATCATGTGCAGGTGGTTATCCAGAATGACATACGCGAAGAGTTTTAGCCCGCGCTCCTTCTGGAGATGCCGCCGCGAGTCGAGGATGATGTCGGCGGATTCCTGCCGGGTGAAGATTGGGATCCAGCTGTTGATAGTACAGGTCATGAAGTCGGGGTATTCGTTTTCGAAGAACCGGTAGCGAGAGCGGGTCATGGGAGGGGATCCAGTGGGGACAGATTGCAAGAGGGAGCGTTCTGGCACGCGGCGAAGCAGTGCTTCGAGGATAGGCGGTCCCAAGCCGGAGCTTGGGACCGAGTGCGCTTCCGCTACGGCTTGTCGTAGAATTCTCTCGCCTTCTGATAGGCGGCTTCCGCTGCCGGGCGTTCGGAGGCGCGGATGGCCTTTTGCTTGGCCGCCCAGCAGATGTCGACGGCTTTGCGGCACCACTGGGCGCTCTTGGTGACATGCACGGGCTGCTCGCCGACTTGGACCCAGATGGGGTTGGTGTGGACGCTGGGGAGGATGCGGACGGCGACCCAGGACGACTCCGGGATGTCGATCTCGGCGGTGATCGATTGCAGTTTCCCGTCGGCGGCGATCTCCTGGCGGTTGACGACGAGGCCGTTACGGATGATCTCGACGGGGACCGTGCGCGTGTCGCCGAGGCGGCTGCGTTCGAGGTGCCAATAGGGCTTGGAGTCGAGTCTTGCAGACCGGATGCGTTCGGTCTCGGGCGTGGGCTTTTCGGCGAGGAGGGCGGCAACATCGAAGGTGACCTGGACCTTACCGGGCTCTTTCAGGTCGATCTGACTGATCTCGCTGCCGGGGCCTTGTTGCCCGAGTCTGGCCGTTGAAAGATCCCGACCGTTGGTAATGAGCGACAACGCTTTTGGGTCGACGATGCGGAAATCCATGACATGGCTCAGGCCGTCGCCGCAGTAGCTGCGGCCTTGCTTGAGTCCTTCGCACCAGGCATCGAAGTCGAGCGGCTGGTCCTGGTCGAGTTGGACATAGATCCGTCCCAGGCCGACCTTGTCGCCATAGATGCAGGGGAAGTCGGTCTCGCCGCTGATGCGGGTCTTCACGCCGCAGTTGAGCATGTGATACCAAATATTGAGTTCCCAGATCACGGGCGTATCGACCGCCGAGATGAAGTCACACACGCCGAGCGGGCCGGTCACGATGAACTCGTTGGCTCCGATGCCGTTGAACGGAGGTAAGGCATCATCCGGCAGAGTGTCGGCACAGCGGCCTTTCCAGTCCTGGGGTGCCCCGCCCCACGGGTGCGGAGAGAATTGCCGCGACCCGTCCGGCATATGGTCCGGCAGTGCCAGTCCCCAGCCGCTGTGGCTGTACCCCACGACCCCGCCTTGCTTCTGGCCCCACTCCAACACGGGGTAGGTCCAACTCGGCCACTCTTCGATCTGCGTGGTGCCGGGGTAGTCGTCCTCCGTGAGCCGTAGCAAACAGAGATGCCCCGCATGCGAGGACGGGAACCCGCTGACCTCGACATCGTACCGCATCAGGTAGTCAGGCTTGGACAGGGCGTTGGTCTTCCCCTCGAAGAACTGCTTCTGCGTGTACCAGCACGGTCCCCACGACAGCACGCAGCCGACGTTGAGGTCTTCCCCGAGAATATGCCGCATCATGTCGGCGGGACCGACGCCTTCGGTCGGGCTGTCGTAATGAGCGCAGCCTGCCGCGTGGACGTGGTGGTCGCCGGAGTACCAGTTCCGCTTCGCCGGATGAATCCACCGCTGCAGTTGCACGGCGAGGCGCTGATTGACCGCCTCGGGCTGCACCGCCAGCGGCAGCGTCTCGACCAGGTACTCCGGCCCGCGCTGGACCGTCACCGTATAGTCCCCCGGCGGCAGCGTGACTGTCTCGCCAGTGGCCCGATAGATCTGATGATGAAAGAAGAAGTCCGGTGCCAGCCGCCGCTTGGGGTGCGGGTAGACGCGACCGCGCGCGTCCTTGAACGTGAAGGCCGCGCTCGTCGGCTTCCCATCGAAATCGCGCACATCCAGCACCACCTCGACCGCAGGCAGGCACTGAAACAGGATCGGCGTCTCGTTGCGGAACCCGAGATCCTGTGTCCCCTGGCCGACATCGAACATCAACGTCGCCTCGCGGTCGCCCTTGTCGCGGCTGAAGAGTTGCACCAGCCGGTACTCCACGAGCAGGCCGGAAAGATTGGGAGACAACGGCTGGGACTGCGTGGCATCAATGTCGAGGAACCGCGCAGCTGCTTCTGCGGCGGTGACCAGATTCTGATCGGTTTGTGGTTTTTCGCGCGGGCCCTTTCCCTGCTGGTAAGAGACGCCCGATTGGGGGCTGCCGATTTTCAACTCCGCCGTCACCCCGGCTTCGTTGTGAACCTTCACGAGAAAGGTCCGCCACCCTTGCTGCATGAGCTGTCGGGGTGCGGGACCAGGGCTGGCTGAGACACGGCCTTCCGGGTTAATCCGCACCAAGGTCAGGCAATGGGGATCAAGAATCTTCTGAATGGCGAGCGAGCCATCGCGTCCCGCTCCAGTCTTCAGGATCTGCTGAAGGGCTGTGGTGTCCCGCTCCGGGAGCGGGGTTCCCTGAAACGTTAACGCTTCCAGAACGCGGGTTGTGGCAGCTGCGAGAGGTTGAAATTCGACGGCACCCACCGGTCCGCGGCCCGCATCATCGGCCTGAGCCATAGCGGAAACCACGACCAGCAACATGGCCAGCACTGCCCCGCACTTCCAACGAATCATGATCTCGTCCCCCTTGTACTTCGGAACTCGAGCCGATTCAGAATCGTCCTCACGGAAACACCGGCAGGAACGTGCGAGTCCTCTGAAAGAGGAGCAGGCACTCCTGATGGATCAGCTGGTCAAGACGAATAGTGAACTCGCTCCCCGCAACTCGACAATGAGAATGCCCGATTCAGACTACGGTGACAACCCTGACGAGTGATAGGGACTGCGGAGCACCGGGAATCCAACGGCGTCAGTGACCGAAAATGCCATAAAAAAAGCGGCTCCCGTTTAGGAAGCCGCTAACGCTTGAGCCAATTCCGGATCTATCTTCAATTCACGCCGACGGAACTAACCGACGACCTGAGGGTCGGTCTCCGGCACCGCATCGCTCTTGGGATCGAACCACTCGTCGCGGAACTCGATGCGCTTCTTTTTCTCCATCGCCAGATTGGCAGTCAAGGCCATGATCGCGTCGGCCATCGCCACCGGACCAGGACACCGCAGACCGCCCTCGCTCACCGGCAGTAGCTTGCCATCGCGGTAGTACTGCGGGCCGTGGCTGCGAATCGCGTAACAGAAGTGTTCCATCTCCTCGGTGTAGCCGCGACTGATGTTGGCTGACCAGTCGGCGCCCCCGGCTGCGACTTTGGGCCCGGCACTGGTTTCATAGGCATTCAGGACCGGACCGCCCGAGACGGCGTTGCTCACCACCCAGAGGCGTTGATCCGGTCCCCCACCCGTGCTGCCCTTGCCCTCTTCCTTGTAGAGCATGGCTTCCTTTTCGGTCTTCACGATCATCGTGCCGCGGCTGCCGAAGACAGTCTCTCCGTACGGTTCGAATTTGTTCGTGTTGATCGACGAGTAGGTCACGACCGCCAGATCTTCCGGAGCCTGGGCGTAATTACGACCGGGGAATTCATAGGTCACATAGACATGATCGTCGATTTCGCGGTCGTCTTTCTGCTTGTCGGGAGAACCGACACCAGGCACACCGTAGAAGTTGCGACCGCCGAAGCCCTGCACGGCAAGTGGATGGACCTTGCCCAGGAAGATACTCGCCGCGTCCATCTGATGGCTGCCCAGTTCGGCCATCAGCCCGCCACCGGTGGTGTTGTACAACCGCCAGTTGATGAGCTGCTGGATCGAGGTGTACCCGAACTCCTTCAGGTCCACATTCGCCATGGCGGCGATGTCTTCCTTCGATTCCTTCAAGTCGGTCTTCCGCCACTGGTCACTGTTCGGAAAGCTGTTGTTCCGGTGCCACTGGGCGCGAATGTGTTTAATCTCTCCGAGCAACCCGGTTTGTACGAGATTGGCCGCATTGTCATAGAGCACGCTGTAGTGCCGCTGATGACCGACCGTCAGGAGCAGATTCTTCGACTCGGCCAGGCGAATCAGTTCCTTGCACTGGGTGATCGTGCGACACATCAGCTTTTCGCACAGCACATGCAGTCCCGCTTCGAGGCAGGCCTTCGCCACACTGTAATGCTCGCTGAGAGGTACGGCGATGACAACCGCTTCCAGCCCGAGTTCATCCTTAGCGGCGAGCAGAGCCTTGTGGGATTCGTAGACTTTGACCTTGCCCGCAGCAGCTGCACCCAGCTTGCGGACCAGTCCGATGCGATCGTCGTTCGGATCACCCTGAAAGGCCCGCTCGCGGTTGGACGGACGCAGATCGGCCACTGCTACCACATCCATATAAGCGGGCGGATGCTGGGTCAGAAGAATGTTCCCTTCGTCGCCGGTCCCGACAAATCCCGTCTTGACCGGGGCTCCCTTCAGCTCCGAATAGCCGAAGTACATCGCTCCCAGTCCGGTGGCTCCTGCGGCAACCCCCTTGAGCAGGTCACGCCGCGTCAGCCCGACGGCATCTGCAAAGTTCTCCTTGCCGATTTTCGTCTGCTCCGGGGTCAGGTTCATGGCACACTCCGAGAAAACGGGACAGATCCAGTGAACGAACCGCTCACGAATCGGAAGCCCCTGATTTTCCGCAGCCGCCGAACGGTTTTCAAGCCCGAGACCCCGCTCTCGACAAATCACATCAGAAAACCATCCTTCGGCAAGACAAGGGTCGCCGGTTTCTGCTACCCTTTTCCCTCCGCTGAACGGTCGAGCCTCCTGGCGGATACCCACCCCCGTTTCACCCCCCTGCAAGGCTGGTTCGATGGCGAAACTCCTCTCACGTTACCCCGCAGCACTGGTTTTCGGGGCACCTGGTGCGGGGAAAGGGACACAAGGGGAGATCCTGACCCGCGTTCCCGGTTTTTTTCATCTGTCGACCGGGGTGATCTTCCGTAAACTGGACCCGCAGACCGAAGAAGCCCGGCAGATCAGCGAATTCTGCAAGCGCGGCGAGCTCGTTCCTGACGAACTGACCGTGTCCATCTTCCGTAACTGGCTGGAAGGCCGCCGGGCCGCTGATAAATACAAACCACGCGAGCAACTGCTGCTGCTGGATGGTATTCCACGCACCGTCAATCAATGCCAGTTGATCGAGCGGTATATCGATGTGAAACTGGTGCTGTATTTCGAGTGCTCCGACCTGGAAGTCATGGTCGACCGCATCCGCCGCCGAGCCGTTCTCGAAGGCCGTCCCGACGACGCCAGTGAATCAGTCACACGCAAGCGACTGGAAACATTCCAGCGGGAAACCACCCCGGTCCTGGAATATTACCCCCCTGAGTTGATTAAGAAGATCGATTCGAGTGGTCGTCCAGCTGAGGTTCTGGCAGGCTGTCTGGCCGAACTGATTCCCGTCTTGAAAGCCAGCTTTCCCGATGAGGGATGACTGCCCTCAACGATTACGGGAGGTCCGAATTCCCGAGCCCGCGCATCACAAGAATTCTGTGGCGTAGGCGTTGCGCTGACCGCTGTCTCCGGAATCAACGGCCCTCCCCAAGGAACGTTCTTTTCCGGGGGCGCTCGTTTGGCAAGTCGTCCCCCGCCCGTCAAGATGCGTCTCAGCGGTTCTCGAATCGAGACTGCGACTCCCGCGACATTCGACGGAACACCTGTCCATGGCCTCACCTCGGGTTTGTATTCTCCGGGCTCCCGGCACGAACTGTGATCACGAGACGGCCCACGCCTTTGAACGATGTGGGGCGGTGGCTCAGCGTATCCATCTGTTTGAACTTTTGGAGAATCCCGCACTTCTACGAGACTTCCAGACGCTCTGTATCCCCGGTGGATTCAGCTACGGCGATGACCTCGGAGCCGGTGTCGTATTTGGCTCCCAGCTTCAAAGCCAGCTGGCTGAAACGATTGGTGAGTTCCTGCTGCGGGACACACTCGCCCTGGGAATCTGCAATGGATTCCAGGTGCTGATGAAGGCTCGGTTGCTGCCCGGTGGAACAACCACCTGGCCGCCGAACCTCGACCAGCCGCCTGCCGCGACGCTGACATGGAACGAAAATGGGAGGTACACCGCCCTGTGGGTCCGCCTCCGCTGTCAGACCACCCAGAATGTTTTCCTGCGAGGAATCAACGAGATCGAATTGCCGATCGCCCATGCGGAAGGCCGAATCGCGGTTCGCGATCCGGCCATCCTCGATCAATGGACCACTCAGGGGCAAATCGCTCTCTGCTACACCGACGAGCAGGGTCACACCCCGTCCGATGGCACGCTGTTACCGTATCCGGAAAACCCGAACGGCTCACTGGCCAACATCGCGGGCCTGGGGGATCCCACCGGACGCGTGCTGGGCCTGATGCCGCATCCCGAACGATTTATTGATGCCACCCAACATCCCCGCTGGACGCGACACCAGCTCCGAGGAGAAGGAGCGGGACTCCAGATATTCCGGAATGCGGTGGAATACTTCCAGAAGTGATGCCCCGGCATCGTGCGGAATCAGCAAAGCCACGCAGGCCAGTGAGTCTTCTCGGGCCTGTTTCTTTTTTCAGTGCTCATCTCATCCGAGAACGCAGCCGGGAGATCATCGGACGCAGATGATGAAAGTCTGACCGTAACTGCCAATAGGGTAATGGTCGATCAAAGAGGTATGTCGAGGTCGGCCCACGCCACAAACTGGGCTCTGCGAAAATCGGATGCACTCCCCAAGGCTGAAACGAGGTGGCCACGACTTGGCTGACCTGAACATTCACTGCGGTGGAATTCTGTCGGGCGGCCACAGACGGCGGAACTACGGCCAGCAGCTTCGGCTGGTTCGTCGGATGCGGGACGGGCCGCTTCGCGGGTCGAATCCGCATCTCTCCCTGTTGACCCGCGACCGGAAGATCGAGTGGAGCCACTGCGGGAATGATCTGAATTTCGACGGGGGACGAGACCGGTACGACAACCGCTTCCGGCTCCGGGGAGGCGTCCCCGACCGTTGGTTCCCCCGAAAGAGTGACCGGCTGGGGAGTCGGAATCTGCGTCGCCTCGACCTGCACAGCTCCGGAAGGAAGCAACTGGCCTGTCAGCACCAGCGCGGTCACGACACTCCGCAAACACCAGTTGGTGAGACGTAAAACCAGTGATTCCGAGAGAGAATTCGCAGCTAACACACGAGCCATCGCACACCGCCATCAGGGGATGAAAGCGGGAACCGCCTTCCTCTTCCGAGGCTAAGAAGCGTGAAACAGCGTTGTCAAATAAAATATGCGGAAATTGACAATTTACTCCACAGACACGAAGGCCCTCCGCCACCCGCATCGCTTTACTTGAGCGGAAGAGTCTGCACGGGAGGCACCTCCACTTCTGGTTTGGCATCGCCGGAAACTTGTTCCGGCGTGGCTGTCGCAGCCTGTGCCATTGCACCGAACGGCAGGGGAAAGCTTGGCATCCATCCCAACGGCAATGTCGTCCCCGTGATCCAGCGAGCCTCGGGGGAAGCCAGGAACGCCACAGCTGCGGCAACATCATGCCCAGCTCCGACTCCCAGCGGATGAGAAGGGGCCAGCAATGCTTCCATTTCCGACGCCGAACTCTTGATGTGCCGCTGCATCATCGGCGTGAAAACCAGTGCGGGAGCCACAGCCACCACACGCTGCCGCTTCGGAGCCAGTTCGGCCGCTAAAGACTGCGTCAGCCCAATCAGTCCGGACTTGGTGGCCGAGTACGCACCAAACCCGCCGCACCCCGCCATCCCCAGGACCGAGGCGATATTCACAATCACGCCGTCCGGCTCCGTCAGCACGGGAAGCGTTCCGCGAATCATCTTCATCGTGCCCAGTAAATTGACATCCAACAGCCGCTCCCAGATGTCGTCGCGGCCATTTTCGAACTCATGAACGTCTTCAATCCCGGCGTTATTCACCAGAATGTCGACCTGCCCCCACTCCGACATGCAGGTATCCACGGCCTCGCGAATCGACGTGGCCTGAGTCACATCGCACTGACAGTCGATGACCGTCCGCTCCCGACGGGTCAGTCGCTGAATCAACCGGGTCGGGCGCTCCATCCAGAGAATGGCGGTCGCGGCCCCTTCATCGGCCAGTCGTTCCGCAATGGCACCGCCGATCCCGCGATCGCTCACGCCGGTGACAATGGCGACTTTACCTTCAAGACGCTTGCTCACTGGGAAGACCCGCTCAAGAAAAGAGAACTCACCCAGTCGGCATATGACGGCCGACCATCCGCACATTCTGCCGATTTCGTAATTCTCAGCGGGAAAATCGAGGAGTTCAATACCCGAATCACGCGGATTCTTGGAAGCCGTCTTGAGGCTCACATCCAGACGGGTCTATCCTCATTTTCCCCCGGAGTGCTGCCTCGCACATTCCGCACAATCGCTACAGGCGGACCATCGCATCGCCTGCGGGCTTCCGCACGTCCCTCGGGATTTGACTCATGCATCGCTTCCCGGTCGCACTGGTTCTCTGCACGTCGTTCTTCAGTGCTCTGCTGTACAGTGCAGATTTGACCGCGCAGGAACTGCGGATCTACACGACCGTGCGACACGGCGAAGCCGATGGCCAGCTCAAGGAAATTGCCCACAGCCTGACCCTCTTCCACAATGGAAAGGTCTATGACTTCATGGAGGATGTCGGTGAGGTCGTGATCTACGAACCGATGAATAACCGTTTCGTATTCATGGACGGCAACTACCGGGCTTCGGAACTGCAGGTGGAAGAACTTCAACAGTACCTCAAGGTCTCGCAAGCCGAAACTCGCAAATACCTGAAGCAGCTTGATCAGGATGGTTCTCCTCTAGCCCTGAAGCAGGCCAGCGCCATTCGTTTTGAAATGACTCCGACTTTCACCGAAAAATACGACAACACCCGCCAGCGACTGCTGCTCTCCAGTGAGATCGTCCGCTATGAAGTGACCACGACAAACGCCAAAGATCCGCAAGCCGTTGAAAAATACCTGGCCTACTCGGACTGGTTCGCACGACTGAACCATATTCTGCACCCCCAGTCCTCCCAACCAGAACCGCGGCTGGCGTTAAACGCGGCCCTCCGCAAGCGGGGGCAACTGCCGCTGAAGGTGGAACGGCTGATGCGTATTGAGAGCGAGGTCCGGTTGCAGGCGGAACACCAATACACCTGGGATCTGCAATCGACCGACCAGCGGCACATCACCAAGTGGGAATCCCAATTAGAATCCAAAGATGTGGTGTGGGTGTCGTTCCGTGATTACCAGAAGAAGCTGCTAACCTCACGATAATCGCCGCGAAAGCCATCAGGGTACGGCTTCGGGAGCCCCCGCCTGGAGAGTTCCTTCAGCCGGTTCCCGAAAAGGTTCTCCCTTGAGATAGAGATCCAGCCGCTTCTGATACTCCAACTTATCGTCTTGTTGAAGCAGTTCAATGGCTTTCTTCTGCTCCTCGACCGCCTGTGCAAAGTTCCCGGTCTCGGCATAGGCGGCAGCGAGGGTGTCAATGTAACCCGCAGCCTTCCACTCCGTCAGTTCACAGGCCTTCTTCCCGTCCTCAATCGCCTGAACCCCATTGCGAAATGCTGCATCCGGGCAGGTGGCCCGCATCCACGACCGACCATTCCAGGCCGCCGCGTATTTCTGATCAACCCCCAGCGCGGATTCGAAATCATCCAGCGCCGCCTGATACCGACCGACCTGAGAGTACAACAATCCACGATTCTGGAGTGTCCACGGGGACGCGGAATCGATCGTCAATGCCTGGTTGTAAGCGGCCAGGGCTTTGTCGAATTCCTTTTTGTCCTGCCAGCACAGTCCCAGATTGTTGTGGGCCGTAGCGTACCGGGGATTGAGCTGCACGGCCTGTTCGAAATCGCTGATCGCTCCCTCGACATCTTTCTGTGTTCGCTTGAGCCACCCCCGGTTGTTCCAGCCAAAGGCAAATTTGGGATTGAGTTCCAGGCACCGGTTGAAATCTTCCAGGGCCTTGTCAAAGATCCGCTGGTCCTGCCATACCAGGGCTCGATTATTGAACACATGAACGTTTCGGGGATCGATCTTCGCCGCCTGGTTCAAGTCGGCAATCGACTTCTCGTACTCACGTTTCGCACGCCAGGCGATGCCCCGCTCGATGTAGATCCAGGTGTCCTGGCGTCCCAGTTCAAGGGCTTTGTTCAGATCCGCAATCTGCGAGTCCGTACGATTCAGATCCTTCAACGCTTGTGCCCGGATCGTGTACATCTGCGAATTATCGGGAGCCAGACGAATCGCCTCATCCAAGGCAGCCATCGCCTTGTCGGTTTCCTTTTGTTCGAGCCAGACGTGCGCCCGCCCTACATGCGGTAACGGCGAGGTGGGATCAATTTTCGCAATGGTGTCGAAATCGACCAGGGCTTCCTTGTACTGCTTCATTGCGATGTAGACGTGGCCCCGATCCTGCAGCGAGTCCGTGTCTCGCGGATCGATTCGCAACGCAGCACCGTAATCGGCGAGGGCCCGCTGATACTCTTTCTGAAGCATCCACAATTCGCCCCGCAGCTTGAAACTAAACACACTCTTTGGCTGAAGCCGTAACGAGGCACTGATATCGATCATCGCCCGGGCGTAGTCCTCCCGACGCATCCAGACGACCGCACGATTGCTGAAAGCGACAGCGTCCTTGGGATTCAGCTCGATCAGGCGATCGAAGTCGTTCTGCGCTTCGTCCAGCCGCCCCAACGACAACCAGCACAATCCGCGGCCATGAAATGACCGGGGGTTCGGATTCTCCGCCTCGATATTGTTCGTGAAGTCCGCCACGGCTCCTTCGAAATCGTTCAGGCGATACTTACTCCAGGCCCGCCAGTGCCGGGCCGCCCGATTCTCAGGTTGCATTTCCAGCACCTGGGTCAGATCGGCGATCGTCTCGGGATAACGTTTCAGGGAATAGTTCGCATCCGCCCGGCCGGACCAGGCCTCGACGAACTCGGGACGCTGTTTGATGATCTCGTCGTAATCAGAGGCCATCTCGGTCCATTGACGATTCTTGCGATACAGTTCAGCCCGCTCGAAACGGGCACTGATGAACCCGGGAAACCGCTCAAGCACCCCATTCAAGTCTTGCAGGGCCAGCGGCTCATTGACGAGTTGCCGATACACCGAACCGCGCAACATCGGGAGCAACGGCTGTTCTGGGTTCAGACGGATCAGCTCATTCAACTCCTGGACCGCCTCCATCCACTCACTGGCTGCCATGTGCTGGTCAGCTTTTGCCTGACGCACCAGCGAGCTGTTGGGATCGATCTGCAAGGCGGCATCAAATTCCTGCATTGCTTGCGTTGCGTTATCGGCCAACTTCCAAAGCTCGGCCCGCCGCACCATGACGCGCAGATCCCGAGGCTCTTTCGTCAACAGCCGCCCCAAGTCGGCGATGGCCAGGTCAAACTGACCCTCGGCGGCGAAAGTCAGATGTCGCACCCAGATCAGATCGGCATCCTGTGGAGACAGTTGAAGTGCCGCGTCCAGATCCTCTTGCGCATTTAAGACCTCCCCCAGGGCCACATAGACTCGAGCCCGCGCCAGATAGTTCGCGGCGGTAGGCTGCTGGCGAACCTGATCATGAAACGCGGCGACCGCCGCTTCACTGCCCAGCACGGCCACCATGGGCAAGTGCCCCTCCGGCTGCCCGGCCAATTCGCTGCCCCATATCTTCCAGAGGCGAACCCCTTCGCCGGCCAGTCGGACGGGTCGGACCACGGGGTGCCGGGTGACGTGGACCCGCTCTCCGATAGTTTCCGTTACATAAAAAGTCTCCCCTACTGGAACGGGAAACTCCTGCCCGGCCAGGGTTGTGCCCCGCGTGTCGGCCCTCACAACGGTTACCCGATCACCGGGTTGATAATCTTCGGCCCATACTCCTGAGGCCCAGAGCCCCACGCAGAACATTACCAGCGCCCATCGCATCATCATTCACTCCGCCACACGCAGGCCCGTCCACATCCTTCACAGTCTACCCATCACGAATTGCGATGTGCCATCGTTGATACCGTCACACGCGACTTGCCAGATGCCATTGTCCTCTCGAATCTCACAAAAAACGGAGCCTGCCCCGGCTCTCAGTCGCCCTGAACAACATGCCGGACCCATGCCGCCGCGCCTGTCGCCCCGGCATCGTCCTGCAACTGGGCGGCCACGACGGAGAACGACCGGCGGTAGGAAGTCATGACCCGTTTGCGAGCAACCTTCTGCAGGTAGTCCACAAAAATTTCGGGCATCGCCTCAACCAGGCCGCCCCCCATCACCACTACATCCGGACAAAGCAGGTTGACGATCGCAGCCACCCCTGCCCCCAAGGACCGGGCTGCGTCGTATACAATCTCTTCAACGACATGATCGCCCGCTTGAATCGACGCGGCCAGATCGCCACTGCGAATCTTCTCGACGTCGGCCCCCACACTCTTGGCCAGTGCCGGTGCGTCCCCCCGCAGGACCGCTCGCGCCACTTGAGCGGCAATTGCCGTTCGACTGGCGATCGCCTCCAGACACCCGCGTTGACCACAACCGCAAAGCGGCCCGTTGGGAACCATGGGGATATGCCCCAGTTCCAGACACGAGCTGTTGCGACCGCGAAAGATTTCCCCCTGGTAGACGCAGCCGCCCCCGATGCCGGTCCCCGGAAAGACCCCGACGGCACAGCGGGCTCCCTGCGCGGCTCCACGCCGGTACTCTCCATAGACTCCCGCATCGACATCATTGATGACCGCAACGGGACAGTTGAATTCCGCCTCTAGACGCTTCCGGACGTTGACATCGTCCCACCCCAGATTCGGCGGATTCAGAACGATTCCCCGGTCCATATCAACGGGCCCCGGACAGCCGATCCCAATCCCGGCCAAACGCGAGGGATCGACTTGAGCGACCTCCATCGCCGTCCGAATCGTCAGTGCCACGCGATCCAGTCCCGATTCGGCCTTGTCGGACGAGCGGGTCTTGCGTCGGTCCTTGCCGAGGATTTTGTATTGGGAGTCGTACACCTGAGCCAGCATTTTGGTGCCACCCAAATCAAATCCCACCCACAAATCGCGACCACCTTCCACTGCCATGCTGTCTCCCCCGGTTGATGCGGTGAGGATAACGCGATTGAGCTCTGAGCGGCAGTGGCCCTGCTCGGATTCACTAACGGGCCCACAACCACCGGTTGCGAGAGGGTTTGTTGTCTCGATACATTTCGGATCGAATCGGGACGTGATGCCCAGCCATCACGCCAAGGATCCCGAGCCAACCCCGAAGGAGTGGATGTGTCGACGATCAACCCGATGATTTCTTCCCTCTTCGCCGAACTCCAGCAGGTGGCCTATCTCCGCTCCACACTGGGATTGCTCGGCTGGGATGAACAGACCTTCATGCCCAGCGGCGGCGCGGAGCATCGTGCCAATCAGTCCGCCCAGCTGGCGGGTCTGGCTCACGAACGGGCGACACAGCCGCACGTGGGAGAATGGCTTTCCCAGATTGAAGCCGAACTGCCCCGGCAACCAGTCGATTCCGTGACGGCCGCCAATCTGCGAGAGGCTCGCCGCAAATACGATCGGGCCACCAAACTCGACCAGACCCTCGTCGAAGAACTTTCCCGCTGCGCGACGCTGGCGCAGCAGGCGTGGGTTGGGGCCAAGAAGGCCAGGAACTTCGGCCAGTTCCTGCCCTGGCTCGACAAGATGGTCGGCCTCAAACGGCAGGAGGCCCAGGCGGTCGGCTCCACATCGGGGGTGCTCTACGATGCCCTGCTGGATGATTACGAACCCGGGGCGACCACGGCGGAGATTCAGGCAGTCTTCACTGCCCTGCGACGGGAGCTGGTCCCTCTGGTCGCCGCCATCGCTGAGGCCCCCCGTCGCCCCGATGCCGCAATCCTGACCCGCTCTTACCCGGTCGAGACGCAACAGAAATTTGCCCGGGCCGCCGCTGCCGCGATTGGTTTCGACTTTGATCGCGGTCGACTCGACACCTCTGCGCATCCCTTTTGCAGCGGGATCGGACCGGGGGATTGCCGACTGACAACACGGTATCACGAGCACCACTTCCCCGGAGCCTTCTTCGGCGTACTGCATGAGGCTGGCCACGGAATCTACGAACAGGGGCTGGCCCCCGACCAGTTCGGACTGGCTTGCGGCGAGGCCGCCTCGCTCGGAATCCACGAATCGCAATCCCGAATGTGGGAGAATCTGGTCGGTCGCAGCCGCGCCTTCTGGGAACACTTCTATCCCGCAGCCCAGCAGGCCTTTCCGGGTGCCTTGCAAGAGATCTCTCTCGACCAGTTTCACTTCGCCATCAACGACGTGCGGCCTTCGTGGATTCGTGTGGAAGCCGATGAAGTCACCTACAATCTGCACATCATGCTCAGGTTCGACCTGGAGCAGGCACTCATCCGTGACGACCTGCAGCCTGCCGATCTTCCCACAGCCTGGAACGAACGATTCCAGGAGTATTTTGGCATGACGCCCCCGGACGATGCATTAGGCTGCCTGCAGGATGTCCACTGGAGTGCGGGGCTGCTTGGATACTTCCCGACCTATGCCCTGGGTAATATGTATGCGTCACAATTCTTTGACCGGGCCAGAACGGAACTGGGCGACCTGTCGACAATGTTCGCCCGGGGCGAGTTCCAACCTCTGAAAGAATGGCTCAACACCCAGATCCACCGCCACGGTTTACAGTACCGGGCCTCCGAACTTGTGGAGAAGGTGACCGGGCAGAAGTTGTCTGCCGAGCCACTGCTGACTCACCTGCGGGGTCGATTCTCGCCACTGTTCGGCGTCTAGCCTCAGGTTCTTCCGAAACGTGGCCTCTCCGCCTGTCACTCAATCCCGGCCTTGGCCGATGGCTCGCTGAATGCCCCCGGAAAAAGCCGAAGCTCTCGTCATTCGCCAGGCTGACTTCAGCGAGTCGAGCCGCGTGGTCACATTCTTCACCCGCGAATTCGGCAAGTCGAGTGCCCTGGCCAAAGGCGCCAAGCGACTCAAGGGGCCCTTTGAGGTGTCGCTCGACCTGCTAGCGCATGTCCGGATCGTGCTCTATCGCAAGGACAGTGATGTCCTCGATCTAGTCACCGAGTCCCAGCTCATTAAGCGTTTCGCCCCGCCCCAGCGAACCATGTTGCCGCTGTACTCGGGCTACTACGTCGCCGAGTTGCTCGACTTGGGGACGGAGCCCCACGATCCGCATCCAGATCTGTTTGACCTCGCCCTGGAAACACTGGAGAGACTGGAGCGGGAGACCGACTCACGGTGGGCGCTGTTGCGTTTCGAACTGCGCTGGTTGCGAGAAATTGGACATCTAGCGGAACTCGATTGCTGTTCCCTGTGCGGAGTTGAGGCCCTCTCCACTTCCACCGAACGCTACTGGGTCACGCCGGGAGGACTGGTCTGCCCACGGTGTGGTCGACCCGAATACAGCGAATCAGCGATCCAGTTTGCCAGTGTCCGTCTGTTGCGACATCTGGCCGAGGAGCTGTCGCCTCTGGAAGAGATTATTGACTCCCCGGAACTCCACGATGTGCCACTGGACCCGTCGTCGATTCAGTGGAAAGAGGTTCGCCGCGTCGTGACCGCCGCCGTGTGCCATGCCCTCGACCGGCGTCCGAAGATGCTCGACTACCTGAAATTCTAGGCGAATGCCCGATGCCCCCGCTGCTTGTTTCTCGCTGCACGACAGCCACGTTCCCGCAACGCGATCCACGAATCCCCACCGTTATTTGCGATGATCCCCGTCTCACCAGCGAGAGTCTTGCCCGGCACCCGGCAATTGGCGGATGGGATCAACAAACTCCCACATGGCTGGCCCCCGATCCCGAGGCGTGGCCCCTGGCTGTCCAAATCCTGAACCGCCCGCCAGACAGCATGGGGGTCGTCCTGTGGCCCGCTTCTTTGTCAAACCGGGAAACACTCCAGGAATCCATGCTGACCATCGGCCTCCAGCTGCAACGAATCCCTCTGGAGGGACTCACCCCCGAGATCCCTCTGGAATATCTCCCTTCTCTCGGACCGGGACATCAAGCGGCTCCGTCGATCGCACAGGCCATCAGTCGCGTGACGGGGCATTCCGCACGCATGACGACGCTCCTTCGGGCTGGACTGTTGCTACGACATGACTTTCTCGACGAATGCCATTCATTGGTACAGACACGGGAGGGTGATTCAGACGCCGACCGGTGGCACGCCCTCATGCACCGCCGCGAGCCAGACGCCTCCAATGCCAAGTACTGGTTCCGCCGTGTGGGTTCGCATCCGATCGATCGGTCCCTGAATGAGTGGGCCGCTCCCCTGCTGCGATCGATCGGCCAGCCAGTGATTGGAGAGTGGGATCCACTGCGATTCGTCGATCTGTGCGAGCGGGTGCGAGAACACCCCTCACCCGAGAACGACATCGCTCGACGAATTCAGTCCAAGGAAATGGAGTTGCTTCTGAAGCACTGCGCTGCGGAGTCGTGAGTTTCATCCACAAGAGCGATATGATCGCAGCTCACGGCAATCCCAGATTCTGACATAGAGGACTCACCCATGCTGCCCGGCATTAAGCTGTTCGATCTGACCGGTCGTGTTGCGATCATCACAGGGGGTTCCAAGGGGTTGGGGGCGGCCATGGCGGCCGGGCTGGCCTCGGCGGGAGCCGATGTGGTCCTCGCCAGCCGAACACTGAGCGAAGTCGAACAGGTGGCGAAAGAGATCGCTCAGACCTACGGACACCAGGCTCTCGGTGTCGCCGCCGATGTCACCAAGCCCGATGACGTGGAAGCACTTGTCGCCCAGACCCTGGAACGGTTCGGCAAGGTCGACATCCTCATCAATAACGCCGGAATCAATATCCGCGGACCAATCGACGAACTGACCTATGAACAGTTCAAGCAGGTCCATGACATCAACGTTGATGGCTTGTGGCTGTGTTCAAAAGCCGTAGTCCCGTTCATGAAGAAGGCGGGGCATGGGCGAATCATCAACATGGCCAGCACTCTGGGCGTGGTCGGTCTGGCCAACCGGACACCGTACGCATCGAGTAAAGGAGCCGTCGTCCAGATGACCCGAGCTCTCGGCCTGGAGCTGGCTCCCTTTGGAATCACCTGCAATGCGATCTGCCCGGGACCATTCCTGACACCCATGAACGAGCCGATTGCCAACACGGAAGAAGCCCTCAAGTTCATCGTCGGTGCCGTGGCCCTCAACCGGTGGGGCCGCATGGAGGAAATCCAGGGAGCGGCCATCTTCCTGGCCAGCGATGCCGCCAGCTACATGGTCGGAAGCCTGCTTACCGTAGATGGTGGGTGGACCGCGCGATAAGCCACAAATAACCCCCACACACCCCATTTTACGCAACTAACAAATCCGTCTAAATCGTTAAAGCAGATCGCCTCCCCCAGTCGAATGGATGGAGTGGCGAGAGGCGTCTCGAGAGGACGCGCGCGCACCGGCACGGACTGCCGGGACCGGCTCACTCTGTCGGACACTTCGTTCGCATGCCTGCCGTTTCGTCAGGAAGACTTACTGGTGACCGCCAGTCCCTCGAAAGCCGTCCGACACGTGCTTTCGTCAGGACTCTGTGTCTCTACGCGCTGATGGTCTCCCTGACTGGCTGTTCGATGTTTCAAACAGGATTCCAGAACCTGTGCGTGGCGCGAAAACAATTCTCCCTCCATGCGGATCTCAAGGCCACGGACGAACACCATCGCCGTCTGGCTCAGCAACTGGCCACGCAGCATTCGGAAATGAGTGGCCAGCCATGCACCACTCAGCCGGACTACCGGATCGGGTTCGAGGACGGCATTGTGGACTACCTGACCTACGGGGGAGATCAGCGTCCGCCGCTGCTACCTCCGCGGCGGTACTGGAACCTGCAATACCGTGATGCCAAGGGACAGACTGCCGGACAGCAATGGCTGGCTGGCTGTGCCCATGGTCGTGAGTACGCCGAACAGCTCGGTCTGCGATCGATGGAGACCGTAGCCTCCTCCGCGACCATGCCTGCCAGTCCCGCTGATGTCTACCTGCCTGACCCCGTCGACAGTCTCCCCGCCACACCTGTCCCGTACTTTCCCGAATCAGAGCCTGTCCCCACCACAGGACCGCCCCCCACGGACATGCCTGCTCCCCTGCCTGTGCCCGCTCCAGATTCGGTTCTCAACCTCCCGTCTCCCCCTGCGGAGTTCATCGATTTGTCGGATCAGACTGCTGGTCTGGTTCCCCCACTGATTCAGGGGACACCGTGATCCGGCCCGTTCCATTCCTCGGTGCCTCAGCTCACCGCATGACCTGCGGGAAGAGGAACGTGTTGCGCCGGGCGGTCGGCTTGTTCCTGCTGATTCTGTTTTCCGGCTGTGCGGCTCTGACTAATCCGGTCGCGAATGGAATTCCCGTCCGACTGGTCCCTCCGGAATTACTCGCCGAGGCGCGAGATCCCAAAGAAACCATCCCGCTGGCCTGGTTACGACGGCCTCCCGTAACAGAATACCGTCTCGCAGCGGGAGATGTCCTGGGCGTACATATTGATGGCGTACTGGGTGACCGGGACACGTTACCCCCCGTGACAATCCCCGAAGCCAGTGGGCTGCCCCCGGCCGTTGGAGTACCGATTGCGGTGCGAGAAGACGGTTCATTACCACTGCCGACAGTCCCCTCGATCCCCGTTGCCGGGAAGACGATTCAGGAAGCCGAAGCCGCGATCATCGACGCCTATACGGTCCAGCGTAAACTGGTCAACCTTGAGAATGAACGGATTCTGGTCTCCCTCATTCGCCCGCGGACGGAACGAATCCTGGTGATTCGCCAGGACAACCCCGGAGCAAGTCTGCAAGCCGACAACTCGATGGGCCTGACCGGCGGCTTTCGTGGACTAAGCAGCATGTCCACAACCAGTACCACCCAATTCCAGGGCACCGGGACGGTGGTCGATCTGCCCGCTTACGAGAATGACGTGCTAACCGCTCTCACCCGGACCGGCGGACTGCCCGGAGCGGGGGCACAGAACGAAGTGGTCATCCAGCGTGCAGGAGCAACGACCACTCAGCCGAACGGATCCACAGAGATGACACGGGGTGAATCGATTCGTATCCCGCTTCGCATCAGCCCGGGAGCCCCCGCCCCGTTTCAACCAGAAGACATCGTCCTGAAGACCGGTGACATCATTTTCGTCGAAGCCCGTCTCGCGGAAGTCTACTATACCGCTGGACTGCTTCCCGCGCGGGAAATGTCGCTGCCCCGCGATATCGACATTACGGCCGTTGAAGCCATCGTGCGAGCGGGCGGCCCCGTGGTCAACGGCGGCCTGCACTCCAATAACATCTCCGGACAAATCGTCGCTAAGGGGATCGGACACCCCTCACCCAGCCTGCTCTCGATCCTGCGTCAAAGCCCCGATGGCCGACAAGTGAATATCCGAATCGACCTGTACCGCGCCTTGCAGGATCCTCGCGAAAACATCCTGATCCAGCCAGGCGACGTTCTGATCCTTCAGGAAACCTCCGGCGAGGCCTTCTCGCGATACTTCTCGAATGTCCTGACCCTCAATATTGTCAGCGAACTGTTCTCGCGAGGCTCAGCCGCTGGGACAGCCGAAGCCGCCTTCCCCGGGAATTAGGAGCCTGCTGCCTTATCCACATTGAATCCCGAGACAGTGCCGCTTCAATAGGCCGCCTTACGGGGAGAAGTTTTTCGACCGCCTCCGGAGTCCATCGAGCCCCCCTGTCCAGTCCAGTTCACTCAATGTCGCTGTGCGAATCGATCACAGAGATGGCTTTGATCGCCCCAGAGATGTCTCCACTTATTACGCATCTCGAACATCGGTATCAGCCACTTCGCGAACTGTTCGGTTGGGCTGTCCAGCGATTCTGAAAAACGTCTCCGCTGTCAAACTACGAACTTCGAATCGCTCGGGGGGAAGCGAATGGAGACTTGTCTTGGGAAGAATTCCGCGAAGTCGCCAACGCTGTGTGGGTGGAACGAGGGTGATGGGAACTCCGCCGGCGGAGGCCTGAACAACCTTCAATTCGCGATCAACCAGAATACCCGTGATATTTGCGTCATTTTCCGACCGGCGGTACTCCCAGTCCGCGTCCTGGGTTCCGAACGTCCCTGCCTTCATGTCGAGGACACGAAACTCGAGTTGATGGACGGCCGGAGTGAGTGGCCGTGGGGCCGAGAAGCTGCCTCGGATTTCGATCTCATAGCCGTTGTCGCAAGGTTGCGAGAATGTGTTGATCCGAGATAACGTTGCACTCCCGAGCCTTGAGTACTCGCTGGAAAGAGAATCGAGATGAAGTTCATCTTCGCCCCCCTGTGGCTCGCACTGCTGGCCTTCGCCGGCGACATTGTCTCGGCCCGTTCCGTGCTGGGAGCGGAACCGTTCGAAGGCTTTCTGGAGCAGCATTGCATTCGGTGTCATGGCCCCGAAAAGGAGGAGGGGGACATCCGGATCGACCGGCTATCTCGCGATTTCAAGGCGGGGACAGACACGCATCACTGGGCCGAGGCTCTCGATAAAATCAACAGTGGCGAGATGCCCCCCAAGAAGGAACCGCAACCATCGCAAGCGGAGATCTCGGCGTTCGTCACCAGTCTGGACGCGCGGCTCAAAGAGGGACGGGCCGCACGCATGGCCGCGAGACCCGCAGTGGCGCATTATCGACTGAGTCGCAAAGAGTACCAGAATACAGTGTACGATCTGCTCGGCGTTCGCTATGACCCGACCAAGCCCGGCGAGTTGAACGAAGATCCGCTGTGGCATGGGTTCGAACGGATTGGTTCGGAGTTGTCGCTTTCGGCGTCGCATGTTGATCGCTATTACCGCGCGGCAGGACTCGTGCTGGACCGGGCCTTTCCCGATTCTCCGGGAGAGGTCCGTAAGGTATACAAGACCGCTGCCGAGTTGCGATACAACGGTGGGAAGACCCAGCAGGAAGTGCTGGACCGCTTTGGCATCAAGCGGCCGCTGCGATTTCTCCTCTACCCGGGGACTGTCCACAACGCGTTTTCATCTCACTGGCTTGGAAAGACCGGCCCAGAGCACAGCGGTCTCTATCGCTTGCGACTTCAGGCCAGTGGGATTCGTCCGCTCGGCGGCCAGACGGCACACCTGAGTATCGGCAAGCGGACCGGTGAAGAGACCGTAGAGGGGCTCATTGAGTTTGACCTGACGGGTGCGGAAGACAGTCCGCAGGTGTATGAGTTCGAAGTATTTCTGGAGATGCCGACGAGTTTGGAGTTCTGCGTGGTGGCCACGGATGTGGTCGACCGCCGAGCTGGCGCGGCCTTCCGAAATGCGCTGAATAGTTCGTCGTACCTGTTCACGCACAGCAGCGAGACCTTGCTCCTCAACCCAAACGCTCCGCAGATGTTCGACGACAAGGGGAACGGTCTGTTCTCAACCGTTCTGATCGACTGGATTGAATGGGAGGGCCCACTGGAAACCGAGGTCGAGAAGTCTCGCCGCGGTGGGCTGCTGCCGCCGGAGGATGCGACGCCGGAAGTCGTCGCCGAGTGCCTGCACCGCTTCGCTGAGCGGGCTTGGCGGCGACCGGTCAAGCCGGACGAGTTGGCCGACTACCTGCAAGCCTATCGCACAGAACGCGAGTCGGGCGAGAAGACTGCGGACGCCTATCGAGTGGCCATGCAGGGCGTATTGACTTCACGCCATTTCATCTACCTCGTGGAGGGCGACCCGGTCGCACGAGGAAGTCTCAATGACTCGGAACTCGCTTCACGGCTATCGTATTTTCTCTGGAGCTCGATGCCCGATGAGGGCCTGTTCGCTGCGGTCCGAAGTAGTGCATTGCACGGCGATGGCCTGGCGAAAGAAGTCGACCGGCTGCTCGCGGACGAGAAGACAAACCGCTTCATCAACGACTTTACGCGGCAATGGCTGCAACTGCATCGCCTCGGGATGTTCCCGCCGGATAAGAAGCTGTATCCCAGTTACGATGCCTGGCTGGAAACGAGCCTGCGCGCGGAACCCGTCGAGTTCTTCCGCGAGATGTACTCGAAGAACCTGCCCGTGGACAGCCTCATCGATTCTGATTGGACGATGGCCAATCCCCGCCTGTGTGATTTCTACAGGCTGCCGGAGCCGAAGTCGGGAGGCTTCCAACGCGTCTCGCTGAAGCCCGAGGATCATCGGGGCGGACTACTCACGATGGGAGCGGTGCTCGGGCTGACCTCGGATGGAACCCGCCACCGCCCGGTCCATCGCGGGGTGTGGGTCAGTGAAGCGTTCCTTGGCAAGACGCCGCCCGCCCCCCCGGCGAATGTGGACCCCATCGAACCGATCCCCCCCACGGGTACCAAAATTACCATCCGGCAGAGAATTGAAACCCACGCCAAGAACGCCAGTTGTGCCGCCTGTCATCGCAACATCGATCCGCTGGGGTTGGCCTTTGACCAGTACGATGCCATTGGCCAGTGGCGAACTCGCGAGCAGGTTCCCACGGGAGTGGGTGAAGACCCGCTGGTGGATGCCTCGGGGGTGATGCCCGATGGCCGCACGTTCAACGACTCGGTCCAATTCAAAAAGCTGCTGATCGAAGACCGCGACCAATTCACGCGAGCCTTCATCGAGCACCTTTGCACCTACGCTCTTCGTCGGGTGCTGACGGTAGACGATCAAGACGACATCCAGTTGATCGAGGCCGAGGCAAAGGAGAACGAATACCGTGTCAGAGAGATCATACGTGCCGTAGCGATGTCCGAATTGTTGAGGAAGCGGTGAGGGTTCTTGGTTCTTCGTGGACCAGAGTAACCAGACCTGTAACCAGAAGCCAAGAATCAAGTACGATGAACCTCTAACCAAGTTCCAGGAACCATGAACCATGAATTTTCTCTCTCAATCGTGGTTGATCGATCGCCGACACGCCCTGCGGGCCTTGGGCAGTTGCATCGCGCTTCCGTTTCTGGAGTGCATGGTTCCGCTGCGGGCAGCCGCCCCGCCCACCGCCGCGCCCCGGCGGAGCGCCTTCATCTATCTCGCGAATGGCGTCCATTCGCTGAACTACCAGATCACGATGCCAGGCAAGGATTACCAATTCTCCCGGTCACTCAAACCGTTGGAAAAGCATCGCGCGGTGATCACGCCAATCAGCGGTCTGCATCATCCCGGGGCGATTAGCCATCACCACAACTGCATCTCCGTCTGGCTGACCGGTGGAAAGCTCGGGCCTTCAGACAGAAACACGATCTCAGTCGATCAGAAGATGGCCGAGGTCACCGCAAAGCACACGCGTTATCCGTCGATGGAGATTGCCCTCACGGGAGATTCCCTGGGCTGGACAGCGGATGGCGTCCGGTTGCCGTCGATGCGGCGTTGCAGCGAGATTTTCGCGTCACTGTTCGCTGAGCCGAAAGGCGGCACGGCAGCCCAGAGGAAGGCCCTGCGCCGCAAGGGCAGTGTGCTGGACGCCAACCTGGCGGAAGTCCGGCGACTCGAGCAGGTGATCGGTTCAGCCGACAAAGGTCGCCTGGATCAATACCTCACTTCGGTTCGTGAGGCGGAAGTTCGCACGCGGCGGGCCGATGCCTGGCTCGACACGCCGCTCCCGACGATCGCTGACGCCGACCGTCAGCGGACCAATCGCGACGTTCCCCAGACTCAGGCGGGCGACTATTTCCGGACTGTCTATGACCTGATCGTGCTGGCCTTTCAGACGGATGTGACCCGTGTGGCGAGCTTTAGCCTCGGCGGCGAAGGGGATGCTTTCGCTATTCCCGAGATCGGCATCACCGAGTCACGTCATCAACTGAGCCACCACGGTGGCGATCCGGGCTACATGGAAAAACTGACCAACTACGATGCCTTCGCGATCGAGCAGTTCAGCTACTTCCTCACTCGGCTGGCCGAGACCAAGGATCTCAGCGGCCAGCCGCTCCTGGGCTCGACGATGGCCCTCTTCGGCAGCGGCATGTCGTACGGCCACAGCCACGGCAACGCCAACCTGCCGCTGGTGCTTGCGGGCGGGTCGGACCTGGGCCTCAAGCACGGCACTCACCTTGACTTCAACCAGGGGCACTTCCCAGGCTACCAGCTCGACAAGCCCGGTGAACATTACTCGCTCTGCAGCCGCCCCGCGAATCCCGATGCTCACATGAGCAACCTGCTACTCCTGATGGCCCAGAGGATGGGAGTGGAGACCGATAAGTTTGGCGACAGCAACAAGGTGATCGAACTATGAAACGGTTCTTCGTTCTTGGTTCTGGGGTCTTCGGTCCTCGTTCGTGGTGTTTGGTTCGTTCGTTGTTTCTTGTGCTTGCGTGTTCGGCAATCGTTCAGGCGACCGCCTTCAGCCAAGAACAAGGAATAGATATCTTTCGGCCCGAAGCCGGGAAGTTCCCCCCCCTGGAAAAGGCACACTCCTACCGAGGCGAACTCGTCTTTGTAGACCACGCCAACCGCCGCGGCAGCATCCGTGTGCAAGGGGCGGGGATGTTTTTCCGAAACGATCCGCACCCGTTCGCCATGCTTCCCTACGGCATCGTACGCTATCACGGCGCACCGGCCGACTTGCGGGACATCCCGCTGGGTACTGTGCTGCACGTGCAGGCATTTCTGCCGCCGGAGCCCCCAATCTCCGCCGTGCCCGTATTGCCGATCGATAGCAAGAAGCTGGATGGCAACCACAATCGGGGGGCCGGGATTGCCCCCGCAGAGAACCATGTACTCCTGCTCGAAGACGAACCCAGCTATTGCCAGCGTGTGGGAAAAATCTGGAGGCTCCAGGAAGTGGACATCAAGAACAACAGCGGGATGATCGTGGCCCGCTGTGCCCCCCCGGAGGGCGGAGTTGGCAAGGCCGAAGAAGAGAAGTTGACCTTCGATGCCGCCACCCGCGTCTGGCGTGGTCGAGAGCTGCTCGGGATCGAAGACCTGATTGCGGAGGGCCTCTGGCCCGCCGAGGGGAAGAAATCGCTTGACGATCAATCCGTGCTGCTCGGGGTAACTTGGAAGCCATCACCGGACGGCATCTTCACCCGGTTCCACATCTCGGACATCTGGCTGGACGACGCCGCGATGCAGCGTGCCGCCCACCACCAGACGGAAACACACAAGGCCTTCATTCGCAGCCGCTGGATGCCCGCGTGGATCGATACCGTCGAGTACGGGAAGTTCGGCCGGGCGACCGTGACCGCGACCTTGTTCGGCGGGATGGATGACTCGCTTTACGCCGACTTCAAGAAGGACACCTCGGCCATGATGAATGCCGTCGAGAACACGTTGAAGCACACCCATGGCGCGTACGGCCCAGCTCACATGGCGTCACGAGGGACGATCCTCGAAGTCATCAACTCGGAAGGCGAAGCCCCTCCCGGCAGCAGCGGCATTCAGATTCGGTTTGAGACCGACCTCATCATCGAGGGCCTCCGCCCCGGTCGAATCGTTCGGGTCTGCCCCGGCAATTGGCCCCAGGTCCAGGTACCACGTGAAGAATATCTCAACGATGCCCACAGCCTGGAGGAGCGTTTCCCGACACCGGCCATCTTCCCGAAATACTGACGGCGTGCGATCGCCTGTGTCCGACAGGAAACCGTTTCACGTCTGGAGTCCGGCAAGAACTCCGCGACACAGGGATCTGACCGAATCATCGTCGCGGCTCACAAACGGATGGCCTAGGGGAAATGACGTGGGTTCCGTTTTGGATTCCGGCTACCCTATTGTTCGACTTGTGACTCACGGTTCAATATTTTCAGACTGCTGACTACCGAAGTGGACTCGCTGCCGTCGCTTAATGGGAAGACGCCCGACGCCTCGACCGAACGGGCTGTCCTGCGAACGACGGACGGATGGCCGGGACACTTCGGCGAACCCGCGACGCTTGGACTCCGCCGGTGCAAACGCCCTTTCGCAGTTTGCACCAGATGCTGGCGAACGGGGGCAATTCCTGTCGTTTCCAGTCCTGTCATCAAATCCCGTTGATAAACGGGCAACAGAACGAGCGAAGCCATCAGCCTTGGTAAAATGCAGGAAATCCGCTTCGTTTCCTGGCAATCCAAGGCGTAAAACAAAGTGTTCCCGGGAGGGCTCGAACCTCCAACCTTCGGCTTCGGAGGCCGACGCTCTATCCAATTGAGCTACGGAAACAGGTAGTCTCTCTGAGAGAGCAGGATCGTAGGAATCAGAGGATTCACTGTCAATTGAGCGGAACTTGCTGACTTCGGCATGTTTCTCCCACTGGCCTCCGATTGATGGTGCGAGGACAGGAAACGACAGGAATTGCCCCCGTTCGCCAGTATCTGGTGCAACAACTGGTGCAACGAAACTTTTCTCCGTTGCACCAGCGGTGGCCGGAAGTCGTGGGTTCACTGACGGGTTCCGGCCATCGGTTCCAGTCGCCCGCAGGACGGCCCGTTCGGTCAAGGTTTCCGGCGACTTCCAGTCGAGCGATGGCAGCGAGTCCAACGCCCCTTGCACATCGAGCAACTTCGGATCGGTGTAGACGTTCATCGTCAGATCGATGTTGCTGTGCCGCATTGCCGCCTGAGCCGTGCGAGGCGTCACGCCCCCCTTGCTGAGCAGGGTTCCGAACGAAGTCCGCAAGGCGTGAACATCGATCGTCCGGCCCCGTTCGTCCGCCTTATTGATTCCAGCGGCTTTCAGGTCGCGGTCGAGAATCTTCACCAACGCGTCGGACACGACAAACAGCGGTTCCCGTCCAAACGCATCCGGACGCCCTTGGAATCGTTCCCGCTTCTCGCCGATCCATTCCCGCAACTCGGCAGCGAGGTCTGTTCTGATCGGAATTGTGGAGCCTTGGCGGCTCTTCTCGTCGGCAGCGTTCAACACGGCATACGGCAGCGGCCCGGTGAGGTCCAACTGTGCCACCGTCAGCGAGGCGAGTTCGTTCCGTCGAAGTCCCGTCAGAACCAGCGTCTTGTAGATCAACGCCCGTTCTGCCCCCAGTCGTTCCAGTTCGGCCAACTGGTCGGGATTGTCGGCGAGTCGCTCCCGTGCCCTCTCGACCGCAGCGGGGAGGGTATCGAGCGTCAGCGGCTTGTAAGTCCAGTTCGACCGCTTGCGGCGTTTGCCATTCGCTTCGGCGTCGCTGGCATCGACGGCCAGCGTTTCCCGTCCGCATTCGGCCAGCGGTCGGAGCCGAGCCACTTGCAACAGCTTCAGCAGTTCCGGTTCCGTCATTGCCCGGCGTTGCCGTCGGCGGTCGCTATTCTCGTCGGCCTTGCTGATGCGAGCCAGCGGATTCGAGGAGAGTCGCTCGGTCTGGACACACCATTGGCAGAACCCTCGCACCGATTGCAAATGGATGTTCCGAGTACGTGCCGCCATCCCTTCGGCTTGCTGAGCCACCAGCCAGCGTTCGACCGCTTCCGGTCGGATATCGCGAAGCGTCTTCAGCCCGCATTCCCGCAACATCCGATTCCCGATGCGATCCAAGTCCCGCAGATGCCGTTCCGATACCTTCGACCGCTGATGCAGCAAGTACGCTACGAAGTGTTCCGCCACGGGTGTCGTCTGATGATCGGCAGTCGCGGCTTCCGCTGTGCTGATAACTTCGCCTCGGACCAGTTCCGCCCGGCGTTCCAGCTTACTGAGAACGGACCGGGCAGCGTCTTCATCCCGGCATCCGGTCGAGACTTCGCAGACATACCCGGAGCCGTCGCGGAACTTGGCGATGTACGTTCGCGATTCATCGAGGATGCGAGGCGAGCCATCCTTCCCCGTCGTCACCTTGGCGGTTCGCGTTCGCCCCTTGGCAGGCTTCCATCGGGCGAACTGTTCCCCGGCCTTGGTGAAGAGTTCCGCCCCTGCCGGTAGCGGTCGCGTCACGGTCTTCTTGTAGACGCTGCCCATATTATTTCCCCTCCCGCTTCGGCTTTGCTTTCGTCGCGGCCTTGCTTGTTACCGGTCGGAGTTCCAGCCCGAAGTAAAC
>QWPB01000153.1 GCA_003671275.1 Planctomycetota bacterium | reverse complement strand
GGTCGCGGGTGTTCACCACAGTCAGCGGAAAGGCCCCGCGCTCATGCTTGCCCAGGCTCTCCGCCAGCAGCTGGTCGTACCACAGACCAACGGCTTCCAGACGCTTGCCCCAGGTTGACAGGATGCGAGTCTTCATCCCCTTGTCACGCTCCAGCAGGTGGCAGACCGCCACGTAATCCATAACAGGATTATCACCGATGGGAGCCGTCTTAAACCGCTCTGTCATATCAGCGGCCCCTTGCAGCAGGGCCCGAATATCCACACCCAGCACAGCTGCGGGATAGAGCCCCACGGCGGTCAGGACCGAGAACCGCCCGCCGACACCGTCCGGGATCGGGAAGACATCGGGATACTGAGCCGAGTTGGACACATCGCGCAGCTTGCCGACCTCGCCGGTGATCGGTACGACCAGATTGCGAGCCAGTTCTGATCCCGCCCCGTAGTAGCTCTCTAACGCATTGCGAAAAATGCGAAACGCTGCTGCCGTTTCAAGCGTACCGCCCGACTTGCTGATGACGCAGATGCCCCACCGCTGGGCCAGCTCCATCGGGTTCCGGCAATGCAGACTTAGCAATTGCAACAGTCCGTGCATCGCATCGTTGTCGACGTTGTCTCCCTCGAAATAGAGCCGGGGAGCCCCGCCACGTTCGCCACGAGGAAGATCGTTGTGATACGGGTGGCACACTGCCTCGAAGATCGCTCGCAGGCCCATATACGACCCACCGATTCCCAGCGACACCAGGATGTCGACCTGGTCTCGCAGCCGCTTCGCCGACGCCGTCATCCGGCTGAGCAGGTCGCCAGATCCACCTGCCAGCAGTTCGGTCGGCAGCTCAATAAACCCCGAGTCGAGCGGCTGCTTGTCTACCGGAATCGCCTGTTTCTGCTTCAAGTCCGCCACATCGGCCAGTGTCTCCGACCGCGCGGCTTCAAGTGAAGCACACAACCCGCGCACAGCTGCAGGCTCGATAAAGGGCAACGCGGCGGACGCATCGTAGCGGAGAGTATTTGACATGGGATTCTCGTGACGTGGGGTGGCTCGTTCACGCCACGGGTCATCAGACTGCGATGACACCACTCGACCGCGAACAGTCCCCTGATGAGATGTAACCCGAATGCGCCGGAACTGCCAGCGAGAATTGACCTAACTTGTGTCCCATTCCCCGAGAGATCGCTGGATGGATTTCGGCATCACCGGCGGTAAATGCGTTCCGTCGACAACTCGACACGAGTCGAGTACAGGACGTGTCGTTATCCGCGTGGAGAATTCCAGCGGGCCACCCATTCGCTCCAGGTGATCTCCTTCTCGCGGAACAGCAGGCAACTGCGTTCCACTTCGGGCCAGGCAGTGGGAGCCGCTTCGTCATGAATCGGCGACGCCCGCAAAGTGCGTGCCTCAAAAACCAGCGGGTACGTCACGGTTTCGCCGGAAGGGGCCAGGATGATGACCCGGTCACCGGCAATATCGAGAGTGGACATACCGATCGATTCCACCCCCACAGCCCGACAGACCTCTTCTCGGACCAGGTCGACTCCCGCCAGCTTATAGAGCCCGGCAAGGGCGTTTTCGAAGCGTTCACGGTCCGCCGCGGAAAGATCCGCCAACCAGCCCGCCTGCACCACGCTCGATGCCAGCCAGCCGTTCACATCTTCCCACCGAATCACCATGGGCCGGTCAATCGCCGATGAATTCCGCAGAGCGATATCAAATCGATTGGTTGCGGACATGACCTGTCCCACCGTCACCTGGACATCACCCAGCATCCGGGTCTCATCCACCAGGGTACCAATCTCGCGTTCGACAAACCGTCGAACTGCCAGCGTCACCTCATCGATATGAGCCAGCTGCTGGGTCGATCGATAGCCATGCCCCGGATCGGACTCCAGACGCAGGGCATATCGCAGCTTGGTATAGATCTTAGCCAAAGTCCCCGATCGAAAACCCGGACGCAACAGGCCGGCAATCGATTCGCCATGACTCCCCACTCGCATG
The DNA here is from genome assembly GCA_003671275.1 of Planctomycetota bacterium. Lineage (GTDB taxonomy): Bacteria > Planctomycetota > Planctomycetia > Planctomycetales > Planctomycetaceae > TH-plancto1. The sequence goes on along the minus strand of QWPB01000153.1, from coordinate 21,034 downwards.
GAATGCAGACCTCGCGGTCGATTGGCAACATACAGCTGCCAGTTTTCCTTAAGTTCCCAGACCAGGAACCCAATCACTCCGGGAGCCAGAAAGACGACCGTACTGGCAATCGCGAGGGCCGTCGATTCCGGAATGCGGGCTTCGCCGATGGAGGTGCGAATCAGATCCCGCATATGAAACAGATATGGCAACAGGATCTTGTGACTGACGGTGACGACCGGGAAGTGTTTAATGGGATTGATCTGCGGCTCCACCAGCAATGTCATGACAAAGCGGATGATGTACGAGACGACCGACCAGACCGACCCGATCATTATTTTGACGACCACAAACCGCCTTCGATCCCCGGTGCGGAACCGCAACCATTCGTCGACGGTGTACAGCGTTTGCTCGATCCACTGCATGGCATCGTGAAACAAATCCATGACCCAGTGGTAGATCACGGCAAAGATCCGGAACCGCAATTCATGCCAGGCCCGGACGCAGATATCCAGAACGCGTTCTTCCACCGACCGTCCCGCCGGAGAGTTCAAGAACAGATTCAAGGCCAGAAAACTGTTGAGCCAGACCTGCCAGTTCCCGACCCAGTTCTGACTGCCGCTCCATTCTCGCAGCAACAACCACACCGCACCGACGATGAATAGCGTTACGACCGCGGGTCGCAGGACATACGCTTTAACGATGGAAAACTCCCGACTATCGAGAATGCCACGGACCAGCGGGGAATCGATCACGGACAACGGTAACTGGTAGGCCAGCCAATACGCTCCGGCCCACAGCCGATAGAGAGCTTTGACCACTCGCTTCCGGAAGGCCGGACGGTCTAGAACAGCCCACAAAAACATCCCCAGAAAGAGCCACGCAATATAGAACCACTTAGGCAGCGGCTGGGCGATCTTTGCCGCTTCGGCGGTATGCTTGGCAGCCCGACCGAGTGTCTCATTGAACGTTTTTGCGGCGACGTTGCCGGCAACGTCACGCACATCTTCAATGGCGTCCCCGATTTTCTGTACCGGTGACACGGATTGCGGCGGGTCACTGGAAGCTGTTGCCAACTCAGTGGGCTCGGGGGAAGGATCGGCCTCGGGGGGCGGATCGAACGGGATCGGCTGTGGCAGTGCCTGTCGATCACTGATCCCAGTTTCAGTCTGAACGACGGATGACACTGGATGGGGTGCGATGAAGTGCATCAATACTCCCAGTGCCAAATACGCCCCACCAAACGGCAACACCAGGTGACGGACTAACAAACGCCCCGGGGTCGTACCAAATGCCAGCGAACTGAGCCGTTGCGACCACCGCAGATAGATTGCCCCCGGGCGATAAACCCCATCCAAAGCCAAGGCCAGGAGACGATCCGCCCGCAATAGGCGATCCCCCCACGCCAGTTCGAGCGGTCCCGAGACATCGGGCAACTTCAAGCTGTTCTGGGAAAGGAAATCACGAACATCCCCCATCGTAATAAAGCCACGTTCCACAAGCCGATCGAGTAGTTCCTCGATCACTTTCCGGCGCGCGACACGCTCGGGAATGTTTTCAGGGACCAGCCCGACCTCATCAAAGGTCCGTTCAATCACGGGGCGAACCGTCTGCCGCAGCTCTTGATCCGACCTCGCCCGGACCTGATCGATCAGCGACATCAGGCAACGCCGGTCTGCGGCGGAAATCCGAATCGACGAGGCGCGGGCCGCGGTCGACCGCAAATGTTTGGCACTCTGAACGGTCTCCAGCAATGGCAACTCGCGGCGGATTGACTCCTGACCGAATGAGCGAGCCCACCCCCAGACGTTGAACCGATAGACTCCGCGTTCATAAGCCACACAGACCTTTTGCAGATCGTAAAGAATCCGTGCCTCCAGGCTGCGATAGCCGATGGCCGCATAAGGCAGCAACGGACACAACGCCCGCCACCAGGCGTTGGTCTCTTCCGGACTCAGCTTCCAGACCTGCTGCAGCCGCTCGGTCAGTTTCCGCAGTTCAGCCTCAGCGGCTGTTCGGTACTCGGTCGCGGAAGTCGTGCCGATTGCCGCCGCCCGCATTTGCAGGATCGCGGCCTTGACCTGATTCCCGACATCCGTCGTGCGGGACGCCCGTGCCAGTAACCGTTCGGCATCGGCAGCATTCGCCCGCATCACATCGATCGGGGCATCCGGAGAAAACCGGGCAGGCAGGTGTGGAGTCTCGGGCACCGCCAACCGTTCCGGGGCCCCAACGGGCTGTGTTTCGCGGTACCAGTCAGCGTGTGGCAGCAACTCCCAGAGGTATTCGACACTCTGCCAATCCCGGATGGCCGGAAAGAACAGTTCCAGATCCCACGGAGCGAAATATTTGAGTTCCAACGCCACCGCGAGGAACTCGATGAAAACCTCTTCGTCACTTTGAGGAGGCAGCAACAATTCGTCCTTGGTCAGGACTTGCCGAATCTCAGCCAGTTCCCCCGCACCGACACGACGCACCAGTTCCGAAATCTTGCGAGCATTGTATTCGTGATCGTCAATCCGCTGTTCGACTTCGGCATGCACGCGGCCATGAAACACCAACCTCCAGAAGGCATGCAGGCGATCTTCGTTGGCCTGGTGTTCAAATTCTTCGTCATCCGTCGGACGGGCGATCAGGATCACCCGTCGAGGAAGCTCTTGAGCCGGAGACAACCCCAGTTCTGAGCGGTCGGCAATCACTAGTAGCCGCTCCCGCTCGATCGTATAGACCCGCGAATGCGGCACCCGCAGCCCCAGCCCGGGAATGCGGCGATCCTGGATAATCACTCGCCGCACGATCCGGGGTTCCACGAAAAGAACCCGGGGCTCAGCTTCCATCACCAGAGACTCCAGTGTCTCCAGGGAAAGGCGTTCGTTCGTCGAAGGTGAATCAGCGTTCATCGCCGGATTGTATCGGAATCGAAACAGATCACATCACCGTCCGATGGCTTGTTTTTACACACTTCCTGGTCGCCGCTGATAGAACCACCATTCGACCATCAACACGATCAGCGCCCCCCCGGCCAACAGTGTCCACAGCGGGCGGTCCATCGAAGATTTCATTTCATTCGCCGAGACCTCAGCTTCCTTCGCGACCAGTGTATCCACGCCCGACAGAGACGACTCCCGGGCATTGAGCAGGCTGACCCCCATCTCACGCACCAGCACCCCGCCCTGCCGAAACTCGAAGGGACCGACCCGGCGCGCCGGAATCCCCGTGATCCAGCCATCCTTATCGGACTGCGCGGTCTGGTGGACTCCCTGCGGGTTGGTCACCAGATACTCCGCAGACCGATCCAGCTTGACCGGCGGCAGAATCCCGGTGGCTGGCCCCTTGGCTTCCGACAGCTCCGCCTGGTTCAGTGCCAGATTCACCAGATTCGTGGCCATGATCGGAAACGCCAGGCGGTACGGCAGTGTGGTCCGATCCAGCTGAAACAGCCAGTGCATTGTCAGCCGTGGTCCGGCTCGCCGTTCCAGGATCAGTGGCCCCTGAGTCCCATGACATAATGTCATATATCCCAGCCGTTCCAAATTCGATTCGGTGACATCCTTCATCAATTGAGGGCTGTCGATAAAGTCGACATCCAGCATCTGCACATGCTGTAACAGGGGGGCATCCCGCTTCCAGTCAACGACGGTGGCGTTCGAATCCTGAATCGTCACTTTACCAGCCAGATCATGGGGTAACTGGCCAATGGTCAGGTAGGTCGTGGCCTCTCGGGCCAGGTCTTCCAGACTGTCGGAAATCACGAGATCGTAAACCACTGCAGACGCCGGTTGCCCCGCGACGGGCTCCACTTGAATCCCCTCCATACCCCGCAGGGCGTGTCGCACCGCAGGAAGTGTCTCTGGGCAAAAAACCAGCAGATCACGGGAGACCGGCAGCTCAATCCAGGCGGAATTGTCCGTAGCCAGCGCATCGAACCCCTGGGGCGTCAACTCGGCCCGCAAGCGCTTGGCCACATCGCCATTCACTGAAAACACAATCCGACTCGACTCACCAGGATTCAGCACAATCCGCTCTTCTCCGATGACCGTCCGGGTCTCCAGATCGATAAGCCGCAATTGAACATCGCCCGCAGCATCAGGACTGCACTCGGCCCGGACGAAAACCTGCCAGTCACGAACCCCTGAACGGGTTGCATTCAAAGAGGTGATGCCGACATTCCCTCCCGTGGAAGGAATGCGAAAATAATCCACCTGAAAGGGAAGATCGAAGTCGATGACGGCCTGATCGGTCTCGGTTGCCGGATTCCGGCGCAAGGGCACATTGCCATCGGTGTAAAGGCGAATCGTCGAGATCTTGTCCGTCTTGACAGAGCCGCTCGCCAGGGAAAAGGCATCCTCCAGTCGTGACGGGACATCCGCGACTTCCAGCCGATCGAGCGCCGTTCGCAATTCGACCTTGTTACTCGTCATCGAGGTCAGACGCTGCGCCGAAGAGTGAACCGCGATCAGCATCAGCTGTTGGCCCGATGGCAATCCATCGATGATCTGCAAAACCTGATCCTTGGCCAATTGCAGCCGAGTCTTTTTCGTGGTCGCGTCGATGGCCCCCATACTGGCGGAACAGTCGATGAGAATGGGCAGCTTCGCAACATTCCCATCGCGACTCCCGAGAAACGGCTGAGTGGCAGCGGTGGCCAACAGTACCAGCAATGCCAATTGCAGCCAGAGCAGCAGATTCTTGCGAAATCGCTGAAAGGGTGAATTCACCCGCTGGTCGGCGATCACCTGCTGCCAAAGCAGCAGCGAGGGGATCTCCTTCTGCGTCCGCTTCAGCTTGAGGAAGTAGACCAGCACCACCGGGGCCGTCAGTAACAACAGCCACGCATTGAGTGGAGCCGAGAATCCTGGAAACCAACTCATGAATGCCGAGGGGGTTTGAGAGAGGAGGAAGTGGATTCACCCGCAGTGCCCTGTCAATGACAGGGCACACACCGTCACTTCAGCCAGCCTTTGCGGACCAGCTCATCGAACACAACCGACCGAATCGGCTGATCGCTTGTCAGACTCAGAAATCGCCCATTCCGCTTCTGGCATTCACCCGCCAGATGATCTTCCAGAGCTTGCCGATGAGCCTGATAAAGGCTGACCAGTTCGCCCACCGACGAGATGTCGAGCGTCTGCCCGCTCTCGGAGTCCACGAACCGAAAATCCCCGCTCATTTCCGGGTTCCGCTCCGAGGGAGCCAGAATCTGGATCGCGAACACTTCCAGACCGGAGCCGTGCAACTTGTTAAACGCCTTGCCCACATCGCCAAACGTCAGGAAGTCGGAGATCACGACGGCCACGCCTCGTCCCCGACGACGCTGTAGCACATCCTCAATCGCCGCATCGATAGGAAACGCCCCACCCGGTTGCAAGCCTTCCAGAAACGCCATGAACCGCTTCACCGCCGCCCGTCCGCGAGTCCCCGGAAAGATCGCCGGGGCCTGCCCCACCTGAGCACATGAATAAACGCTGACTTTTTCCACACTTGTCAGTCCCGCCATTCCGAAAGCAGCGGCAATCTGCCGAGCCAGATCAAACTTCCCCTCAAAGTTCATCGAAGTCGATGCATCCAGCAGGATCGGCACCTGCATCTCTTCCTCGTGGGCATAGAGTTTCAAATACGGCTGATTCAGCCGTGAAAAGACGTTCCAGTCCACATAGCGCAGATCGTCCCCTGCCACATAGTCACGGTAGTCTGAGAACTCAATACTCGTCCCGCCCTTGCCAGACAGATGCTCTCCCTGTGTCCGGTTCGTTTTCCGTTTCTGAGGATTGATCCGCAAACGTTCCAGCCGCGCGAGCAGATCATTCGGCATCAATGATGTCCATTGTGCAGCCGACATGGAGCCCCTCCTCCGGAGAACCTTCACACCTCCAGCCATCCGATCAGCTGGAGCTCCTCAGCATACACGATACGTCCATCCCACGGCGACTGCTGGCGCGGACTGAGACCAAAATACCACCCGGCACCACAATCATTGTCACTCAAGCAACTGCTTCTCCAACTGAGACTTCTCGTCGAGTGTAAGCTCCCGCCAGTCTCGATCCTGAAGCCCGGCCGCTAACGCCCAGAGGAGATTACGAGAAACAGGATAACCCTTTGATTGAAGCAATTGGTAAACCGCCACCGGCCCCAACGACCGCAGCTGGTCGACGAAAATCAGACCGGCGTCCCGCAACCACCGCGAACTCAACGGCCCAATGTTCCGCAACATCCGAATCTTTGACGACATCGAACTCTCCCCCACACAAGCCCACGTTAACATTCTAGCGAATACTTTCGCCACTCCTCTTGAAATGGCGAAACTGTTCGCTAACCTAGCTAGCGAACACTTTCGCTACCGCAACCGGAGGCTTCCGAATGACCAGGCCAATTCCAGGGCAACCCACGGAAGTGGAGCTGCAAATCCTGCGTATCCTCTGGGAACTGGGCCCCAGCCCGGTGCGGGAAGTCCACAAGCGGTTGGAAGCCGAAAAAGGCACCAACTACTCGACAACCGTCAAGATGCTGTCGGTCATGCTGGAAAAGGGCCTCGTCAAACGCGACGAGGAGGCCAGCCCTCACATCTACCGAGCCGTCGCCAGCCGCGAGAAGACGAGCAAGCGAATGCTCACTGACCTCGTCGAGAAGGTCTACGCCGGGTCAACGATGAGCCTGGTGCTGCAAGCGTTGTCGTCGACGAAGGCGACCCGCGAGGAACTCGACGAGGTCCGCAAACTGCTCGATCAACTGGAACGCCCGTAGGATGGGCTTTCCAGCCCGTCCCAGCTAGCTTCCCATTCCGGGAGTGACCGATGTCGAATTTCATTGAACGACTGGGTTGGGTGCTGGTCCATTCGCTGTGGCAGCTCGCGCTGCTGGCTGCGGGGGCGTTTGTTGTCCAGTGGGCCATGCGGCGGACCAGTGCCATGGCGCGGTATGTCGTGCTGCTAGGACTGCTGGGTCTGGTGGTCGTGGCTCCGCTGGTGACGTGGAACTGGTTGCCAAAGTCGGAACCACTGTCGCCGATGGCCGACGCCCCCATGATCGCCACTCCCCGCCCCGCGCTGGTGGCGGTCCCCAGGCTCGAACCGACGGCCCCCGTACTCATACCGATTCCCGCCTCCACGACTAACGCATCGCCCGTGGCAATCGATGCCCCCACTCCGATCACAGCCCTTCAGCCCGCGATTCGGACGCAGGCTTGGAGTACGCATGTCCAGCAGGCTGTCACCCCCTGGCTTTCGACGATCGTGTGGGGTTGGTCGCTAGGGGTGCTGGCCTTTGCCGTCCGTCCACTCTGGAGTTGGTTCACAGTCAGACGACTGCGGACGACCGGCGTCTCTCCGGTTCCCGCCACGGTTCAAGCGGTCCTGGCGGCGACCGCCCAGCGATTGCGGATCACTCAAGCGGTTCAGGTGCTGCAATCCGCCATTGTCCAGGTGCCCATCGTCGCGGGCTACTTGAAACCCGTGATCCTGCTTCCCGCCAGCATCGTCACGGGGTTGCCCGCCTCCCAGCTCGAGGCCATCCTGGCCCACGAGCTGGCTCATATCCGGCGGCATGACTATTTAGCGAATCTGATCCAGACACTGGTCGAGACCGTGTTCTTCTATCACCCGGCGGTCTGGTGGTTGTCGCACCAGATCCGGTGTGAGCGCGAGAACTGCTGCGACGATATCGCAGTGGCCATGCTCGGCAATCGCCTGGACTACAGCCGGGCCTTGCTGGCTGTCGAGGAGCTGCGCGGAACACCGACCACGCTGGCTGTCGGAGCCAGCGGCGGGTCGCTGTTGGGACGGGTGAGAAGGCTGTTCCATCGGGATGTGGAACAACTTCGACTCTCGAACGGAAGCATTACGCTCTGCGGGCTGATCGGAATTGGATTGATTGCCCTGGCAGCAGTTGCCAGCACCAATCATGACGGCTCCAGTGAGTTATTCGTTCCGGGGGCCAAGGCGGAGATCGATGGCTTTGGCACAATCGAAGTCCTGGGACTTCGGTTTGTTGATTCCGAGTGGTGGAGCCCTGATGGGTCGAACCTGTCGGCGAGTGTTGATCTCGGCGACCCGATACGCGACCTCTTCAACGATGATCCCATGAACGGACGGCAGATTGGAATTGTGACTCGGTTTTCTGGAGTGGACTCGCCGAGCCAATCCCGAGTTCGCTTGAAGTCGAATCGAACAGGAGGCCACGGTTCAGTGTCGTCTATGGGCCGAAGAAGAGCCGAACAGAATCAGATCACGGATATTCGGTTTTGCTCGACAAATCTCTCCCCTAATGCAGTCTCTGGAGAATTAACGGTTCTCCTGTCGTTCGACGCCTGGAGTCCTTGGTACACGATTGACCTCAAGTCTCCCGAGGCAAGTCAGAACCCGGGACCGCTGGCACCTATCGTGGGGCGGACCCCGAGCAGTCTGGCAGCCACACAATGTGAAATCGGGCTCCAATTCAAGAGCGGTGTACATCAAGAGATTCACTTCGAACAGATTGCGCTGGACATGGCGGGCAATGAGATTCCGCCGGGAGGGGCAGTAGGAAACCGTATCCTTGGACTCAGGCATTACGCAGTTCCGGAATCCCAAGTCGCAAAGTTGAGATACCGATTCCAGAGGTTCACTCATGAGGTGCGATTCCGCGATATTTCCTTGAAAGCGGGGCATCAGACAGAACCACAAGCCAGAGTGCAGGTTCTGCATCGCCCAGAGAGGCCCGCAGCATTCTCTGAGCCTGTCACATCGCTGGCGTCTTGGCCGCAACTCGGCGGCAGTGCCGCGCACAACCCGATCTCGCCAGTAACCAATCTCCCCACTCAATTCCATCTGGACCGGCAGGAGAACATCCGCTGGTCTCAGCCGATCGGGGACTTCGCGTTCAGCTCTCCCGTTGTCTCCGGGGGCAAGGTGCTCATCGGGACCAACAACGCCATCGGACGCGACCCCAGGTTTCCTAAGACCAACGATGTGATCTGCCTGCAATGCTTTGACGAGGCGACGGGAAAGTTCTTGTGGCAATACAGCAGCCCCCGCATGCAGGGGCTGGAGAAAGACTGGCCATTACTCCGTATCTGCTTGGTCCCGGTTGTCGAGGGAGACCGCGTCTGGTTGGTGACCAATCGCTGCGAGGTCGTATGCCTTGATCTGAACGGGCATCGCGACAACGAAGATGATGGCCTCCCCGAGCCGGAAGCGTCAGCGCCCGGAGCTGAATCCGCCGACGTGGCCTGGCGATACGATCTGGTCAGCACCCTCGGCGTTCGCCCGCAGAGAGCCGCCAGCGTCACACCGACGATTGCGGGGAATCTGCTGCTGCTGAACTCCCCGAGCGATGTCGATGAGTCGGATCAGAAACCCGCGACCCCCGGGGCTCCCGCCTTTCTGGCGATCGACAAGATGACCGGTGAACTCGTCTGGTCGGACAAGACGCCCAGCTCGAACATCCACTGCCACGGCTGTTCGGGGGGAGTCCCCATCGCTCCTGCAGCGGCGCTGATCGATGGCACGTGGCAGGCCATTTTCGCCGGGTACGACGGGTGGCTCTACGCGTACGATCTGGAGGCGATCCAGCGGGGCGAGACGCAATTGCTCTGGAAGTTTGATCTCAACCCCAAGACCGCGAGGCTCTGGCGTGAACGCGGCATCGCGACCACGCCCGTCGTGGTGGGCGATCGAGTCTACGCAGCTGTCGGCAATAACACCGACGGCGCTGTCGACACGAGCCGTTTGTGGTGCATCGACGCCACGAAACGCGGTGATCTGAGCAGCGAACTCGTTTACAACAAGTCCGCTCCCGATGTGGTGATTCCCCACAAGCAAGTCGCCGTTGAGCCCGACAAGGGAGATTTCACCCGCCCGAATCCCCACAGTGGGGTCGTGTGGGTCTACAACAGCGACGATCTCAACCAGAACGGCAAGATCGAACATGACGAACAGATGCACCACTCTAACAGCCTCCCAGCGATTCACGATGGACTGCTCATAGCCACGGATTTGAATGGTTATGTTCACTGCCTCGACGCTGCGACGGGGAAGCTCCTCTGGAGTCACGATCTATGGGCGGCGAGCCCTTGCGGTCCGCTGATCGCCGATGGGAAGGTGTGGGTCATCGACGAGGACGGCGATCTGACCATCTTCGCCCTCGCTCGCCAGAAGCAGATCCTGGCTGAGCATAAGGTCGAGAAATCCGGGCACGCAAACCTCGCAGCGGCGAATCAGACGCTGTATCTGGCGACGAAGACCCAACTGGTGGCGATTGGGAGTGGAGAGTTCCCCAAGCCGAACGGCGTCACTGCGAAGCTGCCCGGGGGACTGGAGATTGAGCTGGTGGGAGTGACCCCCAACGCAGCTCCCACTTCGGAGGGCTGGCGGGCCGATGGGTCGCTCATCGAAGGAGCCGGTCACTGGCCGCGCGGGGCAACGTTCTCGAACGACGGGGATCGATTCACGATAACAACCGACGGAGCTTCCAAACTCCCACCGAATCCACTGGCTCGCGATCTGCTGTTTGAGAGTCGGGGCCTGCGGTCGCACCCGGCCTGGGTGATTCTGAATCAGAAGAGTTTGACGCAGTTCGAAAGCGTGAATGCCGACGACACCATCCGTCGTCGGTTGAGCTACCTGCCCAAGGAACCCGGTCAGCCACTGACGGTCGAGATGGCCCTGACCGACAGCCCGTGGGGACCGTGGCAACAAATTGACAAGTCGGGGAAGCGGATCAACACGATCGAGACATTCGCCCCGGATCAGAAGTTGTACGAGGAAATTCAGATTGTTCGGCTGTCAGCTTTGAGAGACACGGATTCGAGTGACAAGCCACTGCACCTCGTGCTTGTGGAGCCGGCGACGCATGATGACTACCAGAGCGGAGTGTTTGATATCGAGGTGCAGTTTGTCGACAAGAACGGCAAAGTCTGGAAGACCTTTGCGCGCCCTGCTCCTTCCAAGGACGGTCGTCGGTTGGTGACCTGGGCCACCGGTGGTCCGGTCCCGCTGGAGTCACTCGCGTACGCCGAGTTCCGCCTGCGGCCTTATCGGCACTTCATCACATTCAAGAATGTCCCGCTGGATCGAACTCCCGGAGCTCAAGTGGCGGTCGAGCACCGCTCGCTCCCGTTGCCGCCAACGCATGAGCCGGACCCACGGTTCACCGCCCAGGTTCCCGGCGGAGTTGAGATTGAACTGCTGCGGATCGTGCGGAACGATCTGCCCGAGGATCAGAGCTGGACACCCGACGGGAAGCCCTCTCCGGGCCGACTCGACTGGCCACAACGGTCACACTACAAGGTCCGACCTGATGGAAACGGATACTCCAGCAGCAATGAAGGCCCCGGCAGCGATCGCGCGTGGGATTTTGCTTACGAAGTTCGCAGTGCCGGTTCAAAGCCTTTTGTGTCTGTTGACGTCGTCGGCGAAGGATCGACATCCAGCTCCCAGTTCTTACCTGCCATTGGCCCGCGACTGGTCACCGTAATTCCGAAGGACCCCGAGTCACTGACCGCGTTCCATCTGCGTATTGGCACCGAACCGTGGGGCGAGTGGATTCAGGTGGGAGCCGATGGGGAGATTCTGAACCCGGAAGCGATTCGCACTGCGACCGACGCACCTGACCGACTCGTCACACACATGCGGGCGGGGCTCGATGCCGAGAACCTGGATCGCAGCTGGCTCCAGTGGCGGACACCTCAAAACCACAACGAGTATTACCAGATGGAAGTTCGAGCGATCGACGACGACGGGAAGGTGACCGAATCCAAGTCGTCATCACACTCGGTGGGGGATCGAACGCACGCGGAAATCACGAGGTATTTCGACCTGCCGCTTGATCGCTTGGCCCGGTTCGAATACCGCCTGCGACCGTACCGCCATCTGGTGAGGTTCGACCAGATATGCACTGACCCCGCGAAGCCGACCGAGGTGCGGGTCGATGTCACTCCGATCGTGTATCCAGAGGAGATTCCCTCGCCAGAGGCAGCAGTCAAGACGACACGCCCCCTCGTCGCGAAGTTGCCCGGCGGGCTGGAGGTCGAACTCGTTGGGATAACAAAGAACTTCGCCCCTTCCAAAGACGGCTGGAAGCCAGACGGTTCGCCGATTGGGGAAGTCCCCGACTGGCAAGCGACCAGGGTGTTTAGACGTGTAGGCGACTCGACAGTATTCGACAGTAAAGGGACTCCGCATCCCGATGCTCGCGATTATCTGTTTGAGATGCGCGGATTCAGGTCACCGCCATCTTATGAGACCAATTTGAATGACACCACGAGTTGGAATGAACCGGAGTACGCAGAGCCTTACCGAACTCGACTGAGCATGCTGCTGAAAGAGTCCAACGACGCCAAGAAGTTCTCCGTAAAAGTCACAGACGATCCCTGGGGACCGTATCAGCAGGTCGGCCCCGATGGAGCACTGCTCAACGAATTGAATCTCACTGAGCTTGAGAAAAAGTATTACGACAAGATTCGCGTCGAGCACTGCGGACCGGACCCCGCCAATCCGGGGGAAGGCGAGCTCTCCTTGCAGTTTCAGGAGTCGTTCATACTCGATGAGAAAGATTGGGGATATGACTTCGAAGTCCGGGCCATCGGCCTAGATGGGCAGCCGTTGAAAGATGCCTACCCGTGGAATTCATCCCACATCCTGAACAGGACGACTCTACAGTATCTGACATCCGACCATCTGCCCGTCGACAAGATCGCCCGCTGGGAATACCGCCTGCGGCCGTATCGGCACTTCATCAAGTTCGAGAACGTGTCGTTCGAACCGGGGAAGAAAGCCAAGCCGAAGGTTTCGGTGGAGTCGATTGAGGTCGCGAAAACTGAGGAAGAACCAGTCGCCAAGTCGCCGACTCCCGAGGCTCAGCCAGTGCAGCCACGCATCGACCTCATCGGCCTGACTTACGACTCGGTCCCGAAGAAAGAGACCTGGAATACCAACGGCCAACCGCTGCTCGCCCCGGACTGGGTGCAGCAGTTGCCCAAGCTGTATGGGGATGACAAGAGCCAACTCGCGCCGCTGTACCTGTTTGAGGTCCACGGGCTGCGGGCGAAACCGTCGTTCCGCCATCGCTATCAACCGGCGGTCGTTTCTGGGGATGACGAGGTTCCGGAGGGGCGGCCCTATCGCATGGCGGTCCTCTATGAAGATCTAAAGGATGGTCAATATCTCTGGGGCGAACATCCCACCGTGCGAATCACCGACGAGCCGTGGGGACCGTGGCGGACGATCACGAAGGAGGGGCAACTGGAAGGACCGCTCGACCCAGGGACGCCGTATCCGGAAGGATATGGACAAGTGACAGCCCACGGGCTCCGCCCTCTGACGAAGAAGCCAAATGATCCGGCGAGGGCCGCCAACGATCCGGTCCAGCTGGGGTTAGTCCTCCGAGCTCCGCAGGGCTACGAGTACGACTATGCCGTTGAGATCGAGAGCGTTCCGAAGAAAGCCGGACCACTCCCGAAGCCCTACGATGAACTGTTTGGCCGGGCTGTCAGCAGCGACCAAAAGGAAGGGAAGGAGCGCTGGAATGTCGAATGGGAATGGCCCGTAGACGCCGAAAAACTCAACCATATTCGCTTCCGCATCCGCCCCTACCGGCACCGCTTCGAGTTCCAGGAGGTCGCCTACAAGCAGTACGAACGCCCCGCCACCTCGGCCCCCTTCAAGGTGATCCACACGAAGCTGGAGCATGATATGCCGAAGCCGATGGATTCTCAGACTCGATCGCTGAAAATTCAGCCTCGCGTTTCCGGTCAAGTTCTCCAATTCCATAGCGATGTGAATCGCTCCCGGACTCCGCCGGAGTTGATTCAGACAATCGACGGAGGAGTTCACTTCATCCTGGAAAACAGCCCGATCCGGATCAACGGTCATCTCGTGCCGACACATGTCGAGTTGTCGGCGGATCGGGCGGTGATTTGGCTCCCGGAAGATGAAGCTGCGAGTCGCGGGAAAGACGAAAAAAACAAAGAGGACTCTGCCTTCCAGATCTACCTCGAAGGGAACATGCATGCCCAAATGGGGAAAGACGTCGTAACGGAGAGCAATGCGTTCTACAACTTTGACGGGCAACAGGGAACGCTCTTTGGCATTGAGCCAACCATGAACGAACTGCGAGACCAGCCGCTGCGGGCGCGAGCGGATGCAGTGCGCGGCAACGTGGACGGCAAGTTCTCAACAACTGAGATTTCCAAAAAGATTGTGGCCACGCTGCCCGGTGGACTGGAGCTGGAATTGCTGGGAGTGACGCCCTTCCGCGAGCCGGGTAAAGAGAGCTGGACACCGTATGGAAAGAAGTTTGATCCCGCCCCGGACTGGGCAGAACGACTGAAAGCCGTCCTCATGCCGCCGGGTGTGATTGATTTCAGTGACTGGGCGAATGAGGACTATCGCGACTTCATCGTCCGGGTCCGTGGATTCACACCCCAGCAGCGGGCACTACTCCCGTTCTCGGGACCGACAATCGAATCCGGTGACAGCACGATCGGGCCGATGAGCGTCTTGACCTGGAACCAGCAGGTCCAGCGGCTGCGGATTGGGATCCCCGGCGAGTGGGGGCCGTATCGGGTGTTGACGGTCGATCCGAAGGTGCCGCCGAAGGCGAAGGCGGTTGAAGTGCCCGCTGAGGTGCCTGCCCCGTTTCGTAAGGTCTATGACTCGATCCAGCCCGTGATCGAAGAGGGGCAGGCCCAAGGATTTGCCGCGTTCGATCAATTCCCCTTTGGCGAGGTCAATCTCAATCAGGGACAAAACAAGGGACAGCACACCCGCGTCGTCTGGAAGGGCCAACCCGCGAACCCGGACCTGAAGTACACCACCATCGAAGCGGTGCTGGTCGACCTAAAGGGCCAGCGTCACACCACCACCGGAACCACGAACACCCAAGACGGACAATCGCAATGGGATGTCAACCTCTTCGATGTCCCCTTCGACCAGGTCTCGCACGTCGAGTACCGCCTGCGACCTTTTCAGCATGTCGTCACATTCAACAACGTGGCGCTACATGTCGGAGCGGAGTGCGGGCCGAATGTGGTGGTCGAGTCGCCGCCCTCTCCGCCACCCTACGTAGCAAAACCTGCACGCCCCCAGCGTCCCCTCGAAGCCTATGAGAAAGTCGGCGTGCATTGTCAGAAGTTTCAAGAGGAAGTTCCGCATGGGCTCGGCGGGGACCTCATGGAGCCAACTCTGGAAACCCCCGGCAGTGAGAGCGACGACGGTCCGCTCGTGCTGGGCTTGCGCGTTGCCAAAGATCCGAACTGGCGGATTGGTAGTCAGGTGCGAATCGAACTGACGGTGCGTAATCAAAGCAAAAAAGATGTGCTGTTCACCCACACCGGGCGAAGTGATAACGGGCTCTCGGTCGTGGCGATTGACCAGAACGGAAAGGAACATCATGCATACATCGCTCAGTTCGACAGCCTGCTGGTGTTTCTCCCCAAAATGTTGCCGCCGTTTCACACGACCACGGTGAAGTCCTTCTTGCTGCGGTTTGACTCAGAGAAGCGGGACGTTTCCGACCCTGGCGTGGCGGCATTCCACCTGCCGCCGGGGGACTACAAGCTGCAATGCCGCTGGGGCGACGCTCGACCGGAAGTGGCTCACGAGGGCGAATGGACTGGGGAGCTGACGAGCGTCCCACACGGGTTCAGTCTGGCGGCTGCCAATGCTGCTCCTACCGTGGAAGAACCGGCACCGGGAGTCATGCTTCGCGAACGAAACCTTCGGGAGGACGAAGTAGAGAGTTTTACTCTCGATACCCTGAGGACTTACAACCAGTCCGGCCCCACGGGCGGTAAGTGACGACGCGTATCCCACGCGTCCAGGATTGACATGACATGTGGGTGATTTCGCAGCGAAGCTGGTCATCCAAACCCTAATTATCAATGGAATCGCCCGTGGGGAGAGGGGGAGGAAATTCCACTCACCGATTCTCAAGACGCACACACGACCCATTCCACCTATTCTATCCATTCAACTCTTCTGGAACTTTACAGCGCGACCCGCTGATTACGGGGTCTGAATGTACGGCTTTTCCGGATTCTTTGGGCTGGCGCGACGATTCAGGAGGCACGCACAGTGACGATTGTCCTGTGTAGCGGCTCTCCGTGTGTGTCTTGAACGGCCCCGAAACGCATGTGTTGCGGAACTTCTGATCTGACAACCAGTTCTCTCCGAGCATCCCTGGGCGCGATGCTTGGGATGGTGTTGCTTTTAGCCTTTCCAGCCCCCTCCACGGCTCAGTTTGGGAAATTGGAAGCGAACACTGGAACACCAGTACACCTGACCGCGCTGGAGTTGTCACCCGATCAGATCTTTGCAGAACCCAGCGAACAGGCGGAACCGGAAACAGCCCCCGATGCCTGGCTGAATCTGGATGAGACCACCGCCCCGAACGGACAGTCTCGACGTGATCCAGAGGAAACTCGCGTGGCCTCCATTTCGAGGCAGCGCTGGCGGGAGCCGCAAGAGGATTCCCATTTGTCTGCCAGTCGTTCTTCGGAGTGGCACGCGATGCCTGCGGGATTGATGTACCGTTCCTATCTGGCAGGTGAAAAAGAACCTCGAATGTCCAGTATCTGGATGAAAGACGATACGGGACGAACGGTGTGGGAAAACACACTAGGAGGCCGCATCGGCCTGGTGCGGTATGGCACGGACGGTGCTTTTCGACCACAAGGCTGGCAATTGGATGTTGAAGGCGCGGCCCTGGCCCGCGTATTGCCGGGAACCGTGTCCACCATGCTCGAAGCCACCGACTACCGGGCGGGCCTTCTGGTGACATGGGCCGAAGGACCATGGCACGCCAAGGCTGGTTATTACCACCTCAGCTCGCATCTGGGTGATGAGTTTGTGATTGCGAATCCCGGACATCCGCGGTTCAACTATGTTCGTGATTCGGCCATCGTGGGTGTCACCTATGATATCGACAACGATTGGCAAACCTACGGCGAAGTGGCATACGCCTTCAGCGCAGAGGATGGAGCCGAGCCTCTCGAGTTGCAGTACGGGATTCAGTACAGCCCCCTGGTGTTTGGCCAGAGGGGGGCTCCGTTCGTCGCCGTGAACGGCCACTCCCGGGAAGATTTCGACTTCATGACCAGCATCACCGCCCAGGCAGGCTGGCAGTGGCGCGGCACATTGTCGCAACGCCTGTGGCGGGTCGGTGTTCAATACTACAACGGCCCCGCGTTGCAATACTCATTCCCGGGCAAGCATGACCACCTGTTTGGCGCGGGAGCGTGGCTCGATTTTTAATAGGCGTGGTGTGCAAAGGCTCCTGATCGCCAAGCCGTCATAGATGCCCCCCACATTGGCCCCCCAGAGACTTGGGCATCCAAAATGGCCCCCCCCTTGCTCAGGTGACGTCGCGCAAAATATGCCAGTCCCTTCCCGTTCAGAACCGATCGTCCTGTGTGAACAGGCCCCACGGCAAGCCTGCACTTGCAGTTCGACAGTCACCGACTAAAATGAGTCATGCGCTTGTTTCAAACGGATGTTTAATGGACGCCACCCGCCAGAAGCTGATCGAAACTGCCGGACAACTCTTCTCCAGAGATGGGTTTGAGTCGACTACCGTTCGCGAAATCTGTCAGCACGCCGGAACGAACGTGGCCTCGATTCATTACCATTTTGGCGACAAAGAGCGACTGTATATCGAGGCTGTCAAGCACGCGCACTGTCACCAGCCCCCCTCACCTCAGCCTTGGGCAGAAGGGGCGACTCCTCCGCAAAAACTGGCAGCGATCATCCATCAGATGATGACCGTCATGCTGGACGCAGAGACGCCATCCTGGCACACCGAACTGATGATGCGTGAACTGGCCCGCCCCACGTCGGCCTGCGAAGCCCTTGTCCGGGAGTTCATTGATCCCTTGTTCGCCCAGCTGTTGTGTGTCGTCACCGAACTGCTGCCGCCGAGTGTGCCCCTGGTCGAACGTCAGGGCCTGGCCTTCAGTGTGGTGGCGCAATGTCTGCTCTACCGCTACCACCGCCCGATTGGCCGATTGCTGGTCGGAGAAAACCACTTCCAGCAGCTCACCACAATTGAAGAATCTGCCCGGCGGATCACCGAATTCAGTCTCGGGGGGTTGCAATCTGTGGCCACTCGTGAAGGTGCTGTCGCCTCGAAGCCAGGAGAAAGCTCGTGAACTGGCTCGCCTGGAAAATGCTCACGGGAGACCGGACCAAATACCTGGGAATAGTGTTTGGCGTGGCCTTCGGTACGTTGTTGATTGCCCAGCAGTCATCGATCTTTGTAGGGCTGATGCGACGAACATCCAGCCAAATCATTGATATCTCTTCAGCGGATATCTGGGTCATGGACCGCAAGCAGCGGAACATCGACGAAATCCGCCCAATGCCCGACAACCGGCTCTACCAGGTCCGGGGTGTGGCCGGGGTCGAATGGGCGGTCCGACTATCCAAGTCGCTGGTCCGGGTCCGCACCATCGATCGCGACTCCCCCGAACTCAACGCTCGCGATGGGAACTTTACCCAAGGGATTCTCATCGGCGTCGATGACGCTTCGCTGGCCGGTGCCCCGCTCGAAATGCTTCGCGGAAACCCGCTCGACCTGCGTCGCCCGGACGGGATCATCATCGACGAAGATGGCTACAAACGCCTGTTCCCCGGTCAGCCCATTCAATTGGGAAAAACCCTGGACATGAATGACCGCCGGGCTGTGATCGTGGGCACCTGCAAAGTAACGCCGCCCTTTCAAACCTTTCCCGTAATTTACGCCCGATACAGTCAGGCGATCCAGTTCACCCCGCGCGAGAGGAACTCGCTTTCCTTCGTTCTCGCCAAGGCCGCCCCGGGACAAATTCACCAGGAACTCTGCCAGCGGATCGAGAAGCAGACCGACCTCAAGGCGATGACGTGGGATGCTTTCTTCTGGATGAACATCGGCTACTTCATCGAGAACACGGGAATCCCCATCAACTTCGGAATCACGGTCACGCTGGGCTTCGTCGTGGGAGCTGCGATCGCCGGACAGACGTTCTACCTGTTCACCATCGAAAATCTCAAACACTGGGGAACGCTCAAGGCGATGGGAGTCACCAACCTGCGACTGATTGGCATGATCCTGTTCCAGGCTGGAGTGGTGGGGGCCATGGGATACGGAATTGGTCTCGGGTTTTCCGCTCTATTCTTTGAGATGATGGAGCGTAGTGGCCAGCCGGATCTGCGCGGGATGTGGGTTCCGTGGCAGGTGGCCAGCATTGCCGCTGGAGCCGTGGGACTGATCATCGTTGTCGCCAGTCTGCTCAGCCTCCGCAAGGTTCTTGTCCTGGAACCGGCGATGGTCTTCAAGTAGGCACTCGTTCCCCGCTTCACTCGAAAGCCCCACCACGCTTTCACGTACTCACCGAAGGTTGCAAACTGTCCACTCCCCTGCCCTCACTGGCTGTTCACTGTCGCGGCGTCACTAAGGAATATGGTGCCGGGGAAACTCGAGTACTGGCCTTGCGCGGCATTGACGTGGACATCCCATATGGCCAAATGACCTTACTGGTGGGGCCCAGCGGATGTGGCAAGACGACGCTAATCTCTATCCTGGCCGGTCTACTGGATCCCACGGCGGGCGAAGTCGTGTTGCTGGGACAGAATCGCCAGACCTTGCGCGGGAGTCGGCTGGTCCGCTTCCGCGCCGAGAACATCGGTTTCGTGTTTCAGCAATACAACCTGATCCCGGCACTGACAGCTGTCGAGAATGCTGCGGTCCCACTCATCGTCCGGGGTGTCTCCCGCCGAGAAGCTGTGGAGCGAGCCCACATCATGATGAAAGAGGTCGGCCTCGCGGACCGGGTCAAATCGTTCCCCTCTCAGCTTTCCGGCGGCCAGCAACAGCGGGTGGCCATCGCTCGGGCCCTCGTGAATGAACCGCGACTGCTCGTGTGCGATGAACCGACTGCGGCTCTCGATGCCAGATCGGGCAGGCTCATCATGGATCTCATCAAGCGCGTCACTGTGCGTCCAGATCGAGCCGTGATCGTAGTGACACACGACAACCGTGTATTTGACCTGGGAGATCGCATCGTCTTCATGTCCGATGGACTGGTCGAAAGCATCCAGGATGGCACCACCACCGCAAGGCCCTGACCGCTTGCTCAGAACTTGTTGCCCCCCACATTCATTCACCGATTCGCACGGGGAAGCCCGATCGCATCGCAACGGACCTGCCGATCATGTTCAAAACCTGGCTCCTGCCGCTGGTCGCCTTCGGAATGCTGGCGTTTGGGATTAACCATATTCAGTCGCGTCAGCGCGAGGTTCCCATGACCACACCTCCGATTCAGCCGGCCACATCGCCTTACCTGAATCGCGTGGCAGGGGCGGGACTGGTCGAAGCCGCCACGGAGAACATTTCGATCGGCACCCATCTCCCCGGAATCATCGATCGGGTTCTGGTCAAAGTCGGCCAGCGGGTTCAACCGGGAACGCCGTTGTTCCAACTGGACACCCGCCAAGTCCGCGCGGACTTGCTCGCGATGGAAGCCCGGCTCGCCAGCGTTCAGGCCGAGCTGGTCAAACTGGAACAGCTGCCCCGTGCGGAGGACATCCCACCGATCGTCGCACTGCGACAGGAGTCGGAGGCCATGGTGATTCAGTGGCAAGATGAAAATGACCGCCAGGAACGACTGGCCCGAGACCAGGCCACCACGGACGCCTCGGTCGTCTCCAGCCGTCAGAAACTGCTGGCCACCAAGTTTCAAGTCGAACGCCTCAAGGCTGAAGAAGCCCGTCTGCGTGCCGGCACCTGGGAACCGGACAAAGCCATCGCCCGCGCGGCAGTGGCCCTCGCACAAGCGGAAGCCACTCGCCTCCAAACCCAGCTCGAACGCCACCGCGTCGACACCCCCACTCTGTCAGACGCCGCCGGAGCGGTGGAACTGGAAGTGCTACAGATTAACATCCGCCCTGGAGAATCGGTCGACAATACCGGCAAGGCCCTCATCATGCTGGGAGATGTCCGCCGCAAGCATGTTCGCGTCGATATCGACGAGCACGATGTCCCCCGATTTCGGACGGAAGGGGCCGCCACCGGTGTCGTCCGAGGCGACGGAAAACGACAGTTCCAACTG